>JAHZKE010000092.1 GCA_022600535.1 Pseudomonadota bacterium
AGATAATATCGGTGAAGATTCTTATGTTAAGCAAATTGCTTTTCTAACAGGATTTGATATTAACAAAGAAAAAACTCGTAAACTAGATGAGCAAAGACAATTATTGTTAGAGTTGGAAATAAATGAAGATTTTGTAGAGGAAGCGGAAGATGATATTCTTGTAGAGGGGCAATCAAATTCAAAACCCGAAGAACTTTTATTGCAAACAGCAAGTTCAAGTCGTGAAGCAAAGCTAAGATTTGATAGCAAGACACCCTCAGATAATGAGCTAGACATTGCGATTAAAAATATTCAAAGTTTAGATGAGAAAAATGATAAAGTGCAAGCGGTAACAAAAATTGCCCAAGTGCAGGTCAAATTATCTGCGGAGGGACAGGAGCGGCAGAAAATGCTCAACCAAGCGCGGGCTTTTTATAATAAAGGTTCTTATCTAGAAGCAGAAACGATTTATCGTAACGTGTTAATCATGTCGCCTACGAACCGAGATGCTTTGCGAGGCATTGCGCGAATTGGAGTTACTACGGGGCGTTACCAAGCCGCGGTAGCGACTTATTTAGATTTACTAAATTACTATCCAAATGACCCAATTGCAATCGCTGAACTTAGCAATTTGCGTGGTGATAGTGGTAATTTTTATGAAGTAGAAAAAGCATTAAAAGGCACTTTAGGTAAAATGCCAGCAGCAGACGGTCGTTTATATTTTTCTTTAGGGAATTTATACGCGCAGAACAGAAAATTCAAAGATGCGCAACAAGCGTACTTTGATGCTTTTTCACGAGAAACAAATAATCCTGATTATGCTTATAATTTGGCAGTTATTTTAGACTATCTGAACAAGCCTCAGTTAGCGTTACGTTATTATCGTGAAGCGTTGCAATTATCGGTAGATTTACCAGTTGGTTTTAACCGTGTTGAAGTCAAAGCCAGAATCGAAGATTTAAATTGATCGGAGGAGTGAATGTCTGACCTGTTAGATGATAATATTTTTGAAAATATCGGTGAAGATGGTGAAGATGCTGTCCCGCTAGGAGAGCGATTGCTTGAAAAAGGTGTTTTAAGCGATGATCAACTGCGTATTGCGCTTTTTGAACAACAGAACTCTCAAGACCCGTTAGGGCGTGTGTTAGTGCGTTTGGGCTTTTTGACGGAAGCAACTTTACGCGATATTTTTTCTGAATCGGGCGGAACAGGTGTTGTGGATTTGACGCGTATTAGTGTTGATCCGGAGGTTTTAGCGCGTGTGCCGATAGATGTTGCAAAACGTTATAATGTTTTTCCAGTTGCTTTTCATGAAGATCGTAATGCCATTGTGTTGGCTGTTGCGAATCCAAATGATTTAGTTTTAGCCGATCAAATTCGTGCATTTTTGGGTGGCGGCTATGAGTTAGAATTTATGGTCGCGGAAGAATCGGAAATTAGCCGGGCAGTTGATGAGTATTATGGATTAGAATTAACCATTGAAGGGATTTTGCGTGAAATTGAATCGGGCGAAATTAGTACCAGTGTATCAAGTGCTGGTTCTGGTGGTGAGAGTTCTTCTAATCCGATCGTTCGTTTGGTTAATGCCTTCTTGAATGATGCAGTTAAACGCGGTGCTTCCGATATTCACTTTGAGCCGGAAGAGAGTTTTTTGCGTGTGCGTTACCGCATTGACGGAGTCTTACGACAAATTAGAAGTTTACATCGCAGTTACTGGGGTGGAATGGCAGTGCGCCTGAAAGTGATGTCAGATATGAATATTGCCGAATCGCGTTTGCCGCAAGACGGTAGAATTAGCTTTACACTTTATGGCAGAATAGTTGATTTTCGGGTTGCCAGTCAACCCGTCACGCACGGTGAAAACTTTGTCCTGCGAATTTTAGATCAGCAGCGTAATATTTCTAAAATTAACAATCTCGGGCTTAGCGATCGTTCTATGCATTTATTGCAGCTTATTTTGGCAAGACCGAGTGGTGTTATTATGGTGACGGGTCCTACAGGAAGTGGAAAAACAACAACACTTTACTCTATTATTCAGCACATGAATAAAGAAAGTGTCAATATTATGACACTGGAAGATCCAGTAGAATATCCTTTGCCAATGATTCGTCAGTCCAATGCCGGTGAAAGTTCAAAAATGGATTGGGCAGGGGGAATCAAATCTATGTTGCGGCAAGATCCGGATATAATCTTAGTTGGTGAGGTTCGTTCAACCGAAACAGCAGAGTTAACGTTTCGTGCAGCGATGACAGGTCACTTAGTATTGACAACATTGCATACAAATAGTGCGATTGGAGTGTTGCCGCGTTTGAGTGATATGGGTGTATTGCCCGATATTATGGCAACGAATGTCAGTGGTGTTGTCGCACAGCGCCTTGTTCGTAAATTGTGCTCACAGTGTAAGAAAAAAGCTGAAGAAATAACAGATATGCAACGCGCAGTATTTAGTGAATTCATAGACGATATAGAGAATGCGGATTTGCATGAAGCAGTCGGTTGTGCGTCATGTGAGTTTCAAGGGTACCGAGGTCGTGTTGCTATTATGGAGGTTTTGAAATTCAATGATGAGCTGGATGAATGTGTTGTTCGCCGTGTGAGTGCCAAAGAGGTGCGCAAGGTTGCGATAGAAACGAATGTTTATGTTTCTATGGCAGAAGAAGGCATGGGTAAGATATTCCAAGGGCAAACGACATTGGATGAAATCAAGCGTGTGGTTGATTTAACAGATATATTGCAAAAAGTGGGTATTTCCAGCGATGGTCATGAACCGACAGGGCATTAAATAAAAAATGGCAACTTTTAAATACAGCGCAGTCAATCAATCCGGCCAGGTTGTTAATGGCAAAATTGAAGCATCTAACAAGGGAGATCTGGAGCGTCGCGTTTCAAGATTGGGATTGTCGCTAATTAGTGGTAGCGAGATAAAAGGTGGTTTCGGAGGCGGTTCATTTTTTCAAAAAAAAATTAGCCGTGACGAGTTAAGTCAATTTTGTTTTTATATTGAGCGTTTGGTTGCTGGTGGTGTCCCTTTGTTAGAAGGTTTGGCAGATGTACGCGACTCAGTTGCGAACGCGACATTGCGTAATACGGTCGGTTTGATTATTCAAGATGTAGAACAAGGATCTACTTTGTCTAATGCGATGAAACGACACCCCAAAACTTTTGATAATGTTTTTATTAGTTTGGTGGAAGCAGGGGAGCAATCGGGAGAGCTTGATGTTGTGCTTAGGCATTTGGGGGAGAACATTAAATGGGAAGGCGAAATAATTGCCAAAAGCAAAAAAGCAGTGCGTTATCCAATTTTTGCACTGGTGGTAATGCTTGGTGCTACCTATGCTTTGCTGACTTTTGTTGTGCCAGGAATGGTGCGTATTTTGCAGTCCTTAGGTGGAGAACTTCCTGTTTATACGATTGCGCTTATTAATACTTCCGATTTTCTAGATGCGTATTGGAAGCAAATGCTTATCGGCACTGTTGGAGTGTTTGTATTTATTAAACTTTTATTAAAAACTATTCCGGGCGTTGATTATGTTATGGATAGATTTAAAATACGGATGCCAATATTTGGTTCTGTATTTGAAAAATTGCTACTATCTCGATTTTCTAATGTGTTTGGTCTACTTTATGGTTCTGGAGTTAGTGTGATCGATGGGTTGAAAATTTCTCGTGGTTCATTAGGTAATAAATATGTTGCTAAAGGTTTAGATGGCGTTATTGAAAACATTACAAACGGCGCTTCTCTTTCAAATGCCTTTGCCGAATCAGGACTTTTCCCACCCTTGGTGTTGAGAATGATACGCTTAGGGGAGGCAACAGGCGGTGTTGATGAAGCAATGTTACAAATTAAATCTTATTATGACCGTGATGCTAATGAAGCAATTGAAACTGCGCAAGGGGCAATTCAGCCGATAATGATGCTATTTCTTGCCAGTTTGATTGTTTGGGTAATTGCTGCAGTATATGGTCCATTATATGATCTTTTAGGGAATTTAGAGACATGAACAGTATTAAAAACTTACCATTATCATTTACCAAAAAAATTGGATTGCTTATTAGCGATAGTGATGTTGAGCTTATCTCGTGGAAAAAAGGCGAAATTATTCGTATTGCAATTTTTAGCAATGACGAGTTGGGCTTGGGGCGTTTTGTTAGCTATTTGCAAAAAAATAAGGATGAATATAAAAACGCTTCATTCCGTATTTTGGCAAACATTATCGGTGAGGATTATCGAGTAGAAAAAGTAGCTCACTTGATTGGGAAATACAAGCTTGATTTTCATCATCGTCGCATGGATCAACTGTTTCGTGGCATCTCTTTGTGTATGTCTATGGTACAAGGACGCGAAGATCGCGGTAGACGTGAAGATATTGTTTTATTTTACGGCATGTTAACAGAAACAAAGGTTTTGCCGTGGATGAATGCCATTATAAAAAATCCAGATTACTATCTTGAAGGAGTGCATGCGGTTTCGTTTGTTAACTTAGAACTACTCAAGAGTATAAATAGTAGCTGGCGCAAACAATCTTCATTGTTGATGACAATTCACGAAAAAGGATTATTACGGCAAACGCATTACGATAAAGGAGATGTGCGCTTCAGTCGGGTGTCAAAAATTTCCGATGAAAATGCAGAAGAAGTTGCTGTTGCAATTCGCAAAGAGTTAGAGCGGACAATTCAATATTTAAATTCTCTTAAAATTTCTCTTGCGCAAGGATTAGACATACATTTTATTTGTCCAGCGGCAATGGTAGGGCAGTTGAAAGAGTTGGTCAAGGGGAGTGAAAAAATTCGTTTCAATTTTCACGATGCATCAGCAGTCGCGCAAAAAATTGGATTAACTACGGCATTAGGAGAGCTTGGGCATGACAGTTCATTATCTCTACAAAAAATGTTCACAAATATATGGTTTAAGCAATTAGCTAAATTTAATCAAGTTCGTTATTATTGGTTAAAAACTTTTTCCGCAGTAGTGGCAATGGTTTTTGCTGCCTACGGAGCTTACGGGTTATGGAATCTCTCTTTTGTTGCGGCAGAGGGTTTATCATTAAGAGGAGATACTCAGGATCTCATTGGACAACGTGATGAGGTGCGTAGAGGATACAACGAGCAATTTGGGCAACTAGAGGATCCTCCTTCCTCCGCTGCAAATATTTCTGCAGTGTCGCAAACATTTCAGGTTTTGTCCAATATTAATATCATACCAGGGCAACTGATTTATTATTTTGCGAATGCTTACGAAAAAAATAAACGCCTACAAATTTCTAATATGCGTTGGTATGTTACTGGTGATCCTTCGCGTAACGACAGCAACTCTTTCGCGCTTATTGAAGGGGGAGATATTTATCAAGTATTAGAGGTTAAGGGGGAGTTTTTATCAGTGCCCAACGAAACTTATATTGATGTCGCGGATCGGGCAGATATATTGATTAATTCATTTGAAGCACGTGATGATGTAGAAGTGGTTGCGGTTGATTTGCCTCGGCGTGATTTAGTCAAGCAAAATCTCGGCGGTGTGCTAACGGAGGACTACTCGGTGGACGCTGCCCGTAGTAGGACATTCCACTTGCGTGTTATTTGGAAGAGATATGATGAACAACGTATCAGCGATATTAGCAAACGCAAGGTATAGGAGATTGGTATGGATATTTTATTGACTCAAAAAGAAAAAACATTGATCGCCATAATGACGGTATTTTTTGTATTGACTGTGCTGGCGCCCGGTGCAGGGTTGCAATATTTAACTTCATATTCAGCAGAGCAATCGCGTCTTAAAAATCAATTAGAAAAAGAGATTGTTGAATTCAAAAACAAATTATCTGGTATTGAAGGAGAGCGAGAAACAGTACGTGCAAATCGAGAAGATTATTTAAATTGGGTTGAAAAAGGAGTCGTCGGCGAACAAGATCCTGTTGTTTGGGTAAAGGAGATGAAGAACGTGCAAGTCGAGAGAAATTTGTTTCCTTTGTCTTATAACTTTGCATCAGAAGCATTGCAATCTCCCGATGTTTCTCCGTTCACGCTAGGCAGTACTGCTCAAATTCGTCTTTGGGATATGACGATGCAAATGGGAATGTTACATGATATGGATACTTTAATGTTTTTAAATGAGCTTGATAAGAGAGTAGATAGCTTTTTCTTTCCAGTAGAGTGTAACTTTAATTTATTGCAAGAAACTTTTTCTTTAGTTAGCCGTCAAAATATGGATTCTTCTTGCAAGTTGACTTGGATTTCTGTAGAAGATCCCGAAAGAAAAACAGAACAAAATTAATATATTGATGGTTATATCAATATAAGGGGGATGAATTTATGAAAATTATTAATTATTTATTATTTATTGGTTTTATGGTAATGCCAGTTTATGCACAATCTGTTGAAAATAGCGAAGAAAGTAACGCTACAGAGACTTCGGCGCAACGTCCGTCAATGCCAGATTTATTTTTTCGGAAAGAACAACGACGTGTTTTAGAAGTAGTGCGCGAAGGGATTGTAGTAGAGGACGATTTTGACATTGAAGAATTTGTGCCAGTTGTGATTATTGAAGAGCAATTGGAGCAAGAAGGAGAGGAACCCATTCGTGCCCGTACCAGAGGGGCAGATATTTATTTTGATTCTTATATCGTTAATCGTAGTAACGGTAAAAGTATCCTTTGGATAAATGGTAAAGCATTACGAGTAGATGAAGATCGTGATGTGTTATCACGACAGGGAATTGAGTTAGCACAAGGCGAAGAAGGAAGTTCAATCGCGCTTGAAAATGGGGTATTAAAAGGGAGTGATGCCTATAGTAATTCTAAATTCAGGGTTAATGTTGGGCAAATTATCGGTGTTGATGGAAGTGTTGATGAAACGTTACCAGTTATTGTTAAAAAGTAGTAATAATTTTATTAATGACCGAGAAGAACGCTACGCCGTTTGCAGCAGATAACATTGTTACTGAAGACGAAAAAATAAAAAGAAGGCGTTTGCTTTTAGGAGTAACAGGTGTTGTGGGCGGAGTCAGTGTTGCTGTTGCGGCAACTCCATTTATGTCCTCTTTGCGTCCAAGTAAAAAAGCGCGCGCGGCGGGCGCTCCAATCAAAATTAATATTGCCGGCTTAAAGCCGGGCGAATTACGTCGTGATGTTTGGCGTTTAAAACCCGTGTGGGTATTTGGGCGCGATCAAGAGATGTTACAACACGCAAAAAGTCAAGAAGAACAGTTGACCGATCCCGCATCAACGGCAAGTGTGCAACCAGCATATTGTCAAAATGAAAATCGTTCTATCAAGGAAAATATTTTTGTTGCGATTGGTTTGTGTACCCACTTAGGGTGCTCCCCCGGGCAGGCAACAAATAAAAAAGAAGGTTTTTTGTGTGCTTGTCACGGTTCTCGCTTTGATGTTGCCGGACGCGTATTTGGCGGTAGCCCGGCACCGGATAATTTGATTATTCCCCCGCACCGTTATTCTAATGATGATGAAATTGTTATAGGAGAAGATGACAGTGCCTGAGCAAAAAGCATCATTTGGGGATTGGCTGGATTATCGCATCCCTTGGCGCAAGGCGGTACGCAAACACTTAAGCGAATACTACGCTCCCAAAAACTTCAATTTTTGGTATATCTTCGGTGCCTTATCTATTTTAATGTTTGTCATTCAAATCGTCAGTGGCATTTTTTTGACGATGAGTTACAATCCGTCGGCAGAAGGGGCATTTGCTTCGGTTGAATATATTATGCGTGATGTACATTATGGTTGGCTTATTCGCTATGTTCATTCTACGGGAGCGTCATTTTTCTTTATTGTGGTCTATATGCACATGTTTCGAGCGTTGCTCTACGGTTCTTATCGCGCGCCGCGTGAACTCATCTGGATTCTCGGGATGTTGATTTTTGTTTGCATGATGGCAGAAGCATTTTTTGGTTATCTGCTTCCTTGGGGACAAACTTCTTATTGGGGGGCACAGGTAATTGTTAATTTATTTTCCGCCGTGCCGGTTGTTGGTGAGTGGTTATCCGAAACCATTCGTGGTGACTACGCCATTTCCGGGGCAACTCTTAATCGCTTTTTTGCGCTACACGTAGCGGCAATTCCCCTCATACTTGTTATTTTAGTATTCTTACATATCGTTGCCTTACACGAGGTGGGTTCTAATAATCCGGATGGAATTGACATTAAAAAGAACAAAGACAGTAACGGCAACCCGTTAGATGGAATTCCCTTTCACCCTTATTATTCGGTGAAAGATTTATTTTACGCCACGGGCTTTTTAATTTTATTTTGTTTGGTTGTGTTTTTTGCCCCCGAGATGGGGGGGTACTTTTTGGAATATCCAAATTACGAACCGGCAAACGCTTTAAAAACACCAGACCATATCGCTCCTGTGTGGTACTTTACTCCGTTTTATGCTATTTTGCGGGCAGTGCCGCCATGGTTTGGCATTAAATTGTGGGGGGTGATTGCCATGGGGCTATCCATTGTCTTGCTCTTTGCGATGCCGTGGTTAGATAGAGGGTTGGTGCGTTCTATTCGCTATCGTGGTTGGTGGTATAAATCGGCGTTGATATTTTTCGTCATTTCATTTTTTGGCTTAGGCGTGTTGGGCGTGTTGCCGCCGACGACCGGCAGAACGATATTCGCGCAGTTATTCACCGTTATTTATTTTCTTTTCTTGCTGGGGATGCCGTTTTATACAAGGTGGGATAAAACCACGACACCGCCAGAACGAGTGCACTAATGCAACGGTTGCTGCTTTTTTTTATTATTTTTTCTGCGGGCGCTGTAGCCGGTGCTGCTGGCACGTCGGGTGTTGTCATTCCGAGTGCGCCAATTGAACGCGGTGATTTTTCTTCCCTGCAACGCGGTGCGGCAACGTTTATTAATTATTGCAGCGGTTGTCATAGTGCCGAATACATTCGTTACGGACGTATTGCAGAAGATTTAGGGATTGACCCCGCAGTGCTACGTGAAAAATTAATATTTAACGAAGTGAGTTTAAGCAGCGGCATAGAAAGTTCTATGGACACAGAAGAAGCGACAGAATGGTTTCATCAGGCGGCACCGCCTGATTTAAGCTTGTCCGCTAAGTTACGCGGAGTGGATTGGCTCTATTCTTATTTGCGCGGTTTTTATCGCCAAGAAGATCGTCCCAGTGGTTGGAATAACCAAATTTTCCCGAATGTGGCGATGCCGCATGTATTGGCAGATTTACAAGGTGAGTTTGCCGTCAATGCCGAGGGCGAAAAAACATTGATTCGCCCCGGACGGCTCTCTTCTACCGAATACGACTTAATGATCATCGACTTAGTTAACTTTATGGATTATATCGCCGAACCCGCCCGGGCAGAGCGCTATCGTGCTGGCTATCTTATTTTATCTTTACTACTATTGCTGTTGCTCTGTACTTTCTTTTTATATCGAGAGTATTGGCGTGATATCAATTAACCTATACTAATGCCTATTACTTTATATTCTTACGGCTATTGTCCGTACTCTCATCGTTGTCGCATTGTATTTCGCGAAAAAGAAATGGAAGCGCACATTGAAGAAGTCGACATTGGCGCCAAACCAGAAGAGCTCGCGATTTATAATCCCTATAACCAAACACCGGTCTTGATTGATCGCAGTTTAGTTTTATATGAATCCAATATTATTAATGAATATTTAGACGATCGTTTTCCGCATCCGCAATTAATGCCGACAGATATTTTATTGCGCGCGAAAGTGCGTCTATTGCTTTATAAAATTGATGCAGAAATATTTCCTGCATTACAAGCATTAGTATTGAAGCGCAATCTCAAAAAAGACCGTGCCGATATTCTCAGACAGCGGATTGTTGCCGGGTTGACCGAATTATCAACACAGTTGCCGAAGAATTATCGCTATTTGATTGACAAAGAATTCACCATGTTAGATGTTGCTTTGGCACCATTACTGTGGCGTTTGAGTTATTATAAAATTGAATTACCAACACGGGTGGCAACACCTTTATACAAATACGCGGAGCGGGTTTTTTCTCGTCCCTCTTTTATCGAATCGATGAGCGTAGTAGAAAAATCTATGCGCAAGTAATATGCTGGAAGACGCCAGTATCCGTCCGTATTTTATTCGTGCTATTTACCAATGGTGCATTGACCAAGGGTATACCCCGTATCTATTAGTGGAGTGGGCGGAAAATAATCAATCACAAATTCCTCAGCACTTGGTGACGGAAGGTAAAATTGTATTGAATATATCACCGGAATCGGTGCGTAAACTCACCATTGATAGCGATTTTATACACTTTACAGCACGTTTTTTAGGTAAGACCGCCGAAGTTAAAATCGCGCTGGCAGAGGTATTATCAATTTATGCAAGTGAAATTGAAAATGGTATTTCTTTTCCCCCTCTTCCGCAAGAAGAACGAGAAGCGTTGCCTGCGGATGCTGACAAAAATACCCAAACACGTAAAAAAATAGAAGTAGCGGATATACAAATCATTTAATCCGTATTATAATGAGAGGCAAATGTCTGCTCTTCTTTATTTCTCAAAAATGCACGGTTTGGGAAATGACTTTGTTTTATTGGATGGTATTTCGCAATCGTTGCCACCCTTGTCGTCGCAAACAGTACACGCTCTTGCCGATCGCCATTGTGGTATCGGCTTTGATCAATTGCTCTTGCTCACGCCGGCAACTCAGGGGGGAGATTTCCATTATCGCATTTACAATGCCGATGGCAGTGAAGTGGGGCAATGCGGCAATGGCGTGCGTTGTGCACATGCTTTTGCCATACAACGCGGGCTTACGAGCAAACAGCAATTATTATTTGAAACAATGACTACACAAATTCGTACACAAATAATCGGCACCAAGTGTGTGCGGGCATTCATGCCGCCGGCGCAAGTTTTTGCACAACAGCAAGCAGAGGGGCATTTATTTTCCCATTTAGATATTGGCAATCCGCATTACGTTTGCTTACAAGGCGGCGATATAAGCGATGCAGAAATTATCCGCATCGGCGAAATACTGAATAAAAGCGTAGCAGGCGGAGTGAACGTCGGCTTTGCCAAGATAGAAACAGACAATATACAATTACGTGTCTACGAACGTGGCGCCGGATTAACCAAAGCATGCGGTAGCGGTGCATTAGCGGCAGCAGTAGCTGCCATCGGGGCGCAACAAGTCAACAACCCAACAACAGTCACCATGCCCGGCGGTTGTTTATCTTGCGGCACATCATGCAGTACAGAAGGTGATGACAGTATTTGGTTAGAAGGCGAAGTCAATCACGTCTTTGATGGCACCCTCTCTTTATCGGAAATAGGCAATGAATAAAAAAGCAACCGTTTTTTTAGCGCTCTTGTTTTTCTGTTGCGGTATTGGCGCTGCTATTTTTCTACGATTAGTTCCCATGTCGCACGACCACGGCGACCACAACAGCGAATTAGAAACAGTATTTAAAATCGCCGAACAACCACTGGAAAAAATGACCGGAGAAGCAACTTCATTATCGGCAGAAATAGGCGCCCAACCCGCATTAATTAATTTTTGGGCAACTTGGTGTGCACCCTGTTTGCACGAAATTCCATTATTAGAACAAGCACAAGCACAGCATAAAGTTAAAACAATTGGCGTTACTTACGAAGACCTGACCGCGATAGAATCCTTTACGATTCAACATCCCGTTGCTTATCCTTTATTTAAATCATCATTTGATATATTTTATTTTTTTCAACAACAAGGCAACCGCACCGCCGTTCTTCCCTATACGGTATTAATAGATGCGAATGGAGAAATTATTGCTGAAAAAATAGGCGATTTTAAAACAATAGAAGAGATTAATAAATTTGTCTCACTACTTTCTACCGCCATCTAAATTGGCATCACTGGAGAAATAAATGAAATTTTCACAACGACTCACATTACTCGGCACCGAGACCGCATTTGCTGTTTCTGCATTGGCAGAAGATTGGCGTGCCCGCGGCAATAAGATTTACCCGTTTCATTTAGGAGACATTAATATCCAACCGCCGGAAGCATTAATAGAAGGGGTATCTGTCGCCATTCGTAACGGTAAAAACGGGTATTGCCCGGGCGCGGGGATTCCCTTGTTCCGTGAACAATTAGCCGCCCATTTTAGTGCGCCGCGCGGTGTTTCTTATGCAGCAGAAAATGTTGCCGTGCAACCCGGCGGCAAGCCAGTGATTACAAAATTCATCCAAGCAGTAATGAACCCGGGAGAAGAAGTACTCTACCCCGTCCCCGGATTTCCAATTTACGAATCACAAATACGTTATTATGGTGGTGAGGCAGTCCCTTATTATTATCACGCAACAGACGATGGTTTTCGTTTAGATATTGAAGCAATTGCCCAAGCGGTTAATAAAAACACCCGTGCAATTATTTTTAATAATTATCATAACCCGACCGGAGCAATGGCAAGTGCGGCAGAATTAGATGCGATTGCAAAAATTGCAGTGGAACACGACCTTTGGATATTAAATGACGATGCCTATTATGCCATTCGTTACGATGACACTCCGGCACAAAGTCTATTAACCCGCCCGGGGGTAATGGAGCGCACCATTAATTTATTTACTTTCTCCAAACAATTTGCCATGACCGGTTGGCGTATTGGGGCGGCGATTGGACCCGTGGAAGCAATTAATAATATTGCCAAGATGAACACCAATATTGAATCTTGCACGACGCATTTTATTCAACAAGCCATTGGTCAAGCACTCGCGGATGACACCGCCGATTACACCCCGATTTTGGCGGAACTCAAATGCCGCCGCGATGCACTTGTTACCAACATTGCCGCAATAGATGGAATTGATGTTAGTGTGCCGCAATCGGCATTTTATTTGTATTGCGATTTAAAACGCATTATGCAACGCAAAAAGATAACAACAATTGAACCCTTAATGACAGGCACTCTGCAGCAAACCGGCGTTTCTTTTTGCACCGGGGCGCATTTTGGTGCGGGCAGCGATACCACCTTTGCCCGTTTTGCTTTTAGCGGTATATCAGTAGAAGATATTAATGCCGGCGGTGTTAGGCTCAAGCAATACTTTGAAAGCGAACAATAAAATCGGCGTGTTATAATTTTATTATGTTTCCCCGTCGCCGCATTTTAGCGTTGTTTTGTATTAGCCCTTTGTTGCTTAGTTCCTGTGGCTTTGAGCAAGTGCGCGCATTAAATTCGTCTGTTCCCATTGTGCCCTTTAAACCACTGCCTATTATTGCGGCAGAAGAAAACCCATGGAGTGAGGAATTTCACCCGTTTATCGGAGCAACAGCAATTGATGTCAACGGCGATGGCGTAATGGAAATTTTTGTCGGCGGCGGTGCTGGCAATGCCGATTCTTTATTTTTCTGGCAAGACAATACGTTGGTGAATAAAATCGCCGACAGCAATTTATCAAGTACGCAAGCAACACACGGCGCCAACTCCATTGATTTAGATAATGATGGCGATACCGATTTATTGTTGGCGCGGGCAAACGGTATTTTTCTCTATACCAATAACAACGGACAATTTAGCAAACAGCAAATTCCAGTTGATCTCCCGCCCGCCTCAGCGCCATTAAATATCGCCGTCGGAGATATTGACCGCGATGGTGATGGCGATTTATATATTAGTGCTTTTGTTGATTTTGCCAATTTTAAATCGGCAACATTTAACGACCCGCAACATGCCAAAACA
>JAHZKE010000093.1 GCA_022600535.1 Pseudomonadota bacterium
ACACTTGCCAGTGGTCTGCGAGGGCTAATGTTAAATTGGTCGGCAAGATAAAAAACAAAGTGGCGAGTGCATAATGCAAGATAAAAGCCCCGCCGCCAATTTTTAATAAAGGGCGGTTGGCAAGTAAAGTCCGCAACGTGGTAGCCACATTTGCGGTCGGGCGGGTAATGGCGGGAGCAGGCAAAGAGAGAACGAAAATAAAAGAAATGACTCCGAGCCAGCCGGTAATGGCAAAAATTCCATTCAGTTGATATGCCGCTGCTAATATTGGGGCGGCAAACAAAGAAACCACAAATGCCAGTGCGATGACTGCGCCAAATGCCGCCATTGCCGGCGCTCGGCGCCCGGCAGGGGCGATATCACTAATCCATGCCGCCGATACGGCAGCAACGGCACCGCTGCCTTGCAACAGCCGCCCGATGATAATTTCATAAACGCTCTCGCCGGCAGCGGCAATAAAACTACCGCCGGCAAAAAGCGCTAACGCAATTAATAATACTGTTTTTTTGCCCCAGCGATCGGCTAAGATACCGGTCGGAATTTGCATTAACGCCTGTGTAATACCATAACCGCCCAACACCAAACCGGCGGCGAAAGGGCTACTGCCGGGGAAATCCGTAACCAATAAGGCGGCAACCGGCAGCACCAGAAATACACCGAGCATGCGACAAAAGAGTGCTGCTGCCAGTGCCAACACGCCGTACAGGGGGGAAGAAAATAACATTCTGTATAATAGAGATTAAGCATTATAAAGCAAGCGTATGCCGCGATGATGCGCCGACGGTGCTTTATGGGATTTATTTTTAAACGCAAGCGCAAAAAAACACCAGCGCGATAAAAAGGGAGAATTATGGCATTAATATCTTTACGACAGTTGTTAGACCATGCTGCTGAATATCACTACGGCGTGCCGGCGTTTAATGTCAATAATATGGAACAAGTGCAAGCGATTATGCGCGCCGCCAACGCCTGCGAAGCACCGGTGATTGTGCAGGCAAGTCGCGGGGCGCGCCAATACGCCGGCGATATTTATTTGCGCCACCTGATGTTAGCCGCAGTGGAAACCTACCCGCACATTCCGATTTGTATGCACTTAGACCACGGCAACAACGCCCAAACTTGTCTCTCCGCAGTGGCGACGGGCTTTACCAGTGTGATGATGGACGGCTCGTTGCAGGAAGACGGGAAAACCCCCGCCGATTATGAATACAATGCCGACGTGACCCAGCGCGTCAGCGACATCGCCCACATGGTAGGAGTGTCGGTAGAAGGCGAGTTAGGGTGTTTAGGGTCGTTAGAAACCGGTAGCGGCGAAGCAGAGGACGGACACGGGTTTGAAGGCACATTAGCAAAAGATGCGTTGCTGACCGACCCCGACGAAGCGCGCCAATTTGTTTTAGCCACGCAGGTGGATGCCTTGGCAGTGGCAATCGGCACGTCGCACGGGGCGTATAAATTCACCCGCAAACCCGACGGGGATATTTTGGCAATAGATGTCGTGCGGGCAATCCACGCGAAATTACCGCAACTGCATCTCGTCATGCACGGTAGCTCCAGCGTGCCGGAAGAATTGCAAGCGATTATTAACGCCAACGGCGGCGAAATGCCCGAAACCTACGGCGTACCAGTAGAAGAAATTGTTGAAGGAATCAAACACGGGGTGCGTAAAATTAATATTGATACCGATTGCCGCATGGCACTGACCGGACAATATCGCCGTGTTGC
Source organism: Pseudomonadota bacterium (assembly GCA_022600535.1). Taxonomy (GTDB): domain Bacteria; phylum Pseudomonadota; class Gammaproteobacteria; order Tethybacterales; family Persebacteraceae; genus JAHZKE01. The sequence continues at coordinate 1,726 of JAHZKE010000093.1, forward strand.
CAAAGAACAACCGCAGGAATTTGACCCGCGTAAATTCAATATTCCGGCAATGGCAAAAATGGAAGAAGTATGCCGCGCCCGTTTAGAAGCATTTGGCACCGCGGGTAAAGCAGCAACATTAAAACCGCTACCGCTGGCAGAAATGGCAGCGCGTTATCAAAGCGGTGCGCTCAAACATCAATAAACCGAGTAAGCACAATGGCACTGTTTGATGAATTATTTTCTCTGCGCGGGCGGCACGCGCTCATCATTGGCGGCGGCAGCGGTATTGGAAAATTAACCGCCGAAACCTTAGCAGCAGCGGGAGCAAAAATCACCATTGTTGGACGGCGACAAGCCGTGTTGGACTCTGCCGTTAGCGAACTCACCGCGACCGGTGCCGCGACCACTGATATTGCGGCAGCGTCTTGCGATATAACCGAATTAGAAGCAATCCCTGATTTTATTGCCGAAGTTACCCATACGCGCGGGGCGATTGATATTTTAGTTAACGGCGCCGGCGATAACCCGCGCTTGCCGATGGCGGAAGTTACCCCGCAAAAATGGCGGCAATTATTAGATGTCAATTTGTCTTTCGCCTTTTTTACCGCACAGGCAACAGCGCCGGCAATGGCAAGTCGCGGTTGGGGAAAAATTATTAATATCGCTTCTCTGCAAAGCAATTTGGCATTTAAAAATGGCGCCCCCTATGGTGCCGGTAAAGGCGGCATTGCCCAGCTAACACGGGCGCAAGCACGCGAATGGTCGGCACAAGGCGTTACGGTCAATGCCATCGCCCCCGGTTTTTTCCCCACTGCACTCACGCAAGCCGTGATTGCAGATAATCCTGATAGCGCTCGCCAGTTAGCTGCCCGCACGGCAATTGGACGCAATGGCGAACTAAACGATTTACGCGGCGCTGTGCTACTATTAGCAACTCCCGCCAGTGACTATATCACCGGGCAAGTTTTATTTGTAGACGGCGGTTTTACTGCAGTATAATCGCATTAAAAAGAATAACAATGAAAGCATTAATTTATTCTGCCAATCTTGAAATGCAATATTCCGACGCTACCATGCCAACGGCGGCGGCGGGAGAAACGGTATTAAAGATATTATATTGTGGGGTGTGCGGTTCTGACCGTCACGCCTATCACGGCAAAGACCCGCGCCGGCAACCGCCGCTGATTTTAGGGCA
>JAHZKE010000094.1 GCA_022600535.1 Pseudomonadota bacterium
ATAATATGTGTACTACGATATTTACCATAAATAAAGGGTCCCATTTTCGGATTGCTAAAGCGGACACGGTGACCAAAGTGTGCACCCGCCAGCATTAATTCACGGACGTTGGTATTCATTGAGAATCCTTTTTAGATTTGTCATTTTTTGCCTCCTCAGTGGCTGGTGATGTGTTTTCCGCAAGTATGGAAATTTTAATGTTGGCAACAGAATTTTGATTGAGGCGAACAACGGCTTCGTGTTCGCCTAGGGCTTTGATGTGCCCGTCGGTGACTGTAATTTGTCCGCGTTTGATGGCAATGCCAGCAACCAATTGTTGTGCGTTTAATGCACTGGCAATCATTTGTGGTGTAATAGAACCGTATAAATTCCCATCTGGACTGGCACGCGAAGTGAGCTGTAACAAATAACCATCTAAGGCATTGTTTGCGCTTTGCATGGTTGCTTCTAGTTCATCTTGGCGTTTTTGTAGTTCGGCGCGGCGTTGTTCAAATTGTGCAATTGTGCCTTCGTTTGCACGTTCTGCTTTTCCTTGAGGGAAAAGATAATTGCGCGCGTACCCGGGGCGGACATTAATTACGTCTCCTAAGTTACCCACGGCAGCAATCTTTTCAAGTAGGATAACTTTCATTGATCTCTCCCCATGCTTTTTGTCATTTGACTATGATGTGGAGTATAGGGCAATAACGACAAAAAACGGGCGCGTTTAATTGCGGTTTTGATTTTACGCTGCATGCCCGCAGAAATATTATTCATTCTTCCTGGGATAATTTTCCATTCATCGCCGACATAACGGGAGATCATGTTGACATCTTTGTAATCCACTTCCTTGATGCCATTTGATTTAAGCGGGCATCCTGGTTTGGGGCGAAAGATCAAAGAGCGGTTTTGTGGACGTCCGCGTTTGACAAAACGGTTATTCTTTCTTTGCATCATCATTCTCCTTGTTGTTCTCTTTATCGCTGGCGCTGGCTTTGTCACCAGTGTTGGTTTTATCGCCTTTGTCCTGATTTTTATCTTCTTTGCCGCTCTCTTCGTTGGCGGCTTCTTCGGCATCGGCTTGTTTTTTCAGTTCTACCATGACTGGAGATTCTTCAACAATCGCACTTTCACGACGAATCACCAAAGTGCGCACAACGGATTCGCTGTAGCGAAAATCATCTTTTAATTTAGCTAAGGTTTCGGCGTTGCATTCAACATTAAACAAAAAATAGCGTGCGCGCAGACGTTTATTGATAGGATAGGCGAGTCGCCGACTGCCCCAATCTTCAAAACGATGTACGGAACCGCCATCTTCAGAAATCATATTTTTGTAACGTTCCGCCATTGTGGTGCCGCGTTCATGCTGTTCGGCACTGACTAGAACGACAATTTCGTAATGTCGCATATTATTTTTGCCCTTTCGGTTGGATAAAAATCGCCAGCTTCTGCTGTGCGATAAGGTGCTTAGCTCTCTATTATAACCAAAAAATCTATATTTAATAAATTCCTTTTCCTGTTTTATTATTTTTCCTCTATTTTATTTTATTTTGAAACTTATACGAATTAATAGAATTGCGCTAAAATTACGATTGTGTTGCCTGCTTTATAAGAGAGAAAATAAATCACAATGGAAAATAAATTATCCGCACCAATGAGCGAACCGATAGAATTTGTCTTAGACGGACAAGCCGTTATTGGTTACGCTGGAGAAACGATCTTAGAAACTGCGCGCCGTTACGGGCGCGATATTCCGCATTTGTGTTACAAACCCGGCTATCGTGCTGCCGGCAATTGCCGCGCTTGTATGGTAGAAATTGACGGCGAACGGGTATTAGCCCCCTCTTGCTGCCGTTATTCTAAACCGGGGATTACCGTCAATAGCAATAATGAACGCGCAGTGCAAGCGCAAAAAATGGTCGTTGAATTGTTGTATTCGGATATGCCGGAAAATACACGCCATCGTGATTCCGAACTTAAGCAATGGGTGGATACATTAAATGTGAGCACGCCGCGATTTGCCGGCAGACAACAGCCCCGTGCTGATATTTCTCATCCGGCGATGACGGTTAATTTAGATTCTTGTATTCAATGCACGCGCTGTGTACGGGCTTGCCGTGAAGAACAAGTGAATAATGTCATTGGCTATGCAAACCGCGGGGCGTCGGCAGAAATTGTCTTTGATTTTGGCGATGCGATGGGAGATTCCACCTGTGTTGCCTGCGGTGAATGTGTGCAAGCATGTCCGACCGGGGCATTGGCACCGACGCGCTCGGTGTTGTTAGAAACGCCCGACAAATCGGTAGATTCGCTATGCCCTTACTGTGGCGTGGGTTGCCAAGTCACTTACCACGTCAAAGATGACAAACTGCTTTATACTGAAGGGCGTGCCGGTCCGGCGAATCAAGAACGCTTATGTGTGAAAGGACGTTTTGGCGGCGACTACGCCCACCATCCGCATCGGCTCACTCATCCGTTAATTCGTTTGCCGCAAGCAAAAAAAGATCCCAGCGCAAGCATTGACCCGGACCACTGGCGCGACTATTTTCGCGAAGCCAGTTGGGAAGAAGCATTAGATCTAGCGGCAAACGCTTTTCTAAAAATTCGCGAAGACGGAAACGGAGAAGATAGCGCCCTCGCGGCTTTTGGCTCGGCAAAAGGCAGCAACGAAGAAGCTTATTTATTTCAAAAATTAGTACGCACCGGTTTTGCAACTAATAATGTTGATCATTGCACGCGTTTGTGTCACGCTTCTTCAGTTGTTGCCCTATTAGAAGGAATCGGCTCCGGTGCAGTATCCAATCAAATCTCCGATGTGCAACATGCCGAAGTAGTATTGGTGATTGGTGCCAACCCGACGACCAATCATCCCGTTGCCGCGACTTTTATGAAAAATGCGATTACCAACGGCACGAAGTTCATTGTTGCCGACCCACGCAAATCCGCGCTCGCCGAACAGGCGCATTTGTATTTGCCAATGAAAGCGGATTCAGATGTTGCCTTACTCAATGCCATCATGCATACAATTATTGCAGAAGGATTGACGGACGACGAATTTATTCGCAATCGCACCGAAAATTACGATGCCTTGCGCACACAGGTAGAGGCGTGTTCGCCGGAAGCGATGGCGCCTATTTGCGGCATTGATGCAGAAACTATACGCCAAGCGGCACGTTTATACGGCGGCAATCGGCAGGCGATGATATTTTGGGGTATGGGGGTATCGCAGCACACACATGGCACCGACAACGCCCGTTGCTTAATTGCATTAGCGATGATGACGGGAAATATTGGTAGACAAGGATGCGGGCTGCACCCGTTGCGCGGGCAAAATAATGTCCAAGGCGCTTCCGATGCCGGATTAATTCCTATGGTCTTTCCCGATTATCAGCGGGTAGATAACGATACTGCGCGTCAATATTTTGAAAAATTGTGGAACACCTCGTTATCGCCAACACCGGGATTAACTGTAGTGGAGATTATTGATGCCGCTTGCGCCGGCACTATTCGCGGTATGTATGTCATGGGAGAAAATCCGGCGATGTCCGACCCGAATGCCGAACATGCACGCGCCGGATTAGCCGCATTAGATATGTTAGTGGTGCAGGATATTTTTCTCACCGAAACCGCGGCACTTGCTGATGTTGTTCTACCTGCTTCGGTATTTGCTGAAAAAACCGGCACCTTTACCAACACCGACCGCATGGTACAGTTGGGACGTCAAGCATTACCCCTCCCCGGAAACGCCAAACAAGATTTATGGATTATCCAACAAATTGCTAATCGTTTGGGGCTGAATTGGCAGTACGCAGGAGAGGATTCCGGCGTTGCCGATGTGTTTGATGAAATGCGCCAAGCAATGCCCAGCATTGCCGGAATTACTTGGGCGCGTCTGCAAGCGGAACACGGAGTCACCTATCCTTGTCTACAGGAAGGCGATGCCGGCGAAGCAATTATCTTTAAAGAAAACTTCCCCACTGCCAGCGGGCGTGGAAAATTTGTCCCCGCCGCCTACACTGCAGCAGCGGAGCTCCCCGATAGCGAATATCCATTAGTGTTAATTACCGGACGCGAATTAGAACATTGGCATACCGGTGCCATTACCCGCCGCGCTAGCGTATTGGATGCGATTGCTCCCATCCCCACGGTCAGCATGAACCCCGCGGATGTGTTAACTTACGGCGTATCCGCAGGTAATGCGGTAGAGGTAACATCACGACGCGGAAGTATTTGTCTGCGCGTGCGCGCCGACGACAGTATTGCCGCCGGTACGGTGTTTATCCCCTTTTGCTATTATGAAGCCGCCGCAAACATACTGACAAACGCAGCGTTAGATCCGTTTGGCAAAATTCCGGAATTTAAATATTGCGCGGTACATATTCGTAGCGGGGGCACGTTAACCGAAGCATTGAGTTTCGGCGGTGGTGTCGCC
>JAHZKE010000013.1 GCA_022600535.1 Pseudomonadota bacterium
AGCTAACCAGTACTAATTGGTCGTGCGGCTTGATTCCATAATCATGCGCATACAAAGTATGCGATGATTGATTGTATGTTGATCATGCCCTTGGTTCGTTTCTATTTTTTTAAACCCGCTTTCCGGTTGTGCTATGTGCAATCATTATGGAAAGCGGGTTTTTTTATGAGAGAAACAACGCGGCAGCGCAAAGTGATACGCCGAAGAAATGAGTGTTAAAAAAATAAGTAAAGTGAAAGACGGGTATTTACCTGCGCTTGTTGTTTCTTTATTTTTAATTAATATATTTTTTTGTTATAATCAGCGTATGACAGAAAAAAGGTTTACAACACCAAAATCTATTTTGATTGGCTCAATATTAATAGCATTAGCAATTATTTTTAGAGTTGATGAGAATGTATCTTTGGTGCCTGAAGCGAAAGCAGAAATTGCGGGGATGAGTTATTGGGATTTGCGTACTGACTATGATTTCAAAAAAGCGGTTAAATATATCGTAGAAAATTGTGATGTCTATGATACAGAAATTTCTTGTTAGCTTTATTAATTAATAAATGGGTGATGACATGAAACAATATGGTGATAAAAATAAAGTTTCTGGTGTTTTATCTTATGATTATGGTGACGATTATATAGTTGTAACATTTAAAAGAGGAGGAACCTATAAATATACATATGAAAGTGCTGGTGCTTCTCATATAGATAGAATGAAATTCCTAGCAGATAATGGAGACGGTCTTAATACATATATTAATAAATATGTTAAAAGATCATATTCTGAGAAGATAAATTAAATTCACTTTACTCAACCTTTTTACGCGGTAGGAAAACGCTCCGTAAGCCGCTAATGAGCGACTTTAAAACGGGAAAAAAAACCGTTCGCCGAAAATCCAAGGCTTCCTGTGCAATGTTAATCATCGTAGGAGTTCCTAAGGTGAGACCGAAAGGCGAGTTAACCTAATTATGCCCACGCATACTGATTACTCAGATGCGGTGCCTATCCTCTCGGTTCGTTTTATTTTTCTTTGGTGGCGTTTGTTTTCAACATGGCAAGCGAGTGCCGGATACCGTTTTCAATGTGCTGGCGTAAGGATTTTCTTTGCTCATGCGGCGTCTATGAAGAAGGCGTTATGGTTTCACGGTGATAACTTGCATTAGTCGCATCACTTATAAAAATATTTTGCGACGATAAACGGCAGCTTTTACAGCATTAGGCGAACGCCGGCGACAAAAAGCCATTCCTCATCTGCCTCACCTTCTTCGCGCGCCATCGCCCCAGTGTCACCGTATTTTTTTTCATACACCACACCAATATAGGGTGCGACGCTACGATCAATAACATCGTAGCTTAGCCGCATACCTGCTTCCAAATCGGTAACGCCTGTTCCGATTCCTACCTTCTTGTCGGCGGCAAAAGAATAGGTTGTTTCCATGGAAAAAGTAGCGAATAAACGGTTAGTTAGCAGTAATTCGTATTCAGCGTCTAAACGTGTAGAAGCTCTGCCGCTCTCGCCGATAAATAAATCAGCGTCAAGTTCAAACCATTGCGGTGCAAGCCCAGTCGCGCCAAAAACAGTGTACCAGCGTTCTCGTCCGCCGCTATAAGTATCCAATCGCACCCCCGCTTTGACATCAAAAAACATAGAAACAGGAATTTGCGCAACCAGCCGGTTTTCCGTCTCCGCAAAAGTATTTTCATTTAAATCATACGCGCCTTCAGTCAGCCAGTGAATTTTGCCGTCGTCATTTCCAGCAAATGCGCCACCGTCCCAAGCGAGTAATTTTTCGTTACTGCTACCGCTGCCGCGTCGGTATTCAAATTCTTCCAACTGTGCGCCATAGACAAAAATTTCTTCTTTTGCCGCCGCCGGCGTGGCGACAAACAATAGTGCGAACGTCGCCCAAGCGTAGCAAGCAGATTTACGATAAACCATTACTTTACCTCTGCTGTTTTTTGGAGATTTTTTGGCGCACCGACTACCTCCACCTCACGGAACATCCCAGCGGCAGCGTGATAGGCAAGATGGCAATGAAACGCCCACCTGCCGGGCGCGTCCACTTCGGTTTCAAAATATACTTCGGTAGAAGGCGCAATACTCACCACATGTTTTTCTGGATTCCATTCTCCTGCGCCAACATCCAAAATAGACCACATCCCGTGCAAGTGCATCGGATGCGTCATCATTGTTTCGTTGATAAACTTAAACCGTATACGCTCGCCATATTGCAAACGCAATGGTTCGGAGTCAGCATATTTTTTGCCGTTGATAGACCACGAATAACGTTCCATATTGCCGGTTAGACGCAGTTCAATTTCACGCGTCGGCGGGCGTTCTGGATACAGCGGTTTTTGCGTCCGCAAATCGCTGTAAGTTAAAAATTTTCCGCCATTCGCCGCACTTGGAATTAATCCGCTCCCTTTCGCATAAAAAGGATTCGGCACATCTTCATGCTTCATCGCGCTCATGTCATGCCCGCTATGTCCGTCATCATCGCCTTTTGTCATAGTGTGCCCGTCGTGAGATATAGCAGCATCAAGATCGTGATTCATTCCACCCATATCGTGATTCATTCCACTCATATCGTGCCCACTACCGTGTGCCAACGCCATATCGGCAAATGTTAATTGCGGCGGTTGGCGTAACGGCGGAATCTCTTCCGCAGCAACATCGCTACCTTCAGGTTTCAGCGTTCCCCGTCCCAACGCCGTGCGTCCCATAGATTCAGCGATAATAGAATACGCCCGCTCTTCTTTAGGGCGGATAATAACATCGTAAGTTTAGGCAACGGCAATACGAAATTCATCAACCAAAACCGGCTGTACATTATTACCGTCGGCATTAACAATCAACATTTCCACCCCGGGAATACGTATATCAAAAAACGCCATCGCCGAAGAATTGATAAAGCGCAAGCGGATACGCTCTCCTGGTTCAAATTCACCCGTCCAGTTTTGCGCCGCACTTTTGCCATTAATCAGCGGCGTAAATCCCTGTAAATCTTCAATGTCAGAGGATAGCATTCTCATGTTCCCCCACGCCGCGCGGTGGGCAACAGCTGCACCAAAACCCTTCTCTTTAATCTCGCCGAAAAAATCGCCCAACGTCGGTTGTTGTCGGTTGTAATAATCGTCCAGCGTTTTTAAATTACGCATAATCTTTGCACCGCGATGTGGGTGCGCGTCTGCCAGTTGCACAATATATTCGCGGTCATAGCGAAAAGGCTCCCGCTCCTTAGCGTTAATAACAATCGCACCGTAGGCGCCGTCCGGCTCCTGAAACCCAGAGTGACTGTGAAACCAATACGTTCCCGATTGTATAATAGGAAAACGATAAACAAACGTCTCCCCGGGGGCGATACCATCAAAACTCAGCCCCGGCACACCGTCCATTTCGGTCGGTAAAATAAAGCCGTGCCAATGGATAGAACTCTCCACATCCAAGTTATTTTTAACATGGATTTCCACTTCTTCCCCTTCATCAAAAACTAGCACCGGTCCCGGAGATGCACCGTTAAACCCCACGCCCGCGCGTTGAAATCCGCCAGTATCAATAGTGACAGGGTCAATCGTCAGGCGATAGATGTCTTCCCCTGGTGCTTTTTGCAGAACTCGGGACGTCGTTTCAGTCAATGTTTTGCGCTCACTGGCAAACGCAGGCGTTGCTAAAAATGCAGGCATTGCCAAAGTTGCCGCAATTATTGCCGCAATTATTTTTCTGCCCATAGCAGTTGTTTTTATTGCCATTGGAATTCTCCTACCATGCCCGCTTCATAATGCCCCGGTATATTACAAGCGAATTCTAATATAGCCGCCTCTGAAAATTTCCACACAATTTCACCCTCTTTACCCGGCTCCAGCAAAACGCTGTTCGGGTCATCGTGTTTCATAGAATGCCCATCTTCACCACCCGCTTCCATTTTTTCATGGTCAATACGGTCGGGAAATAAAACACCGTGTTTCACCATCATTAACATTTCGTCTTTGTGAGCGGCATGCATTTCGGCAGTGCCAATATTAAATTCATGCACCAACCGCCCCCTATTTTTGATAACAAAGCGGACAGCTTCGCCTTTTTTGACAGTAATTGATTCCGGCTCATAATAATTATCATACAACACAATCTCCACCGAACGCGCCGCATCTTTGGCTTTACCCGGCTCGCCGATGGGGGCAGCATTGTGTCCGTGTGAATGTCCGTCATCCGAACCGGCAGCGTGTACCCCGCCAGTTGCAATAAACAAAAAAGCGGTTAAACAAAGTATTAATTTCATGGTTGATTATTTCCTTTTTAAGCGTCTCAATAGGCGTCTCAAAAACATTATACACACTTCCCTAACAGAAGATTAAGCGTTTTTAACTTGTTCGCGCTGTTGCAATTTCAAGCAATGGTTTGTCCGGTAAAAACTGCCGCGATTGCCACGACCGCGACGGTAATATTTAATCGGATATACAAACGGTAACAGCGATGATTGAATTGGTGCGGGAGACGCAGTTGTTATGGGCGGGACGCAAAAGCAGCGAAAAATAAACGCATTTTCAATTATAGGCGATTTTTTTATTGACGGATTGAATAGGACAACTCCCAGTTTTGGCGGCGTGTTTAGTTGTTATTTCATACGGATTTTATGTCTATTTTCGGAAAGAGTCATTGGTTGCGCATACAACCAGCGTGCAATTGTTAATATCACGAGTGCGATAATGGCGATACTCTATGACTGCATGATGGTTTTGTAGCAATGCGGTTAGTGCCGGCGCGATAGCGGGAGCAACCATCCGCAGAGCGCAACCGCTGCGCATCAGTAGTTCTACTTTGCGTTGTGTGATTGCACCACCTCCGACAATCAGCACGGATTTTTTTGAATATTGAAAAAGAAAGGGAAATATTTCATATTAGAACGAAGCGGGCATTTATTCTAAAAAAACTATATAAATTATTAATAACAGGGACAAAACTATCTAACGATTAAAAAAGAATTTGCTATTGTCAATGCGGGTAGGTTGTTTTTGGGTGGTTAATTAGCTAATTTTGTTATGTTATAATATTAAATTGAAGTTAAAAATACATTATTATTTATAAGATGGGGAGAATTAAAAATGAAAAATATTATTCGCGAGCTTAATGATAAAGGAATCGTTGACAATGAGCGTAGGGCGGGAGAAGTGGCAAAAGCTATTGTTGAATGTTGCAATAAATCTTGTGAGGATTGTGCGAAAAAATCTGATATAGAAAAAATTAAAAGAGAAATGAAAATGCTTGTCGCACAAAATAAAATAACTGGTCCGAATAATTTATATCCTGTTTTATTTTTAATTATCGGTTTTTTGATAGCTGGGTTTTCCGATAAAGGTGGAGGAGTAGTACCAATATCAATAATAATAGGTATTGTATGGGGTGTTATAAATTTAGTGAGAATTTTGAAACGTAATAAAGTGTAAATAAAAGAAAAAGCAGAGTTGGGGCAATAGGCACAGAGATATGACAGAAGAAGCAAGAATATTAAAAATAGTATCGGAAAATCCTGGTATTAATACTACCGGTGTAGCCGAGAAATTTGATATACAAGATTGGAAAAATGGTCAAAATAAAACATACAAAATATTAACACGTATAGAAAAAAAAGGTACTCTTATCTCAAAGAAAGGGAAATTTAGACGTTGGTGGTGTAGCTGAATAAATTTACTTTACCTAATTTTTTAACGCGGCAGGAGAATACCCCGCGAACTGTTTTTCTGGGAGTGGCGAAAAAGCAATCACTAAGGGATACACATATTAGTTTATTGGTTGCCTTGTCTGCGGCAGTTACGACAAGCTCACTGACCTCGCCGCATTATTTTACGTTTTTATCGCTTCGCGCATCCAGCGATGCAACACACTGATAGAATGTTCAGAATTAAGCCCGCAGTGCGGGTCAATGATTAACGGTCCCGGCACATAACCGCGGCTTGCCATGCCGCGTTGCACCGATTCCACTAAACCAATATCTTCTTCTACGGTGGTTTCGCGGTCTTGTTGCGCTAAGCGGTCA
>JAHZKE010000095.1 GCA_022600535.1 Pseudomonadota bacterium
ACAAATCTAAAAAGGATTCTCAATGAATACCAACGTCCGTGAATTAATGCTGGCGGGTGCACACTTTGGTCACCGTGTCCGCTTTAGCAATCCGAAAATGGGACCCTTTATTTATGGTAAATATCGTAGTACACATATTATTAATTTAGATCAAACGCTTGAAGCAATGATGCGGGCAGCAGAATATTTAAAATCCGTTGCCGAATCCAACGGGAAAATTCTTTATGTTTGCACGAAACCGGCAGCAAGCGATGCCATTGCCGAAGAGGCGAAGTCCGTTGGTATGCCTTATGTTAACCGGCGTTGGCTGGGTGGAATTTTAACTAATTTCAAAACAACACGGAACTCAGTAGAGCGTTTAGAAACAATTGAAGCGCAAATTGCTGAAGGGGCATTGAAAAACATGACCAAAAAAGAAGGCATTAAATTAATGCTAATGAAAGATAAATTAGAAAGAGCCATTGGCGGTATTCGCGAGATGAACGAACTCCCCGATGCACTTTTTATTGTGGATGCGGGCTGGCATAAAGGGGCGGCACGGGAAGCCAATAAATTAGGTATTCCTGTCGTTGCAGTGGTGGATACCAATCATTCGCCTGACAACATTGATTATGTCATCCCCGGTAATGATGATTCGCGCGAAGCGATTACTATTTATATCCGCGAAATGACGGCTGCAATTTGCTCGGGAAGTGCCGCTTGGGAGAAAAATTTAGTTTCTGAAATCAAAGCAAATAACCCGATTATCACTGACACTGACAAAGCAGGCGAGACAAAAGCAAAAAGCAAAGTGGTTACACAAGTAACCGCGAGCAAAAAAGGAGAGAAAGACGTTAATGTTACCGTGGTGGAAAAATCAACAAAACCTGCCCAACGTCACTTAGTCGCCAAACCTGCAGAAAATACCTCTAGCGAGGAAGAAAAATAATGGCGGATATTGCAATTAGTGCAGCACAAGTCAAAGCCCTGCGCGAAGCAAGCGGTATGGGCATGATGGAGTGCAAAAAGGCATTATTAGCGTGTGATGGCGATTTTGACAGCGCCCAAGATTGGTTACGTGTTAAAAGCGGAGCAAAAGCAGATAAAGTTGCCAGTCGGCAGGCATCGGAAGGCAAAATTGCCTTTGCCAGTCATAATGGAGTCGGCGTGTTAGTAGAAGTCAGTTGTGAAACCGATTTCGTTGCCCGCGATGAAAATATTGCCGCTTTTGCCAGTGCCGTTGCCAATGCCGTTGCTGCTGTCGGTAGTATTCCAAATGACATCAATACCTTACCTTTGGCAAACGGACAAAACGCTGAAGAAATGCGTCAAAATATGGTGATGAAATTAGGCGAAAATATCAGCATTCGTAACGTTAAAGCAATTTCTACAAGCAATTCTACGACCGATAGCAACATTGCCGCGTATATTCATAGCGGCGACAAAATTGCTGCCATGTGTACCATCAATGGCGACATTGAACTCGGGCGCGATATTTGTATGCACATTGCGGCAATGCAGCCCCGTTATTTAAATACGGAATCTGTCCCCGAAAACGTGATTGCCCGCGAGCGTGATGTTTTTACCCAACAGGCAGTTGAGAGTGGAAAATCCGCAGAAATGGCAGAAAAAATTGTTGCCGGTAAACTCAACAAACACCTTGCCGAAATCACATTAATGCAACAACCTTTTGTCAAAGACACAGAACAAACCATCGCTCAAGTATTGAAAAAAGCGGATGCCAGTATAACTGCCTTTGAACTCTTAATTGTCGGTGCGGCAAGCTAATTTTTGCGCCCGCGACGTTAGAGAAAAGAACTAAACCATGAGTAGCTTGCGTTATCGCCGGATTTTAGTAAAAATAAGCGGCGAAGCAATGCAAGATGAAAACTCTGCGATTTCGCCCTCCGTACTCAATTTTTTAGTCAGCGAAATTAAAGCAGCACGTGAATTAGAAGTAGATGTTGCCGTTGTTGTCGGCGGCGGCAATATTGTTCGCGGAGCGATGATCTCCGAGGAAATTGGCATCAATCGCGTTACCGGCGATTACATGGGAATGTTAGCAACTGTCATCAACGGGATGGCACTACGCTCCGCACTACACGATGCCGGCGTGCCGGCACGGTTACAAACGGCATTGCGCTTAGAGCAAGTGGCGGCACCTTACATTTTAGAAAAGGCAATACGTCATTTAGATAAAAAACGTGTGGTTATTTTCGCCGGTGGCACGGGGAATCCTTACTTTACCACCGATACGGCAGCAGCATTGCGGGCAGCTGAAATCGGCGCCGATGCCTTACTCAAAGCCACCAACGTCGACGGCGTGTATTCTGCTGACCCGGCAAAACGCAAAGATGCCAAGCGTTATCAATCGCTGACAATGGATGAAGCGATTCAACAAAAATTACACATTATGGATGCGACGGCGTTTACGCTCTGTCGCGAACGGCATCTGCCGATTCATGTTTTCAAACTTCAACGTGCCGGCGCGTTGCTACGCATCTTAAAAAATGAAGATGAGGGAACGCTATTGACCGCGTAACAACAGGGAAATACGATGACAACCGAAAAAGACATTAATTTTATTCTCCACGCCTTACCGCACCGTTACCCGTTTTTACTGCCGGATCGCATACTCAATTACGAAATTGACAAATCTATTCTGGCACTCAAAAATGTAACCATTTGTGAGCCGCATTTCCCTGGGCATTTTCCCGGCAATCCGGTCATGCCTGGCGTATTACAAATAGAAGCATTAGCACAAACCGCAGGGTTATTAATGTTATTGTCTGCTGGCGTAGAAACATTACCTCCTACCGATTATATTTTTCTTGCCGGAATGGATAACTGTCGTTTTCGCCAACCCGTCACCCCCGGCGATCAGTTAATGTTACACGCTGAATTGGAGCGCAAAGCACGTCATATTAGTCGCTTTCGCACACGGGCAACGGTCGCCGACAAAAATGTATGCGAAGCCGTACTGACCATTGTTTATAAACAAGGAGAGCGGGGCTAACCCGCACGCATCAATGCCGACGCAAGTCCACGCCAATGCCGATATTCATACCTCGGCACAGCTCGGCGACAATATTTGTGTCGAGTCCGGGGCAGTCATTGAACAAGATTGTGTCATCGGTAGCGGGTGCACGATTGGGCGTCATAGTATTATTTGGCGCGGTAGTATTGTCGGAGAAAATAACCGTATTTTTCCATTTTGCTCGTTAGGCGGTGAGCCGCAGGATAAAAAATATAAAGGCGAACAAGCCCCGTTGATTATTGGCAACAATAATACAATACGGGAATATTGCTTTATCAACAAAGGCACAGACGCAAACGACGAAACGCGCATCGGCAATGGCAATTGGATTATGGCGTATGTTCACGTCGCACACGATTGCATTATTGGCGATAATACAACAATCGCCAATACCGTGCAATTAGCCGGACATGTAGAAGTCGGCGCACGGGCGATTATCGGCGGCGGGGCGTTAGTGCATCAATTTCGCCGTATTGGTATCGGTGCGATTATCGGCGGCGGCGAAGTCATCTTACACGATGTTCCGCCGTACGCTTTAGTCGGTAAAGGCGTGGTATCGGTTAATCGCGAAGGGATGCACCGCTACGGCTTTAGCAACGACATTATTGATGCCATGCGCCACGCCTATAAAATTCTTTATCGGCAAGGGTTGCCATTAACCGAAGCAATTGATCACATTGAAGCGCTGACACAAGCACAGGAACCCCCTTTGCAAGAGTTACTTGCCTTTCTCCGTTTTCCTAATATTCAACTCATCCGCCCGCGCAAATCCGCCTGATAAAAAAAATGCGCTCTATTGCATAGCGGCAAAAAATAGTGACGGAGAATAAATTAACAATTGCCATTTGTGCCGGGGAAGAATCCGGCGACAAGCTCGCCGCCCAATTAGTGCTTGAACTGCAACAATATTATCCACAAGCACAATTTTACGGTATCGGCGGCACGCGTATGGCAGCCGCCGGCGTGGACTTACTTGCCGATTATCAAACCTTAGCCGTGATGGGCTATTGGGATGTATTAACTTCATTACCCGCTATTTTTCGCTTACGGCAACGTTTTATACGTTACACAAAAATACACAAGCCCGATATTTTTATCGGTGTGGATGCGCCTGATTTTAATTTACCGCTCGCCCGTCGCTTACGTCAAAACGGCAGTTGTTGTTTGCAATATGTCGCCCCTTCGGTTTGGATGTGGCGGCGGCAACGGTTGGCAAATATCGCGCAAGCAGTAGATGCGGTTTTGTGCCTGTTGCCGTTTGAAAAATCTCACTTTACCGCAGCGGGCATTGCTGCTTATTTTGTTGGCCATCCGGCAGCGCAGCAACAGCAAGTGGAGCGTAACAGCGCCCGCCAACGTTTGGGAATTGCCGAAGATACAGAGGTCATTGCATTACTCCCCGGTAGTCGCCGCAGCGAATTAACGCGCCATTTACCGCTGTTACAAAAAGTGGTACCGCAACTACTGAATGCTAAACAAAACCGTTACTGTATTACCGCACTTGCCAACGATACGGCAAGGCAGCAAGTACAACAATTATTACCGCAAGTTAAAACCGCTACTGTTGAAGATGTGTTAGCCGCCGCCGATATTGCGCTGGTGAAGTCCGGCACAATGGTATTAGAAACCGCTTTAGCGGGTGTTCCTTTGCTGGTGTTTTATCGTTTGTCTGCCATTGCCACTTGGCTGGTGCGCTGGCGAAAATTCCACCTACCTTTTTTTAGTTTGCCGAATATATTAAGCAAACGCTTTGTTACTGCAGAATTGTTATTAAACGAGGCAACGGCAGATAACATTGTCCGCGAAAGTGAACGCTTACTCAATGATAACTCCCGACGATACGCGCAACAGCAAGAATTCACCCGTATCCGCAATACCTTGGCTGCCGCTGAAATATCGGCGGCGGCGGCAGTCGTCGCTGTTGTCAAGCGTAAGCAAAACAAAAGTTAATAATTTCCATCGCACTGTTAGGTGTTAGAATACAATAGGTAAAAAAAGTATAATAAGACAGAACAGCATAAAAAATTAATGTTATGTAGAAAAGGATAAAAAAATGAGTAGAATTAAAGAGGCGTTGGATATTGTAAAGAGAGCGAAAGCTCTGGGCGATTACGATTCTAATGTGATTGGGATGGCAGCTGAAATAATAGCTGAAGAGGATTTTGGAATGATTAAATCCCCTGCGGGGAAAAAATATATTGATGGATATATTGGTAATTACTCTATTCAAGTTAAATCATTTTCTAGTGGTAGAGTTTTAAAATATAAAGGTGCTGCATTTTGTCGAATCCCTGAAAGAAAATGTGATAAGTTAATATTTATTTTAATTTATAGCAATTTGGAAGAATACGAAATTCTTTATAACGACAATGCTAGTACGGTTGGGAAAAGAGTAAAAATAAAGGGTAAACCATACAGAGATATTAGATTGGATTCATTAAAATCACAAGATGAAATCAATCAAATTTTACAAAAGTGCCAATGCACTTAATATATCGGAATAAATATTGAGAAGTGAACCCGTTGTCTCTAGTAATTTAAAAGCTAATCCTAGCAGGATTGTCTTTAATAGCGGGCTAATTAAATTCCCCTCCGCCGGTGTTTCCCCTCACAACATGCTATTTTTCGCGTCAAGCCAACAAATCCGAACATCTTTAATGATTGATTTAATCCTACGAGCATCGCTCGCTATTACACAGGATATTGCGCGAATTTTGATAAAATAACGGCATGGGCACATTACCGAAGCAACGCCACGAGGCAGGCATTCTACAGCAACGCTTACGCCGGCAAGTCGGGCAAGCAATACAAGCATATAGCATGATTGAAGAGGGCGATCGTGTCATGGTTTGTCTCTCCGGCGGCAAAGATAGTCACGGATTATTAGATATTCTGCATCGCCTGCAACAGTCGGCTCCCATCCGTTTTGAAATTTTCGCGGTATTAATGGACCAAGGGCATCCGGGATTTTCGGCAACCGAGGTAGAAAATTATTTACAAACAGTAGGAATCCCTTACCGCATTGAGTATCAGGACACCTACAGTATCGTTAAACGTGTTATCCCCGAAGGGAAGACCACTTGCGGCTTATGTTCGCGTCTACGGCGCGGGGTGTTGTATCGCATCGCTGCCGAAGAAGGCGCTGATAAAATTGCCTTAGGGCATCATGCCGATGACATTATTGAAACGCTGTTATTAAATTTGTTTTACGGTGGCAGTTTAAAAGCAATGCCGCCACGCCTTGTTTCTGATGACGGACGCCACATTGTTATTCGCCCGCTTGCGTATTGCCGCGAGCGCGATTTAGCCCAGTATGCCAAAAATTTGAACTTTCCGATTATCCCCTGTAATTTATGCGGTAGCACCGGCGGCGGGGCAAGGCAACAAACTAAACAATTACTCAGCGATTGGGAAAATCAATACCCCGGTCGTGTCAACAGTATATTTTCTGCACTCAGTAATGTCGTCCCTTCGCATTTATTGGATGCCGAATTATTTAATTTTACCCGTAGTGCGCCAAGCACTACAACACAGATCAAAGAGGAAGCCCGTGTCATTTTTGGATAATCGTAAAGAAGAATTAGAAATTTATTTGCAACGCGACCCTGCCGCACAGGGGTGGTTTGAAGTTATTCTTTGCTACCCCGGCATTCATGCCGTATGGTTACATCGGGTCACGCATCAGTTGTGGAATTGGAACTGGTTGTTAGTCGCCCGTTTTTTAGCGCATTTAGCCCGTATCTTTACCGGCATTGAAATTCATCCGGGCGCGGTATTAGGAAAGCGCGTCTTTATTGATCACGGCATGGGAATTGTCATCGGTCATACCGCACATGTGGGGGATGATTGCTCTATTTATCAAGGAGTCACTTTGGGCGGGACGACACAAACCTTTCGCGGTAAACGCCATCCGACATTAGAAACCGGAGTCATTGTTGGTGCCGGTGCGAAAGTATTGGGTCCAATTACCATTGGTAGCGGGGCACGGATTGGTTCTAATGCCGTTGTGGTGAAAGATGTACCGGCAGGAGCAACCGCAGTCGGAGTGCCGGCACGCATTTTAAACGCGAGTACAGAAAGTAAAGAAGATAAAACAAGCGATGACGATACAGAAGCATACGCCCCTTATGCCGTAGACAATAAAACATTTGACTGCGAAAATGAATACGTCAAGTTGTTAGAGCGCATTGAAAAATTAGAGGCACAGCAAGCAAGCCGCACAGAAAAAAGTGAATAATCTAAATGCTGTGCTGATGTTGGTACGCCCTAGAAGATTTGAACTTCTGACTTTTGGCGTCGGAGGCCAACGCTCTATCCACTGAGCTAAGGGCGCAATAAACATTATTATCCTACAAAACAAAAAAATAATTAACTGATGTCAAATACAAACCCATTGCTCTGTTTTAAAGAGTTGCCCCATTTTGCTGATATTACCCCAGAAAACGTAGCAGAAGCGGTTGATACCGTACTCAATGATGCACAGCAAAGGGTCGCTGCAATCATTGCCGATACCACGGCAGCAAATTGGGAGCGCGTACTGCAACCTTTAGAAATTGTTTATGAAAAAATCAGCCGTACTTGGAATCAAGTAGAACACATGCGCTCGGTGATGAGCTCGCCGGCGTGGTGCGCTGCCCATCAAGAAAATTTAAATAAAATTTCCGCTTACTTCGCCCATTTGGGGCAGAATGCCGCACTTTATCAAAAAATTCGCGAACTGGCACAGGGAGAAGCATTTACCCAACTGCCGGCAGTGCGGCAAAAAATTATCACCGACACCCTGCGCGATTTTGAACTCTCGGGCGTGGGTTTGTCTGCGGATAAAAAAGAACCCTTCCGCGAAAATAGCGAACGCTTAGCAGCACTGGCAGCTAAATTTGAAGAACACCTATTAGCCGCCACCCAAGATTTTTTTCTCCTCATAGAAGAGGCGCAAGAGTTAGGCGATATGCCGGCGGACTTGCGCGCCATTGCTGCCGATGCGGCACAACAGCACGAACAACAAGGATACCGCTTTACCCTCAAACCTCCCTCTTATTTGGCGTTTATGCAGTATGTGACCAACCGCAGTCAGCGGCAAAAAATGTACTACGCTTATGTTACCCGTGCCAGTGAGTTGGACGCTCAGGAGCGCGACAATACCCCGCTGGTGAGTGAGATTTTACAACGGCGGCAACAGCAAGCAGAATTGCTCGGTTTTTCAAGTTATGCCGAAGTTGCATTACAAACACGAATGGCACCTTCTGCCGATGCCGTATTAGATTTTTTACGCGATTTAGCCGAACGCGCCAAACCTTTTGCCGAAGCAGAAATTGCCGCGTTGAAAGAATTTGCCGCCAATGAATTAGCACTGGATTCCTTAGCGGTGTGGGATGTGGCGTATGCAGCAGAAAAATTACGCCGCGCGCGCTTTGATTTTTCGGAAGCAGATTTACGCCCTTATTTACGCGAAGATAAAATTTTATCGGGATTATTTTCTTGTTTGCAACAATTATTCGGCATTACCTTGCGCCCCATGCCCGCATCGCAAGTTTCAGTGTGGCAGCAAGATGTTCAATTGATGGAACTATGCAATACCGATGGTAAAGTCATCGGTGCGGTTTATTTAGATTTGTACGCCCGCGATAACAAACGCAGCGGGGCTTGGATGGCAGAAGCATTGTCGCGCTTTTATCGACACGAGGGTCTGCAACTCCCCGTCGCCCATGTCGTTTGTAATTTTTCCAAACCCGTGAGCGGGGCGGCATTACTCAATTTTGATGAAGTCGTTACTTTGTTTCACGAATTTGGGCACGCCATGCACCATTTGTTAACTGAAATTAATGAATATTCTGCTTCCGGTATCGCCGGTGTGGAATGGGATGCGGTGGAATTACCAAGCCAATGGTTAGAAAACTTTGCTTGGGAATGGCAGGTATTAGAAAACATGACCGCCCACTGCGACAGCGGAGAACCGATGCCAAAATCTTTATTTGAAAAAGCAGTGGCGGCACGACGTTTTCATTCTGGTTTGTGGCTGATGCGGCAATTAGAATTTGCTTTATTTGATATGGCATTGCATGACGGCAAATCGCTCAATGGTAACGATATTGCCGCTATTTTGCAACAAGTGCGACAATACACAGCAGTACTACCCGCTCCCGATTACAACCGTTTTTATTGCGGTTTTTCTCACATTTTTGCCGGCGGCTATGCCGCAGGATATTATAGTTATTTGTGGGCAGAAGTATTAGCCGCCGATGTTTTTATGTTATTTAAAAAATCGGACACTATATTAAACCGCACTTTAGGCGAACAATTTCGCCAACAAGTGCTGGCAGTCGGCGGGAGCCGCAAGGCAATGGATTCATTTATCGCCATGTGCGGTCGCGAGCCGCAAGTCGCCCCGTTATTAGCACATCACGGCTTAGGCGCTTAGCGCAACACGATGACAGCGGCAAGCGACGCCCAAAATAATCGCCCGATTATTGCTGCTGCTTTTCTCCTTGGCGGGATTTGTAGTGTCGCTTCAATGGACGCATTGGCAAAGATATTATCCGCCAGTGTTCCTATTATGCAAATTAACTGGGCGCGTTTTTTCTTTCATCTATTATCCGTTACCCCTTTAGTATGGTATTTGCGCCGACAAGTATCATTAACCACCTTGCTACAAGCACAGCGTCAGCATCTGTCGTTACATATTATGCGCGGCATGTTGCTTGCCGCTTCGTCGTTTAGTTTTTTTTACGCGATTAGTGAAAACCCGGTGCCTGACGCACTGGCAATATTTTTTATAGAGCCGTTGGTTGTGATGTTAATAGCGCGTTTATTTATCGGTGAGAAATTTGATGCGCGGCTATTAGTCGCGGCAATCGGTGGTTTATTTGGCGTGTTAATTATTTTACGTCCGGGGTTAGATGTCAGCGGTTATAGCCCTAAAATTTTATTTGCTTTGGTTGCGGCGGTTTGTTTTGCCGGTTATATTGTCTCGGCGCGACATGTTTCTAATCACACGCCGGCAGTTTTCACTTCGTGGACGACGGCATTATTTGGACTCATTCCAATTTCATTGCTGATGTTCTTTTTTTGGCAACCGGCGAGCAGCAAAGAATGGCTTTTATTAATTGCCGTTGGTGGATTATCGGGCTTAGGGCATACCTTGATTATTTTAGCGGTGCGCTATACAACGGCTTCT
>JAHZKE010000096.1 GCA_022600535.1 Pseudomonadota bacterium
GATACGCCATGTTTTACTTACCGCCGAGGCACAAAAAACACCGATATGGGAAATCAGCATTCGCCGGCAAAGCGGGGTTTATCATGGTAGCGGTTGTTTGTTTTCTGCTACCTTAGCGGCGCATTTGGCGCGGGGGGAAAGTAGCGCGACTGCCGCCGCCGCCGCGCAAAAAACAGTGCAACAAGCGATTCGCCAAGCCGTTGCCGTGCCGTCATTAGGGCGGCAAAAATTACTGATTAATTAAACCGCTTTGTAAATTATAAATAGTTGGGTTCGGGTGTGTTGTCGTTTAAACGTCAGTTTCAAACATTAACATATCGGCTAATGTTTCGCGGCGGCGGATTTGCTGCCATTTTCCGTTTGCTGTCAGTACAATCCCCGGGCGTGGTTGGGTATTATAATTATTCGCCATCACCATGCCGTAGGCGCCGGCATTAAAAATCCCGACATATTCACCCGCAGTTAGTGCCAGCTGTAAATCGCGCGCTAATATATCCGCGCTTTCGCAAATCGGTCCGACTACATCGCCCGTTTGTGTGGCGGCACTGCTGTTTTGCAATGGCAAGGTCGGGTGTACGGCATCGTATAACGCCGGCCGTAACAAAGTGTGCATGCCCGCATCCACCACCCAGATGGTTTTATCGGCAGAGGTTTTAACATACTCTACGGTAGTCAGTAACACGCCGGCGGCAGCGGCAATGTAACGCCCGGGTTCAATAATTAAATGTTGTTCGCTAAAGTGTGCGGCTAACGCGCGATCGTATTCTGCCAAGGGCATTAGCGGCGGGTTAATTTGTTGGTAGTCCACGCCAAAGCCCCCGCCCATATCCACCCGTTGCACGGCAATACCGTTTTCTTCGGCAAGGGTAACTTGTTCTGCCATTGCGCGCGCTAAGCGTAAATAAATTTGTTCATCAACAATTTGCGAACCGACATGGCAACTAAACCCTAAAAATTGTAAATGCGAAGAATGCGCCGCCACCCGCGCCAAGCGTTGCCCGTCTGCCGCCGATACGCCAAATTTACCACCGACTAACCCCGTGGTTAAATGCCGATGGGTGACTCCATCTATATCTAAGGTAAGCCGCAAGGCAATTGGTGCTGTACGGTCGCTGGCGGCGGCGCGTTGTTCAATGCGGGCGAGTTCTTCTTCCGACTCAACATTAAAGCAACCAATGCCGGCATTGAGTGCGGTGTCTATTTCTTTGCTACTTTTGCCGACACCGGAAAAGACAACATTTGCCGCCTCCGCCCCCGCCAATAAGACGCGTTGCAATTCGCCGGCAGAGACAATATCAAACCCTGCCCCTTGTTCTGCCAGTAAGCGCAGCAAGGCAATGTTGTCGTTGGCTTTAACCGCGTAACATAATTGCGGGCAACTATGGCAAAATGTAGTTTTTAACCGTTGATACGCCGAAACAAATGCCGTTTGCGAATATACATAACAAGGGGTGCCGTATTGCCGAGCAATGTCTGTTAGGGCAACGCCGTCGGCATACCATTGCTCCTGTTGCTGATAAAAGCCGTTGCTATTATTTGCGTTATTCATGGAGTGGGTTGTGGAGCTGGCCGTGGGGTTGGGTCAGCGGCGTGCTTCGTGGGCAACAACCGCATGGGGGGCAGAAGCTTTGGGCAACGTTAACTCAGTTTTGTGCCCGCAACCGGCAAGCAGTAAGAACGCACCAAACAACCAGAACAATTTTTGCATACGCTATTATAAACAACAATAGGATAATCCCCAATGACTGAACAAGAAGACAAACACTATCACGATGCCTGCGCCGAGTTATTTGCCGCAATAGAAACGCTGTTGGAAGACAACGAAATTGATTACGACAACAACGGCAATGTATTAGAGATTATCACCGAAGAAGATGAAAAAGTGATTATCAATAAACAAACGCCGATGCATGAAGTTTGGCTCGCAGCAAGAACCGGCGGCAAGCATTTTAAATTGCAGGCAGGCGAATGGCGCGATACCCGCGATAACACAACATTGTTGGCGCAATTAAAATTACTCTTGGCATTATGACGCTTGCCTCCATTAATGCGGACGGTTGGGTCGCGGGGGTGCAACACCTCCCCAGCGATAATTATCATGCGCGGTTGGAGGGAGTCGCAGTTTCCTTAGTGGTCATTCACGGGATTTCATTACCGCCTGGTGAATTTAGTGGCGATGCCGTTGCCGCATTATTCACCAATCGTTTAGATTGCAATGCGCATCCGTACTATCAACGCTTGCGCGATTTGCGGGTATCGGCACATTTTTTTATCCGCCGCGATGGCGCGTTAGTGCAGTTTGTTTCAACCGAGTGCTGCGCTTGGCATGCGGGGGAGTCGACATGGCGCGGGCAAACACAGTGTAACGATTTTTCTATCGGCATTGAATTGGAAGGCAGCGATGATACGCCCTATTGTAACGCGCAATATACACAGTTGGCGGAGTTGATTGATATTTTAGCGCAACGCTATCCGCACCTACTTGTTGCCGGACACGCCGACATTGCCCCGCAACGAAAAACCGATCCCGGCACAACATTTGCTTGGGATACATTATTTAATTTAATAGGAGAACACCGCAATGGACGCACCACTTGAATATAACCCGA
The DNA here is from genome assembly GCA_022600535.1 of Pseudomonadota bacterium. Classification (GTDB taxonomy): domain Bacteria; phylum Pseudomonadota; class Gammaproteobacteria; order Tethybacterales; family Persebacteraceae; genus JAHZKE01. Next base: position 2,610 of record JAHZKE010000096.1, read on the forward strand.
CCGGCACGCCACGGGCATGTATGATTTTAATGCACGGCTTAGGTGCCGATGGCAATGATTTATTCCCGCTCGCTGCCGAGATTGGCGGCGGTGAGTTTCGTGTTGTTTGTCCGCATGCACCGGTACGGGCAGTCACCTTAAACGGCGGGCAACAGATGCGCGCTTGGTACGATATTGTCGGTTTAGATTTAGCCGACCGTCAAGACCGCAATGGCGCGACTGAATCTGCCGTACTGATTGAACAATTATTGGCAGCAGAATACGCCAACGGGTTTCGCAGTGAAAATATTTTCCTTGCCGGTTTTTCGCAAGGGGCGGCAATGGCACTACACGTCGGGTTACACTGCCCGCAACGTTTAGCGGGGATTATCGCTCTTTCGGGGTATTTATTATTTGCTGAAACTTTGGCAGATAGCATTAGCGCTGCCAACCGACAAACGCCGATTTTTCAAGCACACGGCAGTTTAGACCCCGTTGTCTTACCGCAATGGGGGCACATGACTCGCGATTGGTTACAGGAACAAGGGTATCCTTTAGAATATCACGAATATATGATGCCGCACGCCATCGTGCCGGAAGAAATTAACGCAATTAATCGCTGGTGCGAAAAACAGTGTTAGTATTAATTTGCCTACCGTTAGTGTGTGGTATTATTCTTTAACTTGACTATGATTGCTTTATTTTTTAATTTTAGGAGAACAGAATGAATATTGGTGACCAGATAGAAAACTTTACTTTGCCCATTACCGGGACGGCAGAAAATTTTACCTTAGCAGATGTTGCGGGAAAGATTGTAGTATTGTATTTTTATCCGAAAGACGACACCCCGGGATGCACGATTGAAAGCACTGATTTTAGTAATTTATTAGATGACTTTAACCGCGCGAACGCGATTGTGTTGGGGATTTCACGCGATAACCTGCGTTCGCATGAAAAATTTCGCACAAAGTTTGATTATCAACATCACTTACTTGCCGATACCGAAGCGATGTTGTGTGAACGTTTTTCCGTGCTCAATCCTAAAAAAATGTTTGGCAAACCCGTTGTCGGGATTTCGCGCAGCACTTTTGTGATTGATCGCAAGGGGCACTTGGCATTTGAATGGCGCGGCATTCGCGATGTTAACGGACACGCGGCGGACGTGCTGGAAAAAGTCCAAACCCTCGGTTAACTGCGGGGAGTGGCTAAAATGCCGACAATTTGGATTAGCCGCCCGCCGCACCGTGCCGAAAAATTAGCGGCAGCATTAAAGGAACATCATCTTCAACCCCTGCTATATGCGGCAATGTACATTCGTGAGTTGGCAGACGAGAGCGCACTGGCATCGTATTTAGCGAACATTGACGATTACACGGCGAGCGTTTTTGTTAGCCGCGAAGCCGTCACTCGTGTCGCTCAGCGTTTGTCTGCCGCAACAATAGCAACAACAGCGCCAACATTCCCCGCCTTAGCAATCGGGAGCGAAACCGCCGCCGCACTACCGCCGTGTTATCAACTTTTACAACCCGCCCCCACTCCCATTAGCGATAGCCGCTATTTATTACAGGCAGAAGCATTGCAGGGGACAGGAGGCAACATTGCCATCTTAGGCGGCAGTGACGAAGCAAACACCCCGCCTGCCGCATGGCTTTGCGAAGCGTTGGTGGCGCGTGGTCATCGCATTACGGCAGTGCCTTGTTATTGTCGCCATGCTGCCGCGGCGAATGCAACATTAGCAGCACAAGGGCAAGCAGGGGAGATTGACGGAGCAGTGGCTTACAGTGGTGATAGTTTAAGGTTTATGCTACAAATGACTGCACCGCATAATGATTGGTTACGGGCATTACCTTTATTTGTGATTCACGCCAATATTGCGACGACCGCGACCGCGCTTGGTTTTAGTCAGGTTGTTCCGGTTGAACAAAATACAATCGCGGCAGAAATTGCCCGCTATTTTGTTTCGCTAAAATAAAAGCAAGGATTAGGCGTAGGGCGAGTCGACATCGCCCATTTCTACATACACCGTTTTTGTTTGCGTATATTGGTGCAGTGTTTCCAAACCGTTTTCACTGCCAATGCCCGATTGTTTAAAACCGCCGGCAGGCATGTGCATGTTATAAACACCATAACTA
>JAHZKE010000097.1 GCA_022600535.1 Pseudomonadota bacterium
CCAACTACGGCAAAGTTGCCCATGCGGCAGATTTTAAACGCTTGCGCTTGGTGTTTGCCGGTGCTGAAAAATTACAAGATGAAACAAGGCAGTTATGGGCAAATAAATTTGGCGTGCGCTTGTTGGAAGGATACGGCGTTACTGAAGCATCTCCCGTGTTGGCGGTCAATTCGCCGCTGTATAATAAAAGCGGTACCGTCGGGCGTTTATTACCTGGCATTACTGCCCATCTGCAAGCGGTAGAGAGCATTAAACAAGGCAAGCGTTTATTGGTGCGCGGCGATAACATTATGCAGGGATATTTTCTTGCCGAAGCCCCGGGGCAATTACAAGCACCGCCTGAAGGTTGGCATGATACGGGCGATATTGTCAATATTGATGACGACAACTATATTACTATTTCGGGACGGGTAAAACGATTTATTAAAGTCGCGGGTGAAATGGTACCCTTAGACAGCGTAGAAGAACACCTACGCCAGCACTGGCAACAAGGATTATTTGCCGCCGTTGGCATTCCCGATAAAAAACGCGGTGAAAGTTTAGTATTGATGACAACCGTTGAACTGCACCGTGAAGACATTTCACAACAACTGAAACAAGCGGGGTTGCCTGAATTATGGTTACCGCGAGAAATTCGCGTCGTCAAAGAAATACCGTTACTGTCCACCGGTAAAGTAGATTACCCCGCCGTAGAAAAAGCGTTTCGTTAGCGTGGCAGGCGGAAAAAGTTTTCCATCCACTGCGCGCAAGTATCACGATTGATGGATTCGTGACAGCTTTTTTCAATTTCCGCCAATGTTTCTGCGGATAAGTCGTCTTTGCGATATTCTAATATGGAAATCACGTAATCGCTTAAAAATTCAGGGTGCCCTTGTATGCAAAAAACGTGTTGGTCAATTGCATAGGCAGCATACGGGCAAAATTCACTGCCCGCTAATAATGTTGCTTGCGGTGGCAATTTTTCTATTTGATCTTGATGCACACACAACAGGCGCAAGGAATTGAGTTCGGGGGTTGTCCATGTTGCTTGTTGTTTCATTTGCCATTCGTGTACGCCTAAGCCCCACCCTTTAGATGATTTTCGCACCACACCGCCTAATGCCTGTGCAATGGCTTGATGCCCGAAACACACGCCCAACAATGGGATTTTTTGCGCAACTAATAAACGGATAAAGTCAAAAAATGGCGGCAACCACGGTAAATCCTCATAGACACCGTGGCGACTACCGGTAATCAGATACCCCGCGCATTCGTCTATTGCTTGCGGGTATTCGCCCGCGCGCACATCGTAGACGGTAAAGTTAAAATTCCCCGCTTGCAGTAAGCGATAAAACATTTCGGGATAATCGCCGTATTGCGGTTTTAAGGCTTCCCGTAAATCGTCAGTCAATAAAATACCTATTTTCATAATAGCGATTATAAACTATCCTTTGAGAATTATTTGTTCTACTTGCGTCATCACTTGTTCAATTTTTTCTTCTTCGTGTCCTTCTACCATAATCCGCACCAACGCTTCGGTGCCGCTCGGACGCACGATTAAACGCATATTCTGAGGGAGCGTTTTTTGAATCGTTGTCAATGCTGCCGCGATAGGCGGACGTTTTAATATTTCTTTATGCCCCGCTACCGCGACATTGCGCGATTGTTGCGGCACTTGCTGATAGTTTGCTAATAATTGCGAAAGCGGTTGCTGATTTTCGCGCATGGCGGCTAATGCTTGCAAGGCGGCAATAATGCCGTCACCCGTGTGATGAAATTGACGCAAGATGATATGCCCCGAGGGTTCGCCACCCACTTGCCAACCGCGTTCATTCATCGCTTCAAGAACGTAACGGTCACCAACGGCAGCACGATAAAACGGCAGGTTTAAACGCTGCAAATTTTGCTCCAATGCTAAGTTACTTAATTCGGTGCCGACAATGCCGGCAAGGGGGGTGTTGGTCCGTTGGCTTTCTTGGGCAATTAAATACAGTAGGGCATCGCCATCGTGTAATCTTCCTTTTTCGTCCGCCAATAAAATACGGTCGGCATCGCCATCTAAAATAATCGCAATATCTGCCTGATGGTGCGCGACTGCTTCTATTGCCGCCCTCGGGGCTAACGCGCCGCATTCTACGTTAATGTTCATGCCATCGGGTTGGGCACCAATGGCAAATACTTCCGCGCCCAGTTCATGAAACACCGGGGGGGCGACATGATAGGCGGCACCATTGGCGCAATCAACGACCACGCGCAAGCCGCGTAAATTCATCGTGGAGGGAAACGCGCGTTTACAAAATTCAATATAACGCTCTGCCCCGCCGTCTAAACGCCGCGCCCGCCCGGGTTCGCCTTGAAATTGAATCGTTGTGCAGTTGTCTAATTCTTGTTCTATGCGTTGTTCTACGGCATCGGGGAGTTTTTTGCCATCGCCGCCAAATAGTTTTACGCCGTTGTCATAATGCGGATTGTGAGACGCACTAATCACAATACCGGCAGATAAACGCAAGGCGGGAGTGAGATAGGACACTGCCGAAGTGGGTAAGGGACCAGACAATAATACATTAACACCGGCAGCGGCTAACCCCGCTTCTAATGCCGATTCCACCATGTAGCCCGATAAGCGCGTATCTTTACTAATTAATACTTCACGCGCTTTATCTTCTGCCAACACTTTGCCGGTGGCATAGCCCAAGCGCACTAAAAAATCGGGAGTCATCGGCGCTTGCCCGACATAACCGCGCACGCCATCGGTGCCAAAATAACGCCTGTTACTCATCACTGGTTCCGTTCATTAATTGCCAAGTGGTCAGTGCTTGTTTGGTCATGCGCACATTATGCACCCGTAAAATATTTGCCCCGCGTGCCAATAACAACCCTGCCGCCACTGCACTGGCAACATCGCGTTCTTCTGCCACATTACTAATCTCGGCAAATAGGGATTTACGCGAAACCCCCATCAACACGGGGACACCGCAAGACAATAATGATAAGTTCTGCATTAAAGTAATATTATGGGCGCGGGTTTTACCAAAGCCAATGCCCGGGTCTACGCACAAACGTGCGCGTGCCACCCCTGCCGCTTGCAAGGCGGCAATACGTTTGCGGAGAAAATCCGCCACTTCTACCACGACATCGTCATAAACGATGGCTTCCTGCATGGTGCGCGGTTGTCCGCGTTTGTGCATAATCACTAAACCGCATTCTGCCGGTGCCACCGCCTCGAGTGCGCCCTCAGCACAAAAACCGTTCACATCGTTAATAATTGCTGCCCCGCTGGCTAATGCCGCTTGCATAACCTCGGCTTTCATGGTATCGGCAGAAACCACTCCCCCCGCCGCTGCCAAACGCTCAATGACCGGCAAAATACGCTGTTTTTCTTCTTCGGCGCTCACGGGGGTTGCCCCCGGGCGTGTTGATTCGCCACCGATATCTAAAATATCCGCTCCCTGTTCTATCAGTGTCATGCCGTGTTGGTAGGCGGACTCCGGCGTTTGATAATTGCCACCGTCTGAAAATGAATCCGGCGTGGTATTGATAATGCCCATAATCAGCGGGCGGTCTAACGCTAAGCGATGCCCGCCGCACTGCCAACTTTCAATCGCAGAAGAAATCGTTGTTGATACCGTCATCGTTTTTTGGAAAGCTTCCGCAGCAAACGCTCATCGCCAGCTTATTGCTGATGGGAAATAAAAAGGAGCTAATATCTCAGCAGCCATTAACTGCTTATGCAGCTTCCGCTTCGGCTTTATCGTCAATCGTTGTTTTACGCCGTTTGGAACGCCGCGGAGTATCATCTGTTGAACTGTCATCCGATGCAGTCGGCGGTGGTGGCGGCAAATCTTCCGGCGGGGTCGGTGGCTTGCCTGCCATAATCTCATCAATCTGTGCTAAATCTATCGTTTCCCACTCTAACAATGCTTTTGTCATCACTTCTACCGTCTCGCGGTGGCTCCCTAACAACTCTTTTGCTTTGGCATATTGGGTATCAATAATTTTGCGGATTTCATCGTCCACTTCGCGCATAGTGGCTTCCGACATTTGTTTATGCGTGGTAACCGAACGCCCTAAAAATACTTCGCCTTCTTCTTCACCATAGACCATTGTGCCCATGCTGGCACTCATGCCCCACTGCGTGACCATACGCCGCGCCATGTTGGTTGCCCGTTCAAAGTCATTAGATGCGCCGGTTGTCATTTGATCCATAAATAACTCTTCGGCAACCCGCCCGGCAAGCAAGACACAAACATTATCTAAAATTTGCTTGTTGTTCATAGAATAACGGTCTTCTACCGGCAACTGCATTGTTACCCCCAAAGCGCGACCGCGCGGGATAATGGTTACTTTATGCACGGGGTCGGTGTGGTCTAACAAACGCGCAACAATCGCATGACCGGACTCGTGATAGGCAGTATTGCGGCGTTCGTCTTCTGCCATGACCATAGAACGCCGTTCTGCACCCATGATAATTTTTTCTTTGGCGTATTCAAAATGACGCATACTGACATGTTTCAGTTTTTCCCGTCCGGCGCGTAGCGATGCTTCGTTAACCAAATTGGCTAAATCGGCACCAGCAAAACCCGGCGTGCCGCGCGCAATAACTTTGGCGTCTACATCGTCTTCTACCGGCACTTTGCGCATGTGGACATTTAAAATGGCTTCGCGTCCGCGAATATCAGGCAACGGCACTACCACTTGACGGTCAAAACGCCCTGGGCGCAACAATGCGGGGTCTAATACATCGGGGCGGTTGGTTGCCGCAATGACGATAACACTGCTGTTTTCTTCAAAGCCGTCCATTTCTACTAATAGTTGATTTAACGTTTGTTCGCGCTCGTCGTTGCCGCCGCCCAAACCGGTACCGCGTTGCCGTCCGACTGCATCAATTTCATCAATAAAGATAATGCAGGCATCGTTCTTTTTTGCTTGTTCAAACATATCGCGCACCCGTGCCGCCCCGACACCGACAAACATTTCAACGAAATCAGAGCCCGAAACACTAAAAAACGGCACCCCCGCTTCGCCCGCAATCGCGCGCGCTAACAGTGTTTTGCCGGTGCCGGGGTTGCCGACCATCAATACCCCGCGCGGAATTTTTGCACCGAGTTTGCGAAATTTTAACGGGTCGCTTAGAAATTCCACCATCTCTGACACTTCTTCTTTGGCTTCATCGCAACCGGCAACGTCTTTAAAGGTTACGGTGTTGTCTTTTTCGTCAGTCATGCGCGCTTTATTTTTGCCAAAGGAAAATGCACCACCACGCCCGCCTTGCATCTGCCGCATAAAAAACAGCCAAACGCCGATGAGTAATAACATCGGAAACCACGAAACAAATAAGGTGAATAATAAAGAGCGTTCTTCTTTGGCTTCTGCTTCTATGGCAACGCCAGCTTTGCGTAAATCGGAAACCATAAAGACATCTGCCGGCGCATGCGCCATGATGACATTGTTGAGACCATCGCGGGCATATAAACGCCCTTCGTCTATTTTAACACTGACAAAATTGCCGCTTTCGGCGCGCTCCATAAATTCGGAATAAGTAATGAGATTACCGCGTTGCTCGCCGCGAAATTGCCCAAATAGCATAACAACGGCGACAAAGATAATCGCCCAAATAAATAATGTTCTGAGTGCTGGGGGCATAATAAAAAAACGCTATGGTAGGATAGGTTAACGAGTAGAACGACATTTTAACATAGTTAAAATATAAAAGAGAATTTGCGCCCGCTTTTTACGCGAAGCGCATTACAAGATAATGCGGGAGACACTTTACCCGCACCCCCGATAACGCCATTAAAGCCGAGACAAAACCGACCTATTTATCGCCGATCACTCTATATTCTTTTATAAGGGTCAAGTGTATAATATTCAAGTATTATGCAACCCCATTCGCCACCGCTGGCAACGCGTTTATTAGAGGTCATTGAAAATGATATTTTGCCGCTCACCCGTCAAGGAGTCGCCGCCGGCAATAAAGTGTTTGGTGCCGCGATATTGCGCCGTGATGATTTATCTTTAGTCCACGCCGCCACCAATCAAGAACACAGCAACACCTGCCCGATGTGGCACGGCGAAATGGTGGCATTACACGGATTTTTCGCCCTCCCCGACCGCCCGCCAGAGCAAGAATGCCTGTTACTTTCCACGCACGAACCTTGCCCGATGTGCGCGGCAGCAACGGCGTGGTGCGGCATTCCGCAAGTGTTTTTCTTATTTGACTATCAAGATACCGAAACGCAATTTTCAATTCCGCACGATATTGCAATCTTGCGGCAACTGTTTGCACCGGCAACGCGGCTCAATTATAAAAATGAATTTTTTGCTGCCGCGGCAATTCAATCACTGGCGTTAGATACAGCAGATACGGCACGCATTAAAAATATTTATCAACAGTACGATGCCCTATCTGCGATCTACCAAGCCGAAAAAGAACACAATGCCATCCCGCTAAAATAGCGTTTGGGGGAATTTGCCGTGTCTATTTGTTTTTATCTCAATCGCGAACAACAACCGCGGCAACTGACTGCCGCCGGGGATACCACCGTATTGCAATATCTGCGCGAAAATGGCTTGGTTGGTAGTAAAGAAGGATGTGCCAGTGGCGACTGCGGTGCCTGCACGGCGGTATTGGCAGAAGTGACGAGCGCGGGCAAATTACACTACACTCCGATTAATACCTGCATTGCTTTTATGTCGGCAGTGCAACACAAATTACTGATTAGTGTTGAAGGGTTAGCGACAAACGGCACCTTACACCCCGTGCAAAATGCGATGGTAGATGCCCACGGTTCGCAGTGCGGCTTTTGCACGCCAGGGTTTGTTATGTCGCTATTTGCGTTGTACAAAAAATCCCCCGCCCCTGTTACCAGTACCGTTGTTGCTGAAAGTATTGCCGGGAATTTATGCCGTTGTACCGGTTATCGCCCCATCATTCAAGCGGGGTTAGCACTTTGTGCTTCAAAAAATGACAATGATTTTTATGCGGTAGAAGAGCAAACTATTGTGGCGCGATTGCGACAACTGGCACAAACGGACACTCCCCCCACCAAGCACACACAAGTCAAAAATGATCTTTACATTGCCAACACGGTGAACGAATTAATTGACTTAAAACAACAACATCCGCAAGCAGTTTTGGTTGCCGGCGCAACCGACCTCGCGCTGCAAGTGACCTTAAACGAACACCCCTTGCCGATAAAAATTGATATCAGTCGTGTTGCTGAATACCGCACTATTGTTGAGCATGACGACCATTGGGCAATCGGCGCGGCAGTCACTGTTGCCGAATGGATGGAGTATTTTGCCGATATTTTCCCCAATTTATCCCCTTATTTGCACCGTTTTGGTTCGGTGCCGATTCGCCAGCGCGCCACCCTTGGCGGCAACATTGCCAACGCTTCGCCGATTGCCGATTGCCCCTTACCGTTAATTGCCTTGGGGGGCGAAATTATTTTGTCCACTGCCGAACAAGAACGTCGCTTATTATTAGAAGAATTTTATTTAAACTATAAAGAAACCGTACTCGCCGCAGACGAATGGATTAGTACCATTATTTTACCCAAACCGACCGCCCCTTTTATTTTTAAAACCTTCAAAGTGAGTAAGAGAATAGAAGATGATATTTCCACCGTTGCCGCTGCTTTTTATTGGCAATTAAAGGACGACAAAACTATTTTGCAAACGCGTTTAGTTTATGGGGGTATGGCAGCCACCCCGATACGCGCCCGCCGTGCCGAGCAGCACTTGAGCAAACAAACATTCAACGAAAGCAATATAGAAGCAGCGGCAGCAACAATCGCGCAAGAACTCACGCCGATTTCTGATGCCCGCGGCAGTTGCCACTATCGCCTACAAGTTGCCGCCGCTCTACTGCGCCGCGCTTATTTAGAAACCACACAACCCCTTGCACGTATTGAGGCACCTATTGAGGAACATTCTCATGCCAACTGAAGCGCGGAAGGGAGAAGCGTTAGCACATGAATCTGCCACGGCGCACGTCAGCGGTAGCGCTTGTTATATTGACGACATCCCCGAAATTGGCGGCACTTTACACGCGGCAGTGGGATATAGCGAACACGCCCACGCCGATTTAACGCAGGTGGATTTAAGCGCCGTTGCCGCCAGTACAGGCGTATATTGCACCCTTACCGCTGCCGATTTAATGCACGGCAACGATATTGGTCCCGTCCTCCCCGGCGACCCGCTGTTAGCCGATACCGTGGTGGAATATGCCGGACAAGCGATTTTTGCCGTTGCCGGTGAAAGCCGCCAACAAGCACGCCGCGCCTGTCGGCAGGCAAAAATTTCCTATGCCCCCAAACCGGCGATATTATCTATTAAACAAGCATTAGCACAGCAAAGTTATTTAATTCCTGCAGATTCCTTACACCGCATTCAACGCGGTGATGTTGCCGATGCACTCAGCACTGCCGCCCATCGTTGTCAGGGGGAAATGTTCATCGGCGGGCAAGAACATTTTTATTTAGAAGGGCAAGTTGCCTACGCCATTGCGCAAGAAAATAATGGCATGTTGATTTATAGCTCCACGCAACACCCGAGTGAAATTCAAATTTTAGCGGCAAAAATTTTAGGCGTTCCGCAACATGCCGTTACCGTGCGCGTGCGGCGTATGGGCGGCGCGTTTGGCGGCAAAGAAACCCAAGCCGCACAAACGGCAATTCTCGCGGCGGTGTTGGCGCAAAAAAGCCAGCGACCGGTTAAATTGCGTTTGTCACGCAAAGATGATTTTTGCATGACCGGCAAACGCCACCCATTTTTAGTGTCCTACGATGTCGGCTTTAATGCTGATGGCAGAATACAGGGGGCAGATATTCGCTTGGCGGCGGATTGCGGCATGTCGGCAGATTTATCATTAGCGATTGTTGACCGCGCGATGTTTCATGCCGATAATTGCTATCATTATCCTGCTGTGTCTATTGTCGGTATTCCCTGTAAAACACATACGGCTTCTAACACTGCTTTTCGTGGTTTTGGCGGTCCGCAAGGAATGCTCTTGGCAGAACGCATCATGCAGGATATTGCCAACACCTTGAACTGTGATGGCTTAGCCGTACGGCAACAAAATTTATATAACGACAGCAACCGTAATGCCACCCCATACGGACAAACCATTGAAGACAAAACCATTGAAGATATTGTTACGCAACTTGCCGCCAGTGCCGATTATCAACAACGCCAGCAGGATATTTTAACTTTTAACCAGCGCAATCGTGTTTTGAAAAAAGGGTTGGCGTTAACGCCGGTTAAATTCGGCATTTCTTTTACGACCACTTTTCTCAATCAGGCAGGCGCCTTGCTTAACGTCTATACCGATGGCACGGTATTAATTAATCATGGCGGCACTGAAATGGGGCAAGGATTATTTACCAAAGTGCAGCAAGTCGTTGCTACGGAATTTGGGATTGCCACGGCGGCAGTGCGGGGGTGTGCAACCGATACCGATAAAGTACCCAATACCTCCCCTACTGCTGCTTCTAGCGGTGCCGATATGAATTGCATGGCGGCGGCAATGGCGGCGATAACAATCAAACACCGATTAGCGACTTACCTTGCTGAACGCCATCAATGCAATTTAGCACAAGTACACTTTGCCGACAATCAAATTTTTATCGGCGACAATGCCGTGATGACTTTTGGCGAATTAGTACGTGCCGCCTATTTGCAACGTATTTCTTTATCTGCCACAGGGTATTACCGCACGCCGAAAATTGATTATGACAAAGCCAATGGTTGCGGGCGTCCCTTTTATTATTATTCCTACGGCGCGGCAGCGAGCGAAGTGATGATTGACACCCTCACCGGTGAACACCGTTTATTGCGGGTGGATATTTTGCACGACGTTGCCAACTCGCTCAACCCCGCAATTGATTGCGGACAAATTGAAGGCGGCTATACGCAAGGGTTGGGTTGGCTCACCAGTGAAGAGTTACACTGGAATGAAGCGGGACAACTGACGGTAACCGGTCCGGCGACTTATAAAATCCCCGCGGTGAGCGATGTGCCTGCTGATTTTCGCTTAGCCCTGTATACCGTTGCCAACCGCGAAGAAACGATTTACCGCTCTAAAGCCGTTGGCGAACCGCCGCTGATGTTGGCGCTATCCGCATGGGCGGCGTTAGAAAATGCAGCAACGGCGGCAGCGGGAAAAGCGGTAACACTGCCGCCACCGGCAACACCGGAGTGTGTGCTCAATGCGATTCGTGGCGTTTAAATTAAGGCGTGATTGGCAGTGCCGCACAGGGCGCATATTGCGCTTGCCCCATAATATAAACTTGTTGGATTAACCGCTCATCGCCTAACACTGCCATTAACAGCAGTTGTTCTTCTAAAGTTTTGACTTGCGCTAAACGGCGTTTCAACAATGGTATTTTTTCAGCATTTAATACAATAAAATCCGCTTCTTTCTCCGCGGTAAAATTGCCGATGGCAGAATCCATTTGCAAAGCGTGCGCCCCGCCCAAAGTTGCCCAATACCACAAGGTCGTCGGGCGGATAAAATCACCACGCAAACGCGCGCATTTATACGCCTCTTCAATCACCTTTAAAAGTGAAAAACTGCTACCGCCGCCAATATCGCTGCCTAATGCCACGGCAACACCATGTTGCTGGGCGCAACGACTATTAAACAAACCGCTGCCCAACATAAAATTAGAAGTAGGACAAAAAGCAATCCGTGCCTGTTGTTGTGCCAATCGCTGCCACTCCTCATCGCTTAAATGAATGCTGTGCGCAAACAGGGAACGCTCGCAAACTAAACCGTGTTGATGATACACCTCTACATAATTCGCCGCTTGCGGATGAAGGCGACGCACGGCTTCTAATTCGTTTAAATTTTCCGACAAATGCGTATGCAATAACACATCGTCGTACTCCTGCATTAAGCGCCCCGCAGCTGCCAGTTGTGCCGCACTACTCGTCAGAGCAAAGCGCGGCGTGACCGCATAACAAAGCCGTCCCTGTCGGTGCCACTTTTCAATCAATCTACGGCTATCGTCATAAGCACTTGCTGCGGTATCACATAAGGCGGGCGGTGCATTGCAATCCATCAATGTTTTGCCGCACGCCATGCGTAAATTGTGTTGCTGTGCCGTTTGAAAAAAACAATCTACCGATTGCGGATGCACCGTTGCAAAGACCAATGCCGAAGTCGTACCGTTTTGTAATAGTTGTTCAATAAAACGCTCGGCAATGCGTTGGCAGTGGTCGCGTTCGGCAAATGCCATTTCTGCCGGAAAAGCATAATCGTTGAGCCAATCCAATAGCGATTCGCCGTAGGAGGCAATAATATCTGTTTGCGGATAATGGACATGTGTATCCACTAACCCCGGGAGTATTAAAGAATTTTCATGATGAATGACGGGAACATCGGGCATATCACGCAACAATAATTCTGCCGGAGCGGCGCGTAAAATACGCCCCTGCTCAATCAATAAAGCGCCATCGGGAAAATACTCGTATGCCGCCGTGCCATGCGTTTGCGGGTCTGCTAAAAAATGCAGTAGTGCCCCGCGGTGAATAATTTTTTGTGCACTTGCGGTCATTTTTGCCATAGTGCTTGCAAACGCAAAGTGGCAATTTTATAAATTTCCTGCAAGGCGTTTTCTTGTTCTTCTGTCGGGGCGTTGGTTTGCAAACGTTGCTGTAAGGTGGCAATAATTGTTGGTGTTGTTTTTCCTTTAACTGCCATAATAAACGGCATGTTAAATTTTTCCATATAGGCGTGATTGAGTTGTTGCAACTGTTGCGCTTCGCTTGCCGACATTGCAGTTAAGTTTGCCTGCTGTTGCTCTTGCATAGAATACACGCCCATTTTTTGTTGAGTGCCTAATACGGGGTGCGCCATAATTAACGCCTGTTGTCGTTCACTCCCTGCGTGTTGCACCACTTGTACCATCGCCGCTGCCAATGCGGTCGGCGTATCGTGTTCGGTAGAAATCCCCTCGTGCCATAGGGTTTCGGCAACCCAAGGGGATTCTTCAAATATCCCGCCAAAGACAGCAACAAATTGCGCCGGTGTCATCGCACTGGGCAAGTTTTTACTCATAAAATTTTATCTACAATCAGTTGTATCTGTTGGTCATAGTTATTAATTTCGGCGCTGTAGAGGATGTCAATTTCATCGGTGGCAATATGAGTGCAACCAAAATGCACTGCAGAAAAAATTTTATCACTTTCTGTATCGGCTAACGATAAACGCAAGTGCCCACCGCGTAATGGATCTTGCTGTAGTAGGTAAAAACGTCCGCGATATAACGGCGAGGGAAAGCCATTCCCCCACACCACATGCTCTAATTGCTTTAATGCAGCGATGCTAATTTCTTTGGCAGTAGGGGCATCTATCTTGGTAATGATAGTAGAAGTATCCACCGCCAGTTGCGTGCAAACTTCTTGCAACAATTTGGTAAATATTGGCAGGCATTCGTTATGAACCACCACACTTGCCGCTTGCCGATGCCCGCCATAATAGCTAATCACTTCCGGGTTTTTATCGGAAATTGCTTTTAAGATCTCCATTAAATTATAAGGCGCCGGCGCTCTACCGGAAGCACGCCAATGCGTCCCTTGTTCGTAATAAAACGCAAATGCCGGGCGTTGATAGCGGTCGGCAATTTTGCTGGCGACAATTCCCAATACGCCCGGGTGCCACTCTTTTGCAGCAACGGCAATTCCCGTTTGTGTGTTTTCTATTTGCAACAATGCTTCTGCCATCACCTCTTCTTGCTGTGCTAAGCGTTGTTGGTTTAAGGTGGTCAATGCCTTTGCCTGTTGGCGTGCAGTCGTTGGATTATCTGCTAATAAACATTGCAAGGCAACATCGGCGCTGCCCATGCGTCCGGCAGCATTAATGCGCGGTGCTAAGCGAAAGCCGACGGCACGACTATTAACAAATTTTAATTTAATTTTATTTTCAGTAACTAATGCTTTAACTCCCAAACGTGTTTTGCCTTGGCGAATGCGCGCTAAACCCGCCCCAATTAAAGCACGATTGATAATATCTAACTCGGCACAATCGGCAATACTTCCCAAGGCGACTAAATCCAAATACGCTGCCATATCAATCGTGCTATTCATTTCTTGACGCAACTGCGCCATAACGTAAAATGTGACTCCCACACCGACTAAATGATTAAACAACGCACAGCCGCCATTATCCACTTGCGGATTCACCATATATTCGGCACCATTCGCAACATCATCGGGCTGATGATGGTCAATAACATAAACGCACATTCCTAACGCTTGTGCGCGGGCAATCCCTTCGTGTGCACAAGTGCCGTTATCTACTGTTAAAATATGTTTAATATCTTGTTGCGCTTGTTCCTCGACAATCATTGCCGATAAACCATAGCCGTTTTTTTTGCGATTGGGAAGATACCAAGATACATTCGCCCCTAACTCCTGCAAGAACAAATAGGCAAGTGCGGTAGACGTGACTCCATCAACATCGTAATCGCCAACAATACAAATCGCCTCACCGGTTTGTATAATCTGTGCTAATTGACTTGCCAAAGACACCACCCCCGCCAATTGTTCGGGTTGGGGTAATTGTTGTAGACGGGGGAAAATTTCACTACTGTCAGCAATGCCACGGGCAGCCAGTACGGTTGCCGTTAGCGGTTCTAACTTTTGCTTGACTAAAGTATCAAATACCTCTGTTGCGAGGGGACGCGCGACGATATTATTTTGCACTAAATTACTTTCCCATTAATTCGGACGGATAATCGGCAATCCCCGGATTGCCGACAACACCACTAATTTCCGGCAACCCGTCTAACATCGGATGCACTTGTTTGTGGGCGCGCAGATAATCGGCAAGCACTTGCCAAATCGGCGCTCCTGCCGATTGCGTTTGCGTTGCCCAACCCGATACCCGATACATTTTATCTGCCTGCAAAAGTTGATCATTACTCAATCTTAAGTTATCAATCCGCTTGCCTAAAGTTGCTGCCGGCAACAAGGTGTATTTTAATCCGCCGGTGCGTACCATGTCGCCGCCTTGCTGATAATACGGGTCGCGGTGATATAAATTATCGGCAATCTCTTCTAAAATTGTTTTCAAGTCGCCCCCGCGCATATCGCGGGTGTAGGTTTCGGGGTAGGTAATTGCCGTTGCGTTATACACATCTTCCATGGTGATGGTCGCGCCCGCCGGTAACGAAGTGCCCCAGCGGAATCCCGGCGATAAAGCAATATCGCTGTTATTGGTTTCACGCAAGGCATCTAAAATTAATTGATCCATCGTGCCGTTAAAATTACCGCGGCGATAGAGTTCATTTTTTGTTTGCGCTAACGGTTCTGCCAACATTTGTTGATAGGGCGCGCGCACTTGGTCAATATGCGCCTGCATGGCGCTATCGGCAGCCAGTAAATTAGAAAACAACGGCAACATGCGCCAACGATAATCGCGCACCCCGCTACTGCCAAATTCAATATCCAAACAACCGACAAATTTACCAACACACCCCGTATTAACAATAACGGTATTATTGACCACCCGCGGTTGATATAAATTATCATGCGTATGCCCGCCTAAAATAAAATCCAACCCTTGTAAATCGGCTGCCATGGTTACATCTAAATCGGCGCCATTGTGCGAGAGCAAAATAATCGCCTGTGGTTGTTCTTCTTTGCGTATCGTATCAATTAAACTTTGTAACGCCTGCCGCTGAATGCCGAATGTCCAATCTTGAATAAAACGCTGCGGGTTTGAAATCGGCGTAAAAGGAAACGCCTGCCCGATAATTGCAATCCGCCGACCGCCAACTTCACGCATGGTGTACGGCTTAAATGCCAAGCCGCTATCTTCATCGTACGCCTCTACGCCGTCAAAAAGCGCTTCTTCTTTCAGGTGAATATTTTGCGCTAAAAATTCCCCCTGCGAAGCGGCGATATTTTTACGTAGCACTTCTGCCGGATAAGTAAATTCCCAATGCCCGGTCATGGCATCAATCCCCAACAAATTGGCGGCTTGCACCATATCCGCCCCTTGCGATTGTAACGCCGTATAAGAGCCGTGCCACAAATCGCCACTATCTAAATGAATGCAGGCATTGCCCGCAACTTCACTGCGTAAGCGTTTGGTCAGCGTTGCCATATACGCCATGCCGCCCATCGCGCCATAGCGTTGCGCCAATTCAGAAAAATTAACATGGCTCAACGCATGTGCCAAGCGGCTATCGGCAGCAATATCGTAATGCTTCAATAAAGCATCACCAACAATATGCGGTGGTTTGTTATAGCCCTTACCAAACCCTAAATTAACATTCGGTTCGCGAAAATGCACGGGTAATAATTGCGCGTGGACATCACAAGTATGCAAAATACGCGCGTTGCCAAACGGCGCTAATTCATAGAGTGCATCTTCGGCAGCAGAAAACGGCGCCAGCCCCAACGTTGCCGATGAAATTGCCAACGTTTGTATAAATTCGCGTCTATCCATTATTGTTTTATCCTTGTTCGTGATTCGTCATTTTTTTATTTATGTCTATTTATTGGCTCTTGATTGTCTTATTATAATAAAAAATCAATTTTTACTTTCTTATTTTAAGTATTTATCTAATATTTGCTGTTTTTGCTCGGGAGCATTTTTTAACGTTTTTCGCGCTTGTTTGATTTTTTCTTCTAATCTTTCCACTTTGGCAACTAATTTTTGTTGTATTTCAATTTTTGGAACTTTTATACTTAACCCTTTTACTCTGTCTATTGACGCTCTATGACTTCGCGAAAAACTAATATCTTGACCTGCTTTATCAAGTAGCCATGTTAAATAGCGGGCGTTAATTTCATTTTCATTAACCCTTAATACTCCGCAATGGTCGGTTGGATAAAATGGATTATTGGGAGCTATGTAATTCACCATCCAATCGCCGTCAATCCCCCATATTACAGAAGGGTTATCAAAATTTATTAACAAATCTTTGTTTATATGCCCAAAAGGTTCAAATACATTTGCGCTATAAACGGGAATGCCGCCTTTTGTTTGCTCTATTTCTTTAGTAATCACTCTTTTGCCAATTGATACTTCAAAAATATCTGAATTGCTCAATCTTAATGTTTTATTGGCGTTAGAGTGCGTAGCAATAAAACTCTCCTCAATTTCCTTTTCCGCATTATCAATCGTTTGCTTTGCCTGTTTGCTTGCTTTACCAATAACTTTACATTCGGTAACTATTTTTTCCTGTACTTCTTTCGGGGGAACGGGAATAATTACAGGCGACAAATTTTCTCTTGTTATTTGAGGTTGCGCTGATCCAGTAATAACATGCAATAGATCAATATAATTTAATATTTCAAAAAGATATTTTTTTAAAATATTTTTTTCAGGTTGAACAACCATTGCATTGCCAGTTATCCAAGATTTTGGTTCTGTCATATTAATAGTTCCACATGTTGCTCCTCTACATGTAATAGCTATTTCAGCATCTTCATGGTTATACTCATTGTAATAACCAATCACTCCATTTGCTCCAAAAACCTTATAAGGACCCGTTTCTTTAATTTCTTCGGATGTTATCGTCTTAGGTTGATATAATTTAGCGATTTCTCCCAATTTCACCAACTCCCACTTGCTTTCAATAGTGGTATTTTTTTTAGAGCTAAGCGAAAACGTTTTATTAAATTTTCCACGACTAAAATCAAGAATATCTGTCACATTAGAATAACTTATTAAATTTTGCCAATCTCCAAATTTGCTTAAATTATCAGGCGACTTACCTAAAAAATTTTGTTCTATCAGATAATTAATTTTGCTTTTATCTTGTAGATTTTCGGGGTTGAACAATGGCGTAATAATGTCGTTAACCGTACTGCCGCCATTATATTTAATCCCTTCACTGCCTTTGGCATTGCTCCATTCATAACCTAAAAATTTCTTTTGTAATTCGCTATTACTGGGGCTTTTCACAATCAGTACTTTTTGCGGATTTTCATAAGCAAGTATAAAGTAAAAAAGTTTATCTTTTTCTATATTGTGCAAATAATTTATTAAACGTTTATTAATTTCAAGTGCTTGCTCTTGTGGGTTCATTTTTTTAAAATTATTACTCTTTTTCAGATTTTTAATTTCAGTACTATTTTTAAAATCTTTGCCGTATTCGGAAAAAATTTCTGCTTTTAATAGCTCATTGATATTCTCAATCGTCTCAGGGGTAATGTCAAAGAGTTTTTTATACTCCTCAAATGCTAATTTATTATGTTCGCAGTATTTTTGAATAAGGTGGCTATCTTGATATTCGCCTTGATCTTGTTCGGCATCGCCCGAAAAATAATCATCTACTCGGTTTTGATAATGTTCGGCTGGTTCTGGTTTTTTGTCTTTTCGGCGCAAAAAAAGAACAACTGTCTTAGTCCCTGTTTTACCAAATGTGCCACTCCCTAATTCTACCAAAGCAACTATGTCAAAGTATTTAAGGATAATTTCACGAGTAGCAATGTGGGTACTGTCAGAATTAGACAACACGCTTGAGGGAACAATAACGCCAACAACGCCATTGCCTGCCATCAGTTGCTTGGCTTTTTCTAAAAAGAAACATTGTATATTGTTACTGTTAAAATTGAGTCTAGTGGTTTCTATTAATTCATAATTTTCTCGTTGCTTATCGCTCAAATTAAGCAAAAAACCTTCTACTGCAAAAGGTGGATTTGCCACCAGCACATCAAAACTGGCTTGTTGAACATTCTCAATTTCACTTAACCCGTCTTTTTCAATTATTTTTATTTGATCTTGTCCATACATATAGGCAGAGACCTTAGCAATTTTTGCTAATCGGTCTTCTTTTTCTATCCCTATAATATTTTCATAATATTTATTAAGTAAAGTTTGCTTATATTTTGTAACTAAGGGCTTTATTTGGTGGGCGTACTCAGTCAGAAAATGTCCAGCACCGCAAGCGTAATCAATCGCTTTTAAGGGTTCAGATGATTGCTGTATTTTTTGTTCCAACGGTAGCGAAGCAACGATAAATTTGGTGATAGGAATCGGAGTAAAAAATTGTCCCTCGGATTGTTTGATTGAGTTATCCAAAAAATGCTCAAACATATCACCTAAAAATTGATTTTGCTCTTCTGTTTTCAACCGTAGCCCTTGCCACATTTGCACCAATTCAATCAATACTTTAGTATTACGCCTAAATAACCTTTCGTTATGTACATTAATAAGTGAAAAGGCGTTATTAGAGAAAAATTTCAAATCTCTAAAATATTTTTGAATTTGTTTTTTAGTAGCATTTTTCTTGTTTTTTATTGTCCAAAACGCATTATCAATCTCTTTATTGCTAATATACATTACTTCATCTTTTAAAAATTCTTTCATACCAATCTGATAAAGGTTTTGCAGACGATCTATAAAATCATAATAATTATCATAAGCAACGCCCTTCCAATAGAACTCAAGTTTCTCTGCATTTTCTTCTTCATCAACAATTTTAGCAAGAAATAAATTTACCAATACTTCAAAAGCGGTTTCTTTTCGAGCAATATTGTGTTGGCGTAATATGGTGCGAAATTGGTGATATTTACCTTCTTTATCTTGTTCTATTACATCGTGTGTATCTATTCCCAATGTATAATTATTTTTACCAATTTGATAGGGCTGTATATTTTCTTCAAATATGCCTGTTTCGGTATATTCAAGCTGATAAGTTTCTTTCCATACTTCAAAGCGACTTTTAACATCGCTGGCTTGTGCATAGGATTTTAAATTTTCCCCAAGTTCAATAAGTTGATCATTATCCTTGTGCGAGATAATGCGTTGCTCAACGAGTATTTGATTTTCTGTTTCGTCAAATTTACTGGCATAAAGACACAAAAATTCAACTGTCGCTATTTGTTGGGCGTAAGAAAACAACTGCCCACCATCATTTTTAGTGTCTTTCCATGCACTAGTAAACTCTTTGCCATAGGTTTTACACTCTATGAGTAAAAGTGGTTTATTGTTTTGATTACTAACTAAAATATCCGCTCGCCCACCACTTGCACCATGCCCTACTTTCCATCTGGGCTCCAGTTCTATATGTTTGGGTTTGTAACCTTTTGCCAGTAATTTATGGACACATTCAAATACGACAGCGTTTTCAGCCGATGAAAAATTACAGGTTTGTCTTTCATTAATTACCAGTCCTGCCGCTTCAGGATATTCCAATTTCTCTTTTTTAAAATCTACACTTAGAGAAATTCCGTCATCAAAATTTTTACTAAAAGTATCTCCATCTTCAATAAAACTAAAATATTTTAGCAATGCGCAAAAATCATTTTTATTAATCATAAATCATACTTTACTAAAATATATTTTTAAATAAACCATTGATATTAATATAATTTTCATAAAAAATTAGCAACTATCGCCGCGCACTTTGATTTCATAACCTTCTGCTTCGGGTTCGTCGTCGGTCATCTCTGCGGGAAAACCTTCTGCTTCTACCCGAGTTTGGCATTGTTCTTCTAAGCGGCGGATGATATTGGGCGACCACTCGCGCGGTCCGTATTTTTCCTGCCCGTCTTTAAATATCTTAATGAGTAAGGGCGATAATTCTAATGGCACACCTGCCTCTTCGGCAATGGATTGAAATAAAGAAATATCTTTCAGTACTAAGTCCATTGTAAAGTTAATATCGCGACTACCGTTTAAAATCACTTGGCTTTCGGTTTCGTGAACAAAAGAATTGCCCGATGAAATACGAATGGCTTCGTAGGCGGTGGCTAAATCCATACCTGCCATTTTGGCGGTAACTAATGCCTCGCTGACAGAAACCAAATTAGCGGTTGCCAAATAATTGGTGAGTACTTTTAAAATTGATGCCGACCCTAATCCGCCAGTGTGGAGAACACGCCGCCCCATTTTTGTCAATACGGGCAATGCTTGTTCAAATACCGAGCGCTCGCAACCGGCAAAAATGGCAATGTTGCCCGTTGCCGCCCGATGACAACCGCCGGAAACGGGGCAATCAATCGCACTGCCGCCGGCAGCG
>JAHZKE010000098.1 GCA_022600535.1 Pseudomonadota bacterium
AGACCGACTAAAAATTCCACCTTGTTTATATCGTTTTGATACAGTTCTTTTAGTGCTTTTTTCGATTCTTCTGTTGTGTCTAATTCGTCCAGTGAATTTAACTTTTTAAAACCAAATGCTTGCCGATACTCATTATAAGATCTCAGACGGGCTTTTCGGGAAAATTCCAAACTTGACCGCTTTGCTTCCATCAGAAAATCCGGCGTATTAAAAAGCCCGGATGCGCCTGCCGCCTGCTTTGACCATAATTGCGCCAATGGCACCACTCCATGCTCGGAAAGAACGCCGGGGTTATACATAAATTGCTGCCACAATACACTCTGCTCTTCGCTCACCTGCAACGCATCGGGAATTAAGATATGCCAACGATACAGTAGCGTAAATTCTACCGCCATCCAGTTTTTACGGTACCATTTTTGCTTCTCGGCAAAACCAATTTTAGGCATTGCACAGATGGACCCGCCGCTAATGTGTTTAATATAATCAACGACGACTATCTTCAACAAAATAACAATCAGTATATTGCGCGTTGTTTGAAAAAGACGCTCGTCATCCCAATCGGAATACGCTTGTTGCAGTTTTTTGCTGATATGATTGTGTCCCCTGATAAAAATTGTATTCATCAGAGAATAACCAATGGATGAATTGGCGCGATCTAACCCTGCGGCATAAAATTTCAGCAATCGTTGTTGGCTTTCTTCTTCACTCAGCCCGGCACGGACAACAAAAGATTTTTTATAATTTTCTACCAACAACTGCATATTGGGTAAATCGCGAAATTCCTCTTTGATCACCACTTCACCGCCTTTTTCTTCGCACAAAAAGGGCGGGTATTCTTCTCCGTTGATCATTTGAGATTTTAATCTGCCGCCTTCGTGGGTGCGCAAAATGGAAGTGGTTGATTCTTTTAGCCCATAAATTTGACATAAATCAATCTCATGGTTAGAGGTATTTTTATGCCAATCCGCCGGGTGGGTGCGCAAAAAACTATCGGTAAACCATTGCGCAAAAAACGGAAAAAGGGCGGAGGTGTGCTCAGAGAGTTTATAGGAGGATTCGCTACGTCTAAAAAGGGGTAATACTTCTTCTACCGGCGGCAATTCTTTGGCAAAGGAAGCAGAAGCGGGCGGTAAATGCCGTTTAGTATATGTTTGATCAAATAATCCGACCCATGCAGTATAGTCGGATACTGAACTCAAATAGGTTTTCTCTGCCTCTCGGCGCTGCGCTTCTGTCGCATCGGGCGGTAAGGCAGGGGGAGGCGCCCATAAACTAAACGGGTAAGGTCGCGGGAGGGCGGAATTCGTCAATTTATTAATGATTAGACCCGCCACGGTAGGATTGCGTAATATGTTACCAATAAATTTTTTAACCATTTTTAATATCTCCGTTCTCTGTTCTCTGTAATGCGTTTAATTGTAACATTGTACTGGTGTATAGAGATAGGGATACAGTACCGGCAGTTGTGCACCACAGGAGAGGGGTCTGCACAGCGGAAGGCGGATGCACGACCAAACACTACATTACGATTGGCGTATGATGTCGATCCGGTATCGTTGGATCCGCATGAGCAACTTTCGGGCAGCACGTTGCAACTGCCGCACATGGTGTTTGACCCGTTGGTGCGCTGGACGCAAGATTTACAGTTTGAACCGCGTCTTGCCGAATTTTAATTAAGATTACTTCTTAATTTCTGTCCATACTTTGTCGCGTAGCGCCAATGCTGCTTGCGAACAGGATTCGGAAAATACGAGTTTCTGTCCTTCAGGTACGTTCAACTCGGGGGCGGTTTTTTTATCTTCGTCTAAATAGGTAACGGCGTTTTTGTTGCCACTGTCATATCCCGCAAAGTTAGATTGTAATGCCGCGTTTTCCGGGTGCATAAAAAATTCTATGAATTTTTTAGCATTTTCAGGATTTTGCGCCCCCTTGGGTACTGCTAAGTTGTCCACCCATGTAATCAGCCCTTCGCGCGGATAGGCGTATTGGAGGGCGGGGATTTCTTCGCGGGCACGGATGGAATAGCCATTCCAATTCATGTGCATGTGGGTCTCGCCCGAAACTAAGCGGTCTTTAATGCCGTCTGAGTTATATACTTTCACGTGCGGTTTTTGAGCAATGAGTAAATCGCGTACTTCTTTCATTTGTGCGTTGTCTTCGCTACAGGTCGGATAACCCAAATAGGCAAGCGCCATACCCACTACTTCGTCGCTGCTGTTAAACATGCCAATTTCCCCTTGCAGTTCTGGCGGCGGCGTGAATAATACTTTGTAGCTGTTGATGTCGCCGCTATAAACGTCGGTATTGACGGTAAATGCGGTGGAGCCAAGTTGCCACGGCACCGTATAGCGGTTGCCGGCGTCCCACGGTGGGTTTTTCCATTGACTGTTGATATTGCTAAAGCTCTTCATGTTGCTGATGTTCACGGGTTGCAATAATTCTTCTTCTACCAAAATAGAGACAAAGTTGTGGCTCGGGACGATGATGTCGTAATTGCCACCGCCTGATTTTAATTTGGCGAGCAAAGTTTCGTTGCTATCATAGGTGTCTAATACGACCTCAATGCCTGTTTCCGCTTCAAATTTTTTAATTAATTCAGGCGAGGTGTAGTCAGTCCAGTTATATAAATAAAGTTGTTCTGCCGCGTAGACGGGAGATTGCGCGAGCAATAAGGAACAAACGAGGGTAGCGGTTATTTTTTTCATTGTTTTTTTTCTCCTATCCGATAAGGGAAACTAATGGGGCTATTACCAATTTATTATACACGCAAATGCCTTTTTCAAACACACTGTTTTCTTTCTTGACTTCTATCTATAGTAGCTACCCTGCGGCGAAATTGGTTTGGGCTTTAAAATAAAATGGTGTATAACTGTTTTTTTTATCTACGCGCACTCGTGTTTTTGACGGCAACTTTATATCCCCATGACGAGCAATTCTTTAATTGAAATACAACAAGTTATAAAATCTTATACGCCGGCGGTGCGGGCGTTGGATGGGGTGTCGCTGACGATACACGAGAATGAATTTTTTACCTTGTTGGGCCCATCGGGGTGCGGTAAAACGACTTTACTGAGTATTATTGCGGGTTTTGAAAAACCTGATGCCGGGGCGGTGCTACTTGATGGTGCTGATATTTCGGCGGCGCCACCGGAAAAACGACCGGTGAATACAGTGTTTCAGAGTTATGCGTTGTTTCCACACATGACGGTATTACAGAATGTTGCTTTTGGTTTAGAAATGCGCGGGATTGCACGTGCCGAAGCGCAGGTAACGGCACAGCAAACGCTGGAATTGGTCATGTTGAATGATTTTAGTGCGCGCACACCGGCGCAGTTATCCGGCGGGCAGCAACAACGGGTTGCTTTAGCGCGCGCGTTGGCAAATCGTCCGCGGGTGTTATTGTTGGATGAGCCGCTATCGGCGTTAGATTTTAAATTGCGTAAAACAATGCGTACGGAATTAAAACGCTTGCAACGCGAAACGGCGGTTACTTTTGTTTTTGTCACCCATGATCAAGAGGAGGCGTTGGCAATGTCGGACCGCGTGGCAGTAATGAGTGATGGCTGTGTGCAACAGATTGGTACGCCAAATGATATTTACGAATATCCGGCAAATCGTTTTGTTGCCGATTTTATTGGCGAAGCGAATTTACTGGAAGGTACTGCCGAAGGGCAAACCGAGGGCGTGCTGAATGTGCGCTTAACGAATAACACGCTGCTAACGGTAACACACCCAAATGCGGTTGACGGGAAAGTGGTGCTGGCGATTCGCCCCGAACGTGTGTTACTCACGAAAACAGCAACAACAGAAAACTCTCCCAACGGGACTATTCTTGATATCACTTATCAGGGGAATACCACGTGCTATACGGTGCAACTGGACGGGGGGATGACGATTACGGCGTTGGCGCTTAGCGCGCACGGCGGCGGGGGGCAACATTTTGCCTGCGGCGAGACGGTGGCGGTACATTTACACCATGACTCACTACGACTACTGAGCGAATGAATAAACTTCGTAATTTTAATCTGCCGTGGTGGTTGTCGGTGGGGCCTGCCTTGCTGGTGTTGTGTTTTTTTATGGTGTTGCCTATCGCCATTATTTTTTCCTATTCGCTCATGCAAGCCGACCCGCATGGTGGTGTGGTGCACGCGTTTAGCACGGATGCGTATTTGCGTTTTTTGTTTGAGCGCGATTGGGATGATGTTTTACAATTTGATCTTTCTTATTTCACTATTTTTCTCCGTTCTATCGCTTTGGCGGCGGCAACAACGCTGTTGTGTTTGGCGATTTCGTTTCCCGCGGCTTATTATATTGCCGGACAACCGCCGGCGCGCCGTAATGTTTTGCTGTTGTTAATTACGATCCCTTTTTGGGCAAATTTATTGGTGCGCACCTATTGCTGGGTGCTGATTTTACGCGATAGCGGTTTGGTGAATACGTGGTTAGGGCTGGCGGGATGGATTAGCTCCCCCCTGCCGTTGATGTATACCAATGGAGCGATTTTAATCGGGTTGGTTTATGCCTATCTGCCGTTTATGGCGTTGCCAATTTATGCGACATTAGAAAAAACCGACTGGCGGCTAATTAATGCTTCGCGCGATTTATATGCCAATCCGCTGCAAACGATGCGGCGTATTGTGTTGCCATTGGCACGTCCCGGGATTATCGCGGGAAGTATTATGGTGTTTATTCCGTCTCTCGGAGCGGTGATTGCGCCTGATTTATTGGGCGGTGGGCGTAAGTTGATGATTGGTAGTTTAATCCAGTTGCAATTTTCCGCCTCGCGTAACTGGCCGTTTGGGGCGGCGAATGCGGTTATTTTACTGGTGTTTGTTTTGTTGTTGCTCTATTTGTGGCGGCGGCGTGGCGGGAACACGACGGGCGCATGGTGAACGCGGGACGGACGGCGCGGATGCCGGGGTTTGGCGTATGGACATGGGTTTTCTATCTCTTTCTCTATGCGCCTGTGGTTATTTTAATTATTTTTTCGTTTAACGAGGGACGTTCGGCAACGGTGTGGAACGGATTTAGTTTAGATTGGTACCGACGTGCTTTTACTAATCCGAGTATTCAACGCGCAACGCTCAATAGTTTAATTGTCGCTTGCTCGGCGACGGTGGTGGCGGTCGCACTGGCGTTGCCCGTGGCATTGGCGCTTTCGCGTGGTAAGCGTTTTTATGGGGCGGGGGCAATGCACTTGTTGCTCTTAGCGCCGCTGATGGTGCCCGAAATTGTTACGGCGGTGGCAACTTTAACTTTTTTTTCCGCGATTGGGTTTCGCTTTGGTTTGTTTAATGTCTTTATTGCCCATACTGTTTTTTGCCTGCCGTTTGCTTTTTTACCCATCTGGGCGCGGTTGTCTCACATGGATGAAAAATTAGAATCTGCCGCGCGTGATTTGTATGCCAATGCTTGGCAGGCGTTTGTCCGCATTACCCTGCCGCTATTGGCACCGGGGATTATTGCCGGGGCGATGCTGGCTTTTGTAATTTCGTTAGATGATTTTATTATTACTTTAATGGTGGCGGATGCGGGGGCAACGACTTTACCGGTTTATATCTACAGCATGGTGCGCGTTGGGACTTCTCCCGAAATTAATGCGGTTTCTACTGTTTTATTAGCGGCGTCTTCGGCGGTGATTATCGCCCACCACTTTTTAACGCGCGAGAAGGCAGCAACTTAAAGTCGCCACGCGTTTCCTTCCTCGGAGGGCAGGCGATAGATGCCACAGCGGTCGGAGGGGTTCGGCGTTATTTCTTAATTTTGCCACGATTCGCTAAAATACATTTTGTAAGTATAGTACTATATCTATAATTACTGTTTTTTAAATACAAAAGAGGGAATCTAATATGAAAACTTTTATTCAAACATTGTGTATGGCAATGGCAACCGCGGCACTAGTGCTCGCCCCTGCTACTGCTGCACCCATTAAAATCCGCGTGCAAGCGGCGGTACCGGCAAAGGGTGATGAAATCACCATGTTCAAAGATTTTGCCAAAAATGTTCATGACTTGACCGAAGGCGAAGTGCAAATTGAAGTGCTGCCTGCTGGTTCGGTTGTCGGCGTTAAAGAAATTTTAGATGCTGTTGATAAAGGGTTGCTGGAAGGCGGCTTGGCTTGGACGCATTACTGGTCAGGTAAGCACCCGGCGACAATGTTGTTTGGTTCCCCCACTGCCGGTGCCGGTTTAGGGATTGATAATATCGCTTGGGTGTCTTGGTATATGTTCGGTGGTGGTAAAGATCTTTACAACCAACTCTGGGACGAAATGGGCGTTAATGTCAAAGGTATTATGTTGCAGCCGGTCGGTCCGGAAGCTTTAGGTTGGTTCAAAGAGCCGATTCATAGCATGGATGACTTCCGCAAATATCGTTTCCGTACGCCTCCTGGAATCCCCGGACAATCCTATAACGAAATGGGCGTTGCCGCTGTTTCTATGGGGGGTGGTGATATTTTGCCAGCATTGGAAAAAGGCACGATTGACGCTGCTGAGTGGTGCTGCCCGAAACCAGATAGCATTTTTGGCTTTCAAAAAGTGCTGAAGCATTACTACTTGCAAGGTTTGCATCAGGTGGTGGTGAATGCCGATATGTATATCAATAAGGATGTCTGGAACAAAATTCCGGCAAAACATCAAAAGGCAATTGAAGTTGCTGCCGATGCTTCCTTAATGCGGGCAATGGCTTATCGCATCTATGAAAATGGGAAAGCGTTGAAAGACCTCACCGATAATCATGGTGTGATTTTGCATGATACCCCGGCGGATTACTTCCCCGAGTACATGGCGGCGGTCAATACCATTATGAACAAGCACAAAGCGGAGAATCCTTTCTTCAATAAAGTGTGGCTTTCTATGGAAGAATTTGCCCAAACAGCAGTGCCGTTTTGGGCGGGTGCGCAAGCAACCAACGCGAACCTCGGCAAAGCTTACGTTGATTCGTTGAAGAACTAATCTACTTAGTATCGCGTTTATTAAGCTAACGGGTATCTTTACGATACCCGTTAGTTTTTTTATTGTACCTGTCTTCCATGTCTGATTTAACAAAATCATCTTCCGCGCACGAACCCGCTGAAGAGCTCGTCATTACCGATGAGTTAATTGCCGAAGGACGACAGCACACCCCGGGCATCGTGCCTGATGATATGCCGGCAACAATGGCGTTTTGGGTGTCACGAATTGATTTATTTAGCTACTATGTCGGACGCATCGTGTGCTGGTTTATTGTGCCGTTGTTTCTCGCAATGGTCTACGAAATTATAGTGCGCAAGGTATGGACGGCACCGACACTGTGGGCATACGATGTCAGTCGTATGTTGTATGGTGCTTTATTTATGCTGGGGTCTGCCTATGCATTAATGCGCGGAGTGCATATCCGCGCCGATTTTCTTTATCGCACTTGGAGTGCGCGGGCGCAGGGGATTGTTGATTTAATCTTATATCTGGTGTTGTTTTTCCCGAGTATGTTGTTTTTCTTGTATATCTCTGCCGATTTTACTTTTGAGGCATGGGAACGCGGCGAACGCGCGGGCGACACTGCTTGGATGCCCTATGTCGGGCCGGTGCGTAGTGCCCTGCCGTTGGGAATTTTATTTTTAGTGATTCAGGGTGTTTCCGAAGTACTGAAATGTTACTACGCGATTACGCGTAGACGTTGGCCATGAGCCCGGAGATTATTGGTTTAATAATGGTCAGCATGATGCTGTTTGCCATTTTTGTCGGGTTTCCGATTTCGTTCACGTTGATTTTCCTCGGGTTAGTTTTTGGCTATTGGGGGTTTGGGCATGTTGTTTTCTATTTAATGACATTTCAATTTAATAATGTCATGCTGGAACAAACCCTTGCGGCAGTGCCGTTGTTTGTATTTATGGGCATTATGATGGAACAAGCCGGCCTCATGGAGCGCTTGTTTGAATCGGTGCGGCTAATGCTGTCTAAAACACGCGGGGCGTTGTATTTGGCGGTGTTGTTTGTTTCTACGATTTTTGCGGCCGCCACGGGGATTGTCGGCGCTTCGGTAACCATCCTCGGTATTATGGCGGCGAAGACCATGAATCGCGCCAAATACGATGTGCGCTTAGCCGCGGGCACCATTACCGCTGGCGGCACCTTGGGGATTTTAATTCCGCCTTCTATTATGTTGGTGGTAATGGGACCGGTGTTAGAAGTGCCAGTGACCGATTTATTTGCGGCGGCGATTATCCCCGGCATGATGTTGGCATTGATGTATGGTTGTTATGCCGTCGGACGTTGTGTATTAAACCCCAAATTAGGTCCGATTTTGCCGCCTGAGGAGCAACCGACAAGCATGGCGTTTGTTTGGAAAGAGTTCTTTTTTGGTTTAGTGCCACCTTCGGCGCTGGTGTTTTTTGCCTTAGGCAGTATTTTATTTGGTTTTGCTACCCCGACCGAAGGGGCAGGTTCCGGTGCATTTGGGGCGTTGTTATTGACGATTGCTTACCGTAAATTATCGTGGAAAAAATTTAATGAAGCGCTGATTAAAACGTTGGAAATCTCGGCGTTGATTTTGTTGTTAGTGGCGGCTTCTAATTTCTTTGGGGCGGTGTTTTCGCGGTTGGGAACGCCCGATATGCTAACGACCGCCTTGCTAACGCTGGACTTACCGCCAACCGTTGTTCTCATTATGATTATGGCGTTAATTTTCGTCCTTGGTTGGCCCTTAGAGTGGGTGCCGATTGTGCTAATTATCGTGCCGATTTTACTGCCGCTGGTGGAGGAAATGGGCTTTAATTTATTATGGTTTGGTATTTTAGTTGCAGTGAATTTACAAACCGCGTGGTTATCGCCGCCGGTGGCGCTATCGGCGTATTTCTTAAAAGGCGTGGTCCCCGAATGGGATCTAAAAGATATTTATTTCGGTATGATGCAGTTCATGGTGATTCAATTAATTGGCTTAGTGTTAATAATAATCTTCCCCGAAATTGTTTTGTGGTTACCCGAGAAAATTTACGGTAAATAATTTTTCTCCTTTAGCAGTCGCGGCGTTTTTTTTCTCCGTTAGCGCCCCGTCATTAACGCCTTAAATGGCGACCCAATCTCTATCTTGCAAATCTATCTTGCTTAGCGCTTAACGACTTTACGCACGCCAAATTCGTTCATCGGGGTAACTAGCCCTGCGGCTTCCATTGCTTCTACTAAACGGGCGGCGCGGTTATAACCAATGCGTAATTTACGTTGCACTAAGGAGATGGAAGCGCGCTCACTTTCTATCACCGTGGCAACGGCTTCGTCGTAGAGCGGATCTTTTTCACCGCTACTATCTTCTCCGTCGTTGCCGTTGCCTTCTGCTTTGACGGCGACGAGGGCTTCTTTAAAGTCGGTTAGGTATTCGTGTTTGCCGCTGCTTTGACTACGCACGTGTTCTACTACGCGTTTGACTTCGTCATCAGAAACAAAGGCACCGTGTAAGCGTTTGGGAAAACCCGAACCCGAGGGCAGGTAAAGCATATCGCCTTTTCCTAATAAGGTTTCCGCGCCCATTTGATCTAAGATGGTGCGCGAATCAATTTTGGAAGCGACTTGAAAAGAAAGGCGGCAAGGAACGTTTGCTTTGATTAATCCGGTAATCACATCTACCGATGGGCGCTGTGTCGCTAAGACGATGTGAATGCCGGCAGCGCGGGCTTTTTGCGCCAAGCGACTGATTGAAATTTCTATTTTTTTGCCGGCGACCATCATTAAATCTGCTAACTCGTCAATGATCACGGTGATGTAGGGCAACGGAGCTAAGAGGTTGCCGTCTTCGTCTTTTAATTTACCTGCTTCGGCGGCGGTGTTGAAGGTGGTGATGTGACGCACACCGGCATTTGCCATACTGCGATAGCGTGCTTCCATTTCTTCTACTGTCCAATGCAATGCTGCCGGGGCTAAGTTCATATCGGTTACCACCGGGGCTAATAAATGCGGAATGTCTGAATAGATTGCTAACTCCAACATTTTCGGGTCAATCAGCAATAGACGCAGTTGCGCCGGGGTGCGCGAGTAGAGTAAGCTCAATAAAATAGCGTTGATGAATACGGATTTTCCGGCGCCGGTAGCGCCCGCAACTAACAAGTGCGGCATGGCGGCTAAATCCACTACGGCGGAATCGCCCGAGGCGGTTTTGCCTAATGCCAAGGGTAAGGCGGCGGTGGTGGCACTGAATGCATCGGAGGAAAGGATGTCGGTGAGTAATACCATACCGCGTTGGGGGTTGGGGATTTCTAAACCAATGTAGTTGGTGCCGGGGATATTTTCTAAGACGCGAATGGAACTCAAGGAAAGTGCCCGTGCTAAATCGCGCCCTAAATTGACGATTTGCGCCCCTTTCACCCCGGTGGCGGGTTGAATGTCGTAACGGGTAATCACCGGTCCCGGGTGCACGGCGGCAACGGTGGCTTTGATATTAAAATCTGCCAAACTGCTTTCAATCAGTTGTGATATTTCGGCGAGTAGCGTTTCATCAATTTCGCTATCTGCCTGCGATTGATCTAATAACGTCAATGACGGCAATGCACCACTGCTTGCTTGTGTCGCTAATGGCGATGGTTTGAATATCGGTTCTTGCGGGGGGGCTTCGGTGGCGGCTTGTCGTTTTTTCTTCACTGCTGCCGAAATAATGGCGGCGGCGCGGGGCGGCGGCGCGGGTGGTGTTTTCTTTTCTTCGGCGTTTTCCCGCTGCCAGCGCCAACTGCGAATGATTAATAAAACAACTTGCTCGCTTATTTTTCCTACTTTTTCTAAAAAGGCAAACCATGATAGCCCTGCCGCCAAGCTCCAACTCAACAGCCAAATTGCCGCTAAAATTAAAGAAGCGCCAATCTCCCCAAACCACTGCATCATAATGGGGGCGAGTAGTTTGCCGGTTAAACCGCCGGCACCGGCGGGTAAGTCATCGTTGTAGTGAAAGCGTAAATATTCTAATGATGACGAAGATGCCATAAATAAAATAACCCCTAACCCTGCCGCCCACCACGCGACGTGATTGAGTTCGTCTGCTGTTGGTGCCCGCAATAATAAAACCCAACCGAAGATAAAGACAATCATGCAGAGCAGATAAGAGGAACGCCCAAATAATTCAAAGAGGAGCGAGGAAATATAAGCGCCTAAAATACCACCCGAATTGGCAATGTCTTCGCTCACTGCGCTGGTTGAAAAGGAAGGGTCGGCACCGGAGTAGGTGAATAAAATGGCTAATAAATAAATCAGCAACAGGCACAGCGCCAAAAAGCCCGCTTCGCGCAGATTTTTTCCTATTTTCTGACTGTCAAACATTTTTCGATTTATGCCCCTAATGCCACTAATCCCGGTAATGTTTTGCCGGCAAGGTATTCTAATAAGGCACCGCCACCGGTGGAGATGTAATTAATTTGTTCCGTTACCTCGGCAGCACGCACGGCGGCAATGGTATCGGCACCGCCGACTAAGGAATAGGCGGGAGCGGTAGCAACGGCATGGGCAATCGCGTTGGTGCCGGCGGCGTAGGGTTCTTGTTCAAACAAACCGACGGGACCATTCCACAGGATTGTTTTTGCTTGTTTAATAATCGCGCTATAGTGTTGACTGCTGGCACTGCCGATATCTAAAATAACATCGCCGCGATTGATTTGTTCCAGTGTGCATTGCTGCCCGGCGGTGCCGTCAGCGGTTTGGATGACGACATCTTGCGGCAACACCAAGCGCCCTTGTGTTGCTGATAATACTGCTTGCGCTTCTGCCTGCATGTCTTCTTGCACTAACGAAGCACCGACATTGTACCCTTGTGCCAGCAACAACGTGTTTGCCATGCCGCCGCCAATCAGTAGGGTGTCGCACAACTCTGCCATGTGTTGCAGTACTGCCAGTTTGGTGGAAATTTTCGCCCCGCCAAAAATGCCGACTAACGGGCGCTCTATTTGTCCGACGATGCGCGTCAAACCATTGAGTTCGGCTTCTACTAATCCACCGGCACAAACGGGCAGACCGCATCGCGCCAACCCGGTCACTGATGCTTCGGCACGGTGCGCACTGGCAAAAGCGTCCATCACAAAGATGTCGCCTAAGGCGGCATAACGGCGTGCTAAATTGCCATCGTCATTTTTTTCGCCGACATTAAAGCGCGTGTTTTCTAACAGCAACACTTCTCCCACGGCGGGTCCTGCATTTTCTAATGTCGGGGCAAAGCGTATTGGATGTTGCAACAGCAAAGAAAACGCCGGCACAATACTTTCTAAGGAAAATTCTTTTTCTATTTTGCCTTCTTGCGGGCGCCCCAAGTGCGACAACAGCACCACCCCGCCGCCGCCGTTTAAAATCGTCCGCACGCTGCCGCTAGCAGCAACTAAACGCGTGTCATCGGCAACTTCGCCGTTCGCGGTTTGCGGCACGTTGAGATCGGCGCGAATAATTGCAATTTTTCCGCGCCAATCAAAATCTGCCAATGTTTTCATCGGCAAAATTTAACCAAGGAGCGCACCTGCTTGCACATCGGCATGATAAGAAGAACGCACCAAAGGACCGCTGGCGACATGGGCAAAACCGATTTTTTCGGCATAGTGACGATATTCTTCAAACCCCTCCGGCGGCACAAAACGTTTTACCGGCAGGTGCCCGCGTGTTGGTTGTAGATATTGCCCAATGGTGAGCATGTCAATTTCATAACGGCGCATATCGTCCATAACTTGATAAATTTCTTCATCGGTTTCGCCCAAACCGACCATAATGCCTGATTTTGTCGGAATGCCGCGATGCCGCTGTTTGAATGTTTGCAACAGTTGCAAGGAGTTTTGATAATCTGCCCCCGGGCGGGCTTCTTTATACAAACGCGGCACCGTTTCTAAATTGTGGTTGAAGACATCGGGGAGGTCATCTGCCATGCTGTCTAATGCGCGTTCTATCCGTCGGCGAAAATCAGGAGTGAGGATTTCTATTTTAATGGCGGGAGCGGCGAGGCGCACGGCACGAATGCACGCGGCAAAATGCCCGGCGCCGCCATCCAATAAATCATCGCGATCAACGCTGGTAATCACCACGTATGACAAACGTAAATCGGCAATCACTGCCGCGAGGTTGGCGGGTTCGGCGGGGTCGGGCGGGTTGGGTCTGCCGTGTCCGACATCACAAAAAGGGCAACGGCGCGTGCATAAATCGCCCAAGATCATAAACGTTGCGGTGCCTTTGCCAAAGCATTCGCCGATATTCGGGCACGATGCTTCTTCACAAACAGAATGCAATTTATGTTGCCGGAGGATACGTTTAATTTCGGTAAAACGTTCGTTGTAGGGCGCTTTTACCCGTATCCACGCTGGTTTTTTCGGTAACGTTTCTATGGGAATAATTTTAATCGGATTGCGGGCGGTTTTGTCCGCGCCTAACTGCTTATTAATTTCCTGCATAAGCAAGAATCTATCACAAACGA
>JAHZKE010000099.1 GCA_022600535.1 Pseudomonadota bacterium
GCTTACGCAGTGTGCTACGCGAGTTTGTAATTACGGGGATTTCCACGACATTGCCCTTGCACGAAGAGTTAGCCGAAGATGAGGTATTCATCAGCGGCAAAGCAGGAATTGCATTTTTAGAAACACGTAAGCAATAGATTAGTAAGACCAGTCGCCCCCTGATCTTGTCGAAGGGTCGTCAATGAGTATGACCAGTCGCCCCCTGAGCTTGTCGAAGGGTCGCCAATGAGTATGAGGGACTTGTTTTTAAATCTTAATAACGTTAGTTGCAAGCGATAGAGGGGCTTCGACAGGCTCAGCCAGCGATTATTTTTTAGTAATCTTTCGACCAATCGCCCCCTGATATTGTCGAAGGGTCGTCAATGAGTATGAGGGACTTTTCTAAATATTAATAACGTTGGTTGCAATCATACGGAAAACACTTGGCACCCCCTCCGTTTTATCTTTTTCTATTTCTATGCTAATATAACGGCAATCATTCCAAACAAACTGAGAGGAAAGTTCTTATGAAACTTATGAAAAATAAAACAAAACTAACAACAATTACAGCGGTATTAGTCGCCGGTAGCTTGTTGGCACAACCTTTGGTTAATGCCGCAGAAAATATAGATTTGACGATTGTATCGTGGGGCGGGGCATACACCACCAGCCAACAAAAGGCATACCACGAACCTTATATGGAAAAAAATTCAGGCGTTAAAATTACCAATGATGACTCTTCTAACGAAGCAGTTGCACGCTTGCGGGCGATGAAAGAAGCCGGCAATGTCACTTGGGACTTAGTGGATGTGGTCGCTGCCGATGCTTTGCGTTTGTGTGATGAAGGTCTCGCGCGCGAAATGGATTTTGATAAAGAATTGGCAAAAGGCAATGATGGTTCTTCGGCAACAAAAGATTTTGGCGATTTATTAGTCAATGAATGCTTCATCCCGCAGATTGTTTATTCCACCACGTTTGGCTATCGCACCGATGTTCCCGAGTGGAATGGCGCGCAACCGACAAGCATCAAAGATGTGTTTGACTTGAAAAAATTCCCCGGTAAGCGTTCTTTAGAAAAACGTCCGGTGAATAACTTAGAGTGGGCATTGCTTGCAGATGGGGTTCCTGCCGATAAAATTTACGATGTGCTTTCTACCGAAGCTGGTGTCAAACAGGCGTTTGCCAAGTTAGATACGATTAAAGACGATGTCATTTGGTGGTCAGCAGGTGCCGATACCCCGCAACGTCTTGCGGATGGTCAAGTGGTCATTGGTTCTACTTATAATGGGCGTTTGTTTTCTGTGATTGAAGAAGAAAAACAACCCGTCGCAATGTTGTGGGACTGGCAAGTATTTGACTTAGATGGTTGGATTGTCCCGGCGGGTTTGTCTGCCGATCGCGAAGCCGCCGTGTTGGATTACCTCAAGTTTGCGACCGATACGCAACGCTTAGCCGACCAAGCCAAGTATATCTCCTACGGTCCGGCACGTAAGTCGTCTGCGCCGTTAGTGGGGAAACATGCAACGTTGGGGATTGACATGGCACCACACATGCCGACCGATCCGAAAAATGCCAAAACAACATTGCTCTATAATTTTGAGTGGTGGGCAGATAACCGCGATGAAATGGATCAACGTTTTCAAGCGTGGTTAAGCCAGTAATCTCGGCTTAATAAAAAAGCGGCACCGCTCGCAAGGGAGGTGCCGCTTTTTTATTGTTTATTACATTAATAAAAAATAGTAGTCATTAATAAAAAAATACTGTTGTACGATGGAGAGCGTAGCACAACAAGAACAAGTCATTGACGGCGCAACGCTAAAGTTGCGTTTTCGCCGTGCCGAGCGGCGTAAGCGTTACGGGGCATTGTTGCCGGTATTGCCGTTGTTACTTTTTATTATTATTACCTTTTTGTTTCCGGTGGGCGAAATGTTGTTGCGTAGTATTGACAACAAAAAAGTGCCGAATGTTTTACAAATGTCCGCCCCGTTGTTGCAACAATGGGACGCCAGCGGGGATGCCTTGCCTGACGATGCAGTGTACGAAGCATTGTTACAAGATTTTGTTGCCGGCGCGAAGGATAAAACAATTACCGCCGTTGGACAACGTCTCAATTACGAAGTGTCGGGGGTTTCTAGTTTGTTTCGCAAAACGGCACGACGGGCGAAAAAAATAGAGTGGGCAGATGCCGCCGAAGCGCGAGAGGCGATGCTCAAAATTGATGCCAAGTGGGCAGATGTCAATATCTGGCGCGGCATTCAACGTTTTTCTTCGGCAACGACGGCGGGTTATTTTCTTGCCGCCACCGACTACCGTTACAATCCCGCTGTGCAGGAATATCAAAAAAATCCCGAGGGGATTTACATTAGTTTGTTTGGACGTACTTTATTTATTTCGCTGGTGATTACTTTACTGACTTTATTGTTGGGGTATCCGGTTTCGTTTTTGTTGTCTAACTTGCCGTCAAAGGCGGCGAATTTGCTGATTATTTTTGTCTTGCTACCGTTTTGGACTTCGCTGTTGGTACGCACGACTTCGTGGATTGTCTTATTGCAAAAAGAAGGGGTGATTAACGATACTTTAGTCGCACTGGGGATTGTGGGGGATGGCAATCGTTTAGAAATTATCCATAATCAAACCGGGACAATCGTTGCCATGACGCATATTTTATTGCCGTTTATGATTTTACCGTTGTATAGTGTGATGAAAACAATTTCGCCGTATCACATGCGGGCGGCGCGTTCTTTAGGGGCAAATGCGTTCACCGCGTTTCGCCGAGTTTATTTTCCGCAAACGATTCCCGGCATCGGTGCCGGCGTCATTTTAGTTTTTATTTTGGCGATTGGCTATTATATTACGCCCGAATTAGTCGGCGGTGCAGAGGGTACTTTTATTTCTAATCGTATTGCCTACCACGTGCGGAGTTCGCTCAACTGGGGGCTGGCGGCAGCGTTGGGGGCAATGTTATTGGTGGTGGTGTTGGTGCTGTATTGGTGTTACGATAAAATTGTCGGCGTTGACAACATGAAGTTAGGATAATCCAATGTCTGCAATGCCGCAATATATTCAAGGATGGGAAAAAATTTGGCACTATGCCCTGCGCGTGTTTGTCGGGTTGGTATTATTTTATTTGGTGTTTCCTATTTTAGTCATTATTCCGCTGTCGTTTAATGCGTCGCCGTTTTTTACGTTCACCAAAGAAATGCTGGCGTTTGACCCTGACGGGTATTCACTGGAATGGTATTATGATTTCTTTAACGATTTAAACTGGCAAGCCGCAGTAAAAAATAGTGCCATTATTACCGTCTCCGCTACCCTGTTGGCGACTTTCTTGGGCACGTTGGCGGCGTTGGGGTTGGCAAAATCCTACCTGCCCTATCGGCGCGTGTTAATGGCGTTATTAATTTCGCCGATGATTGTGCCGCTGATTATCTCAGCAGCGGCGATGTATTTCTTTTATACCAATATTCGCTTGCAGGGGACTTACTTGGGTGTTATTTTAGCGCATACTGCCTTAGCCACGCCGTTTGTCGTCATTACGGTCACTGCGACTTTATCGGGTTTTGATCATTCTCTGATTCGCGCGGCAGCAAGTTTAGGGGCAAATTCGACGACGATATTTTTTCGTATTATTGTGCCGATTATCTTACCCGGCGTGATTGCCGGCGCGTTGTTTGCTTTTATTACTTCCTTTGATGAAGTGGTGGTGATTTATTTTGTCGGTTCCTATCAACAGCATACGATTCCGTGGCAAATGTTTTCGGGGATTCGCGAACGGATTAGCCCGACCATTTTGGCAGTCGCCACGATGTTAATTATTGTCTCCATGTTATTATTATGTACTTTAGAATGTATTCGCCGGCGCAATGAACGCATGCGCCGCGGACAACTTTAATAGCGATTAACCTCAGGTTCACAGACCGATGAAAATTATGATTGTTGGCGGCGGCGGCAGGGAAAGTGCCTTTGCCCGCAATTTAGCCACCGATAGCACTGTCTATGCCGTCATGGCACATGCCAATCCGACGATTGTGCGTTGTGTGGAATCTTCCGGCGGTGCTTATCATCTCGGCGATGCCAATGCGCCGGAAGTCGTATGTGCTTTTGCCCGCCAACACGCGGTGGATTATGTTTTTGTCAGTGCCGATGACCCTTTGGCAAACGGGGTGGTGGATGCCTTGCTTGCCGCTGGTGTTCGCGCTGTTGGTGGTGTTCGCGCCGCCGCTCGCATTGAGTGGGATAAGGTCTATTCTATGTTGCTGGTGCGTGAGGTCTGCCCGCAATTTACGCCGCAATTTCAAGTGGTGGAACGCGCTGACGAATTAGCGGCGGCAGTAGAAATATTTGCCCAACATCAGTTGCCGTTGGTGGTCAAACCGCAGGGGCTCACCGGCGGCAAAGGGGTCAAGGTCATGCCGCAACACCTTGCCGATTATGCGGCAGCAACGGCATACGCACAGGAGTTATTAGCGCGCGGCGAGCAAGTGCTGTTGGTCGAGAAATTGCACGGCTTAGAGTTCACCGTGATGGGGCTGACCGATGGCGAACATTTAGTATTGGCGCCGGCAACTTACGATTATCCCTACCGCTTCGCCGGCGATACGGGGGCGGGTACGGGCGGTATGGGTTGCTTTAATGTCGCCACACCAACATTACCGTTTATGCAAGCGCACCATTTAGAAGAATGCCGCACGATTATGCAAAAGGTGATTGACCGCATGCGTGCCGATGGCGTGCCTTTGCAAGGGGTGTTAAACGGCGGTTTTTTTCTCACGGCTGCCGGCGCGGTGCGCTTTATGGAATTTAATAGCCGTTTTGGCGACCCCGAAGCGTTAAATATCATATCGGTGTTAGCCACGCCGTTATCGCAGTTAATTGTGGCGCTGTGGGAAAAAACACTAACCGCGCAAAGCGTGCAGTTTCGTTTGCAGGCGTCCGTGGTGAAATATCTGGTGGCGGCAGAGTATCCGCAAGCCAGCCCGACTGCGCTGCGCTTTACGGTGGATGAGGCAGCAATGGCGGCAATGGGGGTGGATGTTTTTTATGCGCACTGTATTGCATTCGCGGGGGGGAGTGCAGGCAGTTATCAAACCTTAAAAAAATCACGCGTGCTGGCGGTGGTGGCAGTTGCGGATGATGCGGTGGTTGCTGCCGAGCGGGTGGATGCGGCGATAAGCCAGCATGTAACGGGGGCGTTAGAATATCGCGCCGACATTGCTTCTGCTGTGGAAATGAAAAGGTTAACGCGGACGAATTAAATTCCACCTCGAGAGGAGGATGCGCACCACATAGCGAGCTGTTGCGGTGCGTTTGCTATAATCCTGCCTTTAACGTTTGTCTATGACTCTTTTAGTACAAAAATACGGGGGCACTTCGGTTGCCGATATTGCACGGATTCGCGCAGTGGCGGCGCGGGTTGCCGCTTGTCGCGCACGCGGGGTGCAGGTGGTGGTGGTGGTGTCGGCAATGGCGGGGGAGACGA
Source organism: Pseudomonadota bacterium (assembly GCA_022600535.1). Classification (GTDB taxonomy): domain Bacteria; phylum Pseudomonadota; class Gammaproteobacteria; order Tethybacterales; family Persebacteraceae; genus JAHZKE01. The sequence goes on from JAHZKE010000099.1 coordinate 5,459, forward strand.
ATCGCCTGCTGCGCTTGTGTGCCGAGATTGGCGCTGAAGGATTGCGCGAGCAAGATTCGGTGATTGCCACGGGGGAACAAATTGTCGCTGGACTGTTAGCATTAGAATTACAACGCTTAGGAGTCGCCGCCCGCAGTTTAACCGGCGAACAGGTGGGGATTCGCACCGATGCTGCCTACGGTAAAGCGCGGATTGTGGATATTCGCAGTGAGGTGTTGCGTAGTGCACTCAATAACGATGAAGTGCCGGTGGTGCCGGGGTTTCAGGGGCGCACGGCAACGGGGGATATTGCGACTTTGGGGCGCGGGGGTACGGATACCACGGCAGTGGCGTTGTCGGCGGCGTTGTCGGCGAAGGAGTGCCAAATTTTTACCGATGTGGATGGGATTTATACGACCGATCCGCGGGTCTGTGCCGATGCGCGCCGACTGGAGACGGTGCATGTGGAAGAAATGTTAGAAATGGCATCGCTGGGGGCAAAGGTGTTACAGTTGCGCTCGGTGGAATTCGCCTGCAAATATCAAGTGCCTTTGCGCGTTTTATCTTCGCTGACCGAAGATCATGATTGCACGGGCGGTACTTTAATTACCTATGAGGAAAATGAAATGGAAGATCCTGTTGTTACCGGTGTTGCTTTTAATAAAGAAGAAGCCAAAATCACAGTTGCCGGCGTGCCCGATAAACCGGGAATCGCGCATTTATTGCTGTCGGCAGTTGCCAAGAGTAATATTAATGTAGATATGATTGTGCAAAATGTTAGTAGCGCCGGACGTACTGATTTTTCGTTCACCGTGCAGCGCGATGAATTTGCGCGGGCAATGGTCACGACAAAAACAGCGGCGGCAACAATTGGCGCGACCGAAGTATTGGGCGATGCCGACATCGCTAAAGTATCGGTCGTGGGGATTGGCATGCGTTCCCACCCGGGCGTGGCGAGTTTAATGTTTAAAACTTTATCCGACCATCAAATTAACATTCAGATGATTTCTACTTCCGAAATTAAAACGTCAGTCGTGATTGCCGAAGCACAGATGGAAACCGCAGTGCAGGCACTACACACCGCGTTTGACTTAGCCCAAGCACCGCAAGAAGAGCGCATCACAGGAGGGGCAGAACAATAAAGATTTAATTAATCTTTATTAATCAATTACAATACGATTTTTTCGCGGAGAGGTGGCCGAGCGGTTGAAGGCGCTCCCCTGCTAAGGGAGTATGGGGTCAAAAGCTCCATCGAGGGTTCGAATCCCTCTCTCTCCGCCATTTTTATTTGCGATAAACGCTAATATTCGTTAAAATCGCATTTTTATGCGCCCGTAGCTCAGCTGGATAGAGTATCAGGCTACGAACCTGAGGGTCGCAAGTTCGAATCTTGCCGGGCGTACCACTTTATCAGACAAAAACCATGGATATTAAAAAACAAATTTCTGCCCGTATGGATAAAACGGTTGCCGCGCTGGTTGAAGCGTTGGGCAAAATTCGCTCCGGTCGCGCCCACGGCGGCTTGTTAGATAACATTATGGTCAACTGCTACGGTAGCGATATGCCGCTGGCACAGTTGGCAACGGTGTCGGTGAGCGATGCGCGCACACTGACGGTGATGGTGTGGGATAAGCAAAATGCCGCTGCTGCCGAAAAGGCGATTCGCGATTCTGATTTAGGGGTTAATCCGGCTGCCAGTGGTTTGAATATTCGCGTGACCATGCCCGATTTATCAGAAGAACGCCGCCGCGATTTGGGCAAGGTCGTCGGGCGCGAAGCCGAAGAAGCGCGGATTGCGGTGCGTAATATTCGCCGCGATGCCGTTGCCGAAGTTAAAACCGCGGTAAAAGACAAAGAGATTGGTGAAGACGAAGGCAGACGGTTAGAGCAAGAGATTGAAAAGAGTACCAAAGAGGCGGTGGGTAAAATTGATAAACTTGCCACCGATAAACAACAAGAATTGATGACGGTTTAACGATGTCTTCTTCGTTTGCGGAAGGGAGTGTCCCCGCTCATATTGCTGTCATTATGGATGGCAATGGCAGGTGGGCGCAACAGCGGCAACTGCCGCGCACCGACGGGCACAAACAAGGGTTAACGGCAGCACGGCGGTTAGTTGAAAATGCGGTTGCCGAGGGGGTTTCGCATTTAACGCTGTTTGCTTTTAGTCATGAAAATTGGCAACGTCCGGGGAGCGAAGTCAGCGCCCTGATGCAGTTGTTCGCCGAGGCGATTTCCAGCGAAGGGGCGCGCTTACGAAAAAATAACATCTGCCTGCGTTTTATCGGCGATACTGCGCGGTTTCCTGCCACTTTGCGCGCGGGGATGCGTAGCTTAGAAACCCTCACCCGCAACGGCACGCGCCTAAATTTAACATTGGCGTTAGGGTATAGTGGGAAGTGGGATATTGTGCAAGCGGCAGAAAAAATGGCGCAAGCCAAGGAGGCCTACAACGAGGAAAATTTTGCCCGTCATTTAGCAACGGCAGATTTACCGGCAGCTGATTTACTCATCCGCACCGGGGGCGAGCAGCGGATCAGTAATTTTTTATTGTGGCAGTTGGCGTATGCCGAGTTATATTTTACCGATACCCTATGGCCTGATTTTGCGGCCGCCGATTTACATGCCGCGATTGCGAGCTTTAAACAGCGAGAGCGGCGTTACGGACAACTGCCGCAACAGCACCCCGACGATTGAGATGAAACATGCAATTTAATTGGCAGCATCGCGGCGTTGTTGCATCTTTATTGTTGGCAGCAGTCGCCTTTTTTGTTATTTTTGAAATGCCGATATTGTGGAGCAGCATCACTTTATTGCTGGCAGTGGTGGCGGCTTATGAATGGGGGCGGCTGTGTAATTTCAGCGGCTTCAATACCGTTTTATATCCACTGACATTTGTTGCTTTTGTCATTGCCACCCATTACATGAATTACGATAGCGCGGTGCAACACGCCCTGTTTGTTTTGGTGGCGCTGTTTTGGGTGTTTGTCGCCCCGTGGTGGATGTTGAAAAAATCCAGCAATCAAATGTTGTTGGCAGTGAGTGGTTTATTGGTGTTGTATGTTGTGTGGCGCGCCGCCGCCCTGTTATACGAAAAAGATTTATCGCTACTGTTCGCGGGGATGAGTTTAGTGTGGGTGTTTGATAGTGCTAGTTTTTTTGTCGGGCGTTTGTTCGGCAGGGTGCGTTTGGCACCGGTGATTAGCCCGAAAAAAACGGTAGAAGGCGCACTCGGGGGATTATTAGCGGTGTTTATCGGCGGGATGATTTATAATTATTTTTTCGCCGAAGAGACGGTTTCTTTAGTCATTATGTTTTCCGTGGTGTTTTCTTTAGCGGCATTGGCAGCGTTGGGCGATTTATTTATTTCCTCTCTCAAACGTCGGGTCGGGTTGAAAGATACCGGCACGTTATTGGGTAATCACGGTGGTGTTTTGGATCGCATGGATTCCTTACTCACGGTGTTGCCGGCAGTTGCTTTGCTTTCGGCTTGGTTGGTGTAGTGCAAAATATATGTGTGTTGGGGGCAACGGGTAGCGTTGGCGCGGCAGCACTCTCCATTATTGCCGAACATCGCCATCATTACTGCGCGCGCATTTTAGTCGCCAATCGCGATGTGGAACGGATGGAACAATTATGTCGCCAACACCGTCCACAGCGGGCAGTGCTGGCAGATAAAACACAAGCCACCGTATTAGCGCAACGTTTAGCCGGTGAAAACATTGAAGTCGTCGGCGGTGCCGAAGCGGTGTTAGCGGCGGCGGCGGATGCGTCTTGCGCGACTGTCGTCGGCGCGATTGCCGGGGCGCGCGGGGTCGCGCCTGCCTTTGCCGCTGCTGCCGCGGGCAAGCGTTTATTGCTGGCAAATAAAGAAGCGTTGATTGTTGCGGGGGGTTTGTTATTAGAAGCGATTGATGCGGGCGGCGGTTGTTTGTTGCCGTTAGATAGCGAACATTGCGCCTTGTTTGAATTATTGCAGGCGGATGCCGAGTATCAAAAATTGTGGCTGACGGCATCGGGCGGCAGTGTGCGGGCGTTGCCGTTGGCAGAATTGGCGCAAGTGACTCCGCAACAAGCGTTGGCACATCCCAACTGGTCAATGGGGAAAAAAATCACCATTGATTCGGCAACGATGATGAATAAAGCGTTAGAAATTATGGAAGCGGCAGTATTGTTTCGCACCACGGGCGAGCGGATTGGCGTTGTATTACACCCGCAAAGCACTTGCCACGCCTTAGTGGAATATGCCGATGGCGCTTTGATTGCCAACTGGTCGCAACCCGATATGCGCCTGCCGTTAGCGCGCATGTTGGCATGGCCGCAACGCTTGCCTGCGGTCGTGCCGCCGCTGCCGTGGCAGGCGTTATCGCAAGCATCGTTTACTCCTCCCGAAGCAGCGCGTTATCCTTGTTTGCCGTTGGCGTATTCGGTGTTGAAATTAGGCGGTAGTGCGCCGGCGGCATTGTCGGCAGCAAACGAAGTTGCGGTAGATGCTTTCCTCGCCGGTGCGATTGCTTTTACTGATATTGCGCGGGTTAATTGCAACATGGTGGATTACTTGCACGGACAACAAACGATGGCGAGCAGTATTGCTGATATTTGGCAAGCCGATGAAATGGCACGGCGTTTCGCGCGGGAGCAAATTGCATGTTGGCAATAATTTCATTTATTTTAATAATATTAATTATTGTGTCGGTGCACGAATACGGGCACTATGTCGCGGCGCGTTATTTTGGCGTGCGCGTGTTGCGTTTTAGTGTGGGTTTTGGTAAGCCGCTGTTGTTGCGCCGCGACCGCCACGGTACCGAATGGGTACTCGCCCCCGTGCCGTTGGGTGGTTATGTGCGTATGTTAGATGCCGAATCGGCGGCGCAACACAATTACCCACCCGAAGAAGCGATTGAAGCGAAAAGCCATTGGCAGCGCATTATTATTTATGCTGCCGGCCCGTTTGCCAATATCGTACTTTCGTTTGTTTTGTTATTGGTGATACTGTCCAACGGCGAGCAAGGGTTGCGTCCTTTAGTGGAAAACGTGCGCGCCACTTCGCCGGCGGCAACCGCGGGGATTAGCGGCGGCGATGAAATTGCGGCAATTAACGATACCGCCATCAATACTTGGCGGCAAGTGGAGGTCGCACTGGCGGATAGCTTAGTGGCAGGGGGAGATATTCAGGTGGCGATGGCAGACGGCGCAGTTTACGAAATTGCTGCCGTGCCGGAGGCGTTAGCAGAAATAGAAACCTTAGGGAGCCCCGCGGCAGTGCTGGGGTTGGTGCAGCAACAGAATTATATTAAATTACAAATTGCCACGGTGCAACCCGATAGTCCGGCAGCGGCTGCCGGGGTGCGCGTCGGCGATACGCTGATTATGTTTAACGGTATTTTTGTGGAGCGTTGGGATGAAGCCGTGCAGATTATCGCTGCCCATCCACAGCAACCGATGCCGGTGGTGGTGTGGCGTGATAACAGTGCTTTGACCGTCACCGTTACGCCAAGTGAGGTGAAACGCGGCAGAAGGAAGGTGGGCTATATGGGGATTTCACCGACGATTGACCGTGCGGCATTGGCGCCGTTGTTGGTAACGGTGTCGTATTCGCCGCCGGAATTAGTGGTTGCCGCGGTAAAAAATACCGGACAGGATATTGCCCGCGCGGTGTCGTTTGTGCGTTTGCTCATTAGCGGTGGGGCGTCGCGTACACAGGTGAGCGGACCGGTGGGGATTGCAACACAATCGGCAGATGCCGCGATGTTAGGGTTTGGCGTCTGGTTGCGTTTTGTCACGCTGATTTCAACGAGTTTGGGGATTCTCAATTTACTGCCCTTACCTTTATTAGACGGCGGGCAAATTTTATTAAGTGTGCTACAATGCGTGAGTAGACGCAAGTTTAGCGATAAAACATTGCGTTTGTGGCATATTTCAGGCGCTGCTATTTTATTAGCATTAATGACATTTATAATTATTAACGACATTGTCCAATTGTTTTAGAAGAATGGTAAATTGGCTTAAAAACTATTTAAAAATAATTTGCATTTTATTGCTTGTCGTTCCTTATCCGGTCGTTGCTCAGCAAGCCGCCGATTCTTTTGTAATTGAAGATGTCCGTATTGAAGGGTTGCGGCGTTTTTCGCCGGGGGTGATTTTTAATCGTATGCCCGTTGAAATTGGCGATTCCTTTTCTGCCGACCGTGCCAGCGAAATTATTCAAGCGCTCTACGATACAGGGTATTTTCGTGAAGTGCAAGTGTTGCGTGATGGTAATATCATTGTCGTGCAGGTGGAAGAAAATCCAACCATTGCCGAAGTAACCGTTAGCGGTGCCGGCGAATTATCCGAAGAGGCATTAGCCAGTATGCTCGATTCCGCCGGTATTTCTGAGGCGAAAGTATTTAACCAAAGTTTAATTGAAGAAGCCGCACGGGTGATTGAAAATGCGTATGTGGAACGCAACTTTTTTCATGCCAAGGTAGAAGTCGTTTCATCGCCCTTATCGCGTAACCGCGTGGCGATTTTGTTTAATGTAGATGAAGGCGGCGAAGCGGCAATTCGCTCCATCCGTATTATCGGCAATGAAGAATTTACCACTTGGCGCTTGCGCCGTGATATGCGGTTAGAAACGCGACACTTTTTAAATTTCTTTACCGATGATTATCGCTATTCCGATGCCCGTTTGCAAGCGGATTTAGGGCGTATCCGCACCCGTTATCTAGAAAACGGCTATTTGCGTTTTGAAGTAGAAGCGCGACAGGTGGAAATCTCACCCGATAAACGACATATTGATATTGTGATTCGTTTGAATGAAGGTAAGCAATATACGATTGATGATATTTCCTTTGAATTAGCAGCGGGGGCGGCAGCGTTGCCGTTTGAATTAGAACATTTTCGTCAGTATGTGGAGCAACAACCCGGCGATATTTATAGCGGGCGTTCGTCCAGTAATGCCGTTAAAGAAATACGTAAAGATATGAGCGATTTGGGTTATGCCAATGTGGTGGTAGAACCGCGCACCGAGATTAATGACGAAGCCGGCAGCGCGCGTATTGTCTATACGATTCATCCGCATCAAGTGGTTTTTGTCCGCTATATTAATATTGCCGGTAACGAAATTACCGCCGATAAAATCATTCGCCGCGAATTATTGCAGTTTGAAAGTGAACGCTATTCACAGGAAAAAATTAACCGCTCGCGTAGTCGGGTGCGGCGTTTGGGATATTTTAATCGCGTACAAATTGATACGGTGCCGGTAGAAGGCAGTGAAAACCAAGTGGATTTACTCATCTCGGTAGAAGAGGCGTATACGGGCGAAATTCGTTTTGGTGCCGGCTTTGCTTCCGGTGGCGGTTTGTCGTATAACGCGGGGTTTTCTAATACCAATATCTTTGGTAGCGGTAATGATTTTTCTGCCGATTTTTCTAAAACTGAAGATGCCTTTAATTTTGACTTTGAGTTAGACGAAAATTACTACACGCAAGACGGAATTACCCGCCACATCGGACTCACCTATGGCGAAACTGATGCCGGCGATGATACTTCTGCCTACAGTATTGACGGCTATAAGGTGGAATACGGCTTTGACTTTCCGTTTACCGATGACGGTACTTATAATTTATATCTCGCCTATCAACAGGTGGACATCAATAGCACGGCAAATACCGTAATCTACAAAGAGTTTGTTGACCAACACGGCGAACAATTTGATACGTTGCTGCTGGAAGCCGGGCTGGATTATGATACCCGCGATGCAGTGCGCGTACCAACCGAAGGGCAACATATTGATGTGCGCGGAGATCTGGCATTACCGGTGCTGGAGTTAGAATATTATTATTTAGATTATGAACACGATTATTACCGAACGATTAATCAAATTCCGAGCGAGCCGGTATTACATGCGCGTTTGGGGGCAGGATATGGCGATGCCTACGGGGATGGGGTTTATCCGTTTTATCGGCGCTTTTATCTTGGCGGTACCGATACCTTACGCGGTTTTTCCAATAATTCCATTGGCTATACCGAAGATGCGGCGGGGGACGCCATCGGTGGGCGTTCGCGTTTATATGCTTCTTTAGAGTTATCGGCAGAGGCGAAATTTTTTGAAGAGCAGCAGATCTTTTTAGTGCCTTTTATAGATGCCGGTGCTGTTGGTGAAGATTTTGGTTTGGGGAGTTTTCGCAGCTCATGGGGGCTAGAATTACGCTGGGTGTCACCGGTGGGACCGCTCCGTTTTTCTTATGTGGAAGCGTTTTTGTCTAAACCGCAAGATGACGTTGAGACATTCCAATTTTCTATTAGCACTTTTTAATATCCCTCATTTTCGGAGAATACGAATGAAAAAAATACATTTATTGATATTGACCTGCCTATTGGCAACGAATGTGATGGCAGCAGATAAAGTCGTTTATGTTGATTTTGAACGTGTTTATCGTGAATCAAAAGTGGTCTCCGCCGTGCAAGATGATTTGCGTGTGGAGTTCAAAGAACGTGAACAAGCGCTGAATGATGTCCGCAACACGATTGTGGAATTGCGCGAAGCGTTAGAAAAAGAAGGAATTACGCTTAGCGAAAACGAAAAAAATGAGCGCGAGCGTAAAATTGTCAAAATGGAACGCGATTTTGTTCGCGATCGGCAGGCATTGGTAGAAGATAGAACCTTGCGTTTTCAAGAGCGTCGTACCGTGATTGATTCTGAAATTGAACGCTTAATTGTGGAGATGGCAAAAGAACGTAACTATACGATGGTACTCAATCCCTATTTAACCTTACCGGTTTCAGGGCGTGCAACACTTAATCACAACATCATTTTATATGCCGACCCGAATGCCGATGTCACCGAAGCGGTGATTGAACTTTTTGATAAAAAAGCGAGTATTAGTCGCTGATACAAATTTTCCGGATGCAAGCGCAGTTATCATTGGCACAGTTAGCAGCGCGTTGCGGCGGGGAAATTGTCGGTAATCCGAATCTATTAATTACTGGGGTTGCTTCACTCGCTTCGGCGCAGGCGGGCGAATTATCTTTTTTTTCGGGAGCGAGTGTGCAGCAATTAGCCGCCACGACTGCCGGTGCGGTGATTCTCGCTAAAGATGACCCCGGTGCCGATCAGGTGCCGGCGACTGTCGCCAAGTGGCTGGTAGCGGGGGCGCCGCGTACCTATTTTGCTCACGCGATTGAACAATTATATCCTCCTGCCGCGCCGGCGGTGAGTGGTGTCTCGCCTGCCGCCAATATTCATCCCCAAGCCGAAATTGCCGCGGAAGTTGCGATTGATGCGGGCGCCGTGGTTGCCGCCGGTGCGCAAATTGGTAACGGCTGTACTCTCCATGCCGGGGTGATTATCGGACGCGATTGTAAAATTGCTGCCGGTTGCGTGTTGTATCCACGGGTGGTGTTGTATCCGCGGGTGGTGTTGGGGGAAAATTGCACTCTCCATGCCGGTGTGGTCATCGGTGCGGATGGTTTCGGTTATACCGATAACAGCGCTGGCGGAATTGATAAAGTACGCCAATTAGGGAGTGTGCGGATTGGGAATGAGGTAGAAATCGGTGCGAACAGCGCGATTGATTGCGGTACATTAGATGATACGATTATTGGCGATCACGTTAAAATAGATAATTTAGTGCAAATCGGGCATAACGTGACCATTGGTGAAAATAGCATTATTTGCGGACAAACGGGGATTGCCGGCAGTTGTCGTATTGGCAAGTATTGCGTATTAGGGGGGAAAGTTGGCATTGCCGACCACATAGAGATAGGAGACGGAGTACGCGTGGCAGGGGCGAGCAATGTGACTCATCACGTCAAAGCCGGGGAAACCGTGTCATCCATATTGCCGGCAATGCCGATTCGTCAATGGCGCCGTCTGATCGTTAATTTACGGCGGCAAAAAACGACAAAGTAGCGGATCTGGCGGCGCGGGCTATTGAGGCGTTAATGAAGTGTAATTTTTACCCTGCATATTATCTTACTATTTTACTGCTTTCTGTCTTACCTTTTACGTCTTATCAAACCCCCGTCAGTTCTGTTGTTCCTCTTTTTTGCGGTGGAAAAAGATTACGAAAATTTATGCATGAATTTAAAATCTAAATATTGCTTCCAACGCCATACCCATTTGCCGTGTACGGTGATGCCGTTACGGCTGGCAACGGCGTGTTTGCCATCGCCGGCACCGAGAATATACAACGCCTGTGTATTGCTACTAAAACGTTGATAAGGGGCGCTGCTGACCCCTGCCGCGACTTTAATGTTGTGTGCCAGTAGGTTCCCTTGCCGTACTGCCATCACGCCTGCTTTCGCGAGTGGCATCGGATGAGCGGCGGCATCGCCACTGATAAAAATCGGCGGCGTTGTGGCGGCTTGTAAATAGGAGTTAACGCAAATAAAACCGCTCTCATCTAATGCTAAGCCCGTATTTTGCCACCACGGCGCTGCTGCCACTTCTGTTGCATACACGACGCGCGCACTGGCGAATTGTCCGCCATCCGCCAACTGCAATGCACCGGCACGATAACTTTGGACATCGGCAACAAGCCATTCTATGTGTTGCGCTGCCATTTGCTGTTGTACATAACGGCGCACCGCGGGAGTGCTGTGCGGCAATAAACGCCGGGCGACTAAGGTGAGTTTCGGTGCCGGCGTTTTATGGCGCCAACGGTGTGCCAATGCCAGTACGGTTTCAACACCGCCGGCGCCACCGCCAACTACGGTTAAGTGATTAAATTCGCTGCGGTCTTGTTTGTTGAGCCAGTGCATAAAAGCGCCAATCGGTTTCACACGACCTACTGCCTCGGCAGTATCCGCTTGCACTGTCGGTAAGGGTTCCGCTCCCGTATTGAGCGACAACACATCAAAACCGATAGATTCCCCGTTTGTTAACAAGAGTTCATTACCGGCAATTCCCCTCACGCGAGCGGGGATAAATGTCGCCCCCACGCGTTGTGCTGTTTTTTGCAAATTAATAAAACACTGTGCCGATTGATAAATACCGGCAATATACCCGGGCAACATGCCGGAATACGGCGTAGTCGCGCCATCGGAAATTAACGTGACCGCATTGACCCCTGCTAACTGTAACAATGCCAATGCGTTGGCGTGCCCGCCGCCGGCAAGTACGATGCGTGTTGCGGTCATGTTATTGCCGTAAGCGGCAATTATTGCGGCGCATTGGTAATGCCGTGATTGACGTGCCCGCCCGCTTGTTGTTGGTGCAGGTGACGAATTTGGTCGTCAAAGAAAAAATCAGGACGAAATGCTTCTAAAATATTTTGCTTTTGCGCGCCGCTAAGAAAAAATGTTTCGTCGACAACAATCCCCCAGTTCATTAAGGTGCGAATCGGTCGCTCGTGTGCGGGCGCCCCGCGGGCAGTAATTAACGCCGTGCGAATTTTATTTGGCGGCACTTTTTGCTGCAAGCGTAACAACGCGGCTAAAAATGGTTTGATGGGACCCTCGGGCAACGGGTCGTGCGCCAATTCTTTTTCCATCTCTTGAAACTGCGCTAAGCCGTGTTTTTGATAAACACGCTCGGCAACATCGCCAAACAATACCGCATCGCCATCAAAGGCAATACGTAAAGTATCATCCTCGTCTTCATTGTTTCCATTCCTCCCCATTACCCGTGCTGCCGGCACCCCGTGTTGCAGTGCGGCGCGTACATCTTCATCAAATGCCGACAAAAATAAATGCGCGCCAAAGGCAGAAACATAGGGTAAGGAGGGTTTCCCGCGCGTAAAGCAACCGCAGCGAATATCTAAACCGTACTGATGAATAGAACGAAAAACCCGCAACCCCGTGTTCGGATCATTGCGCGAAATGACCACCACATCGACTAAGCGTTCTTCTTCGGTATTAAAGGCAAGCAATTTTTTTACCATCGGGTAGGCAATCCCCGTTGCCGTCACGGTGTTTAAACGCTCTTGTTGCGCTTGCATATAAGCATCTTCGCCCTGTTGGTCAAAGATTTTATTTTCTTCTTCAAAGTCAAATAATGCCCGCGAAGAAACTGCAATAGTAATGAGGGGTTCACTCATATCGTGTTTATATTATGAAATTGATTAAATAATTTTCACCATTTTTTAACCGACCCAACCCAGTGTTACAATGATCTATTATTAATCAATAGAACGGTATCAATTATCGCCGTTTTCGTCTTTCAGATAACGGAAATAATCGGAGTTCGGTGAGAGTAAGAAGAAATCGCTACTATTCCCGAGCGTTTTTTCGTATGCCGCTAAACTGCGGTAAAAATCATAAAATTCACGGTAGCGATTGTAGGCATCCGCATAAATACGGGTGGATTCGGCATCGCCTTCACCATGCAAAATAGACGATTTTTGCTCGGCGAGGGCAATAATAATCGTCCGTTCGCGGTCGGCTTCGGCTTTGATTTTTTCTTTTTCTGCTTCCCCGGTAGAACGCCGTTCATTGGCAATCCGGCGCCGCTCTTCAATCATGTTTTTGTAGACATTTTCCGATACCGCTAAGGGTAAATCAACACGCTTTAATCGCACGTCAACAATCTCTATCCCAAATGATTCGCTGGCTTCTTCATCGGCTCGCATGCGGATGATATTCATCACTTCTTCGCGCTCGCCGGTCACGACATCTTTTACGGTGCGTTTGCCAATTTCATCGCGCAAACCGCGATTAATAACTTCTAACAAACGTTTTACACCGGTGGATTCGACTCCCAATGTTGTTTCGTAATATTTTTGCGGGTCGGTAATGCGCCATTTGATATAGGCATCTACCAGCAAATTTTCTTTTTCGGCGGTAATGTAACGGTCGGGTTCTTCGGGGTCAATCGTCAGCACGCGCGAATCAAAGAAAACTAAATCTTGCCACGGCGTTTTGACGTATAAACCGGGATCTTTTTTGATAGACAACGGTTCCCCGAATTGAATAATCATCACACTTTGCCACGGATAGACGATAAATAAAACAGAAGACAACAACCAAAATAAAAGTAATAAGGCAGTTGCAGTTACCGGTAGAATATGTTGCTTGTTCATCGCTGACCTTCTAACTGGTTACGTGCCGAACTTTGACGCAAGAGGTCTTTAAATTCATCTAACGTTTGCGGGTCGCCGCCGCTACCATTGCTGTTTTCTTCATCTAACAACGGGGCTAGGGCGGCAGCACCGCCGAGCATTTTATCCAAGGGCAAATATAATAAATTGCCGTTACCAATGTTATCGTCAATCACAATTTTACGCGCCCGTCCCATCACCTTTTCAATGGTTTCTAAATACAAACGCCGCCGGGTGACTTCCGGTGCTTGCGCATATTCTTTTGCCAACAGCAAAAATTGCTGGCTTTCCCCTTTGGCGCGGACAATCGTGCTTTCTTTATACGCTTCGGCAGTTTTAGTAATGCGCGACGCCTGCCCTTGCACGCGCGGTAAAATATTATTGGCGTATGCCTCGCCCTCGTTGATTTTTCGCTCTCTATCCTGCCGCGCTTTAATTGCATCTTCAAATGCATCTTGCACTTGATCGGGCGGTTGCACATTTTGCACCGCGACTTGTTGCACTTCAATTCCGGTTTTGTAGCGCGTGAGAATGTTTTGCATTAAAATTTTTGTTTCTTCGGCAACGGCTTCGCGCCCTTCATACAACACAAAATCAATATTATTACTCCCGACGACTTCGCGCATTGCGGTTTCTGCCACTTGTTGCACCACATCTTCGGCGCGTAAGTTGGCAAAGCGGTTTTCAAATAAAAATAATTCGGGGTCGTTTAATGCATACTGCACTACAAATTGCATATCAATGATATTGAGATTGCCCGTGAGCATTAGCGATTCGCGTAAATTTTTGTTTTTGGTATCGTTACGATAGCCGACTTCTACCCGTCGCACTTCGGAAACATTGACTTTACGATAACTTTCAAGCAACGGTAAGTGCCATTTTAGACCGGGACCGCGGACATCAAACGGCTTGCCCAAGCGAAACATCACCACGCGTTCGTTGGCTTCTACAGTGAAAAAACCAAAAAAGACATAACCAAAAACAAATACGGCTGCCAATAACGCGGATAATATCGGCAAGGGTGGCATCGGCCAGCCGGTGTTCTTATCGCCCTCGTCGCCGTCATCATCGTCATTATTGCTACCGAAATTACTACCGAAATGGCGTTTGGTGCCGCCAATAAAACGTTTACGAAGTTGCCGCAGCAATTCGTCTAAATCGGGAGGGCCTTGTTGAGAAAATATTCGCATTATTTTGGTGGTTTTTCAAACAGTGACATGTGTTTTGCCGCGGCAGTTGCAACCAATTGTTGTAGTAAAGGAAGCCCCGCACGTGTATGACATGACATATAAACAACCTGCATTGTACCACATTCGCTGAATTCTATTTTTGCGTCCTGCCCGTTTTGGTCAATTTTGTTATAGACGATAATGCGACGCTGTTCTTCGGCACCAATTTCCGCCAAGACCTCTTGCACCAGTTGTAAATGCTCTTGCCAATCGTGGCGTGACACATCCACAACAATCAATAATAAATCGCTATCCACCGTATCCGCCAGCGTGGCGCGAAAACCCGCGACTAATTCGTGCGGTAAATTGCGGATAAATCCGACCGTATCCGACAACACAAAATGCTGCCCGTCGGCACTGCGCACGCGGCGCGCGGTGGAATCAAGTGTTACAAACAAGCGGTCATCCGATACGGCATTTTCGCGCGCCAGTAGATTAAATAAAGAACTTTTCCCCGCATTGGTATAGCCGACCAATGCCGCCGTCATAATGCCATTTTTCCGCCGCCGTTGCCGTGCTAATTTTTTGCGTTGTGTCATTTTGCTAATTTGCGCTTCCAAGCGGCTAATTTTTTGCGCCAACATGCGCCGATCCAGCTCTATTTGCTTTTCTCCCGGACCGCCGCGCACGCCGATACCGCCGCGTTGCCGTTCTAAGTGGGTCCAAAACCCCGCCAACCGCGAGAGTTGCCGCCGGCTATGCGCTAGTTGCACTTGCATTTTACCTTCGTGCGATTTCGCCCGCCGCGAAAAAATATCCAAAATTAAATCGGTGCGGTCAATCACCGGCATTGCCAGTTGTTTTTCTAAATTACGCGCTTGGGTAACACTCAAATTACAGTTAAACACCACTTGCCGCGCTTGAAAACGTTGTAATACTTCTGTTAGTGTTTCCACTGCGCCGGCACCGATATAATGCGCGGGGTGCGGTTTGACGACCTTAAATAACGGTGTTGCCAATACATCTAACGTTGCTGTCGCCGTCAGTTGATTGATTTCTTCAATCTCTTCGCGTTGTTCCTCTGCCGCTAAACGCCCATTATGAATAACAACAGAAACAGTGCGCCGTTGATTTGCTGTTTCTTCAATATTATTATTTTGATGCTTTTCCATTTTTATCTCCTCCTTTGGAGGGCAAGGGGCAAAATTATCAATTTCCTGAACGCTTGGGTAGATAGGGGTTTTCGTCCCCGCGAAAAACGACTTTTACGCGATTGCCGACAATTTTAAAATAACGCCCGAATGCCGATGATAAATAACGAACGTAAGAATCATCAATACGATTAATGGCGTTACCGTGAATCACAATGCACGGCGGACGGCTGCCGCCTTGGTGGGCGTAACGCAGTTTCGGGCGGGTCTTACCGTGCTGACGTGGCGACCGTGCTATTAAAATATCGCTCAACGCATTGTTTAATGTTGCTGTCGGCATGTGGGTATAAGCCGCTTGCGCAACACGGCGCACCGCCGCCAATAATTTGGTCACCGGTAGTTGCCGCTTGGCAGTTGCCGACAACATAAAAGAAGGCGGCGACAACATTTGTGGTAACAAATCCATCACTTGTTTTAACGATTTTTCCCGTTCCCCTGCCGGCACTAAATCGGCTTTATTGGCAATTACGGTAATCGCACAACCCGCTTCTTCAATCAGTGCCATAATCCGTTTATCTTGATACGTAACGCCTTCCGATAAATCAATCATTAAAATCGCACAATCGGCATGTTCTAAGGCACGGCGCGTTGCCGCGACACTTAATTTATCACGCTCTAAGGTCATCCGCCGCCGGCTCATGCCCGCGGTGTCAATCAAAACAAAATCGCCGGCACCTTCGTGATTAAAGTAACACGATACGGCATCGCGCGTGGTTCCCGGACGTTCAGAAACGGCTAAACGATTATCCCCCAAAAGACGATTAATAAATGTAGATTTACCGACATTCGGTCGCCCGACAATCGCCACAGAAACTTCTTGTTCGGGTGTCATGCGGATATGTTTTTCATCCGCGCCATCACTTGCCGTCTCTGTTGTTGCCTCTGCTTCGGTTTTGCTCGCTTCGGTTAGCGGAAAAAATTCCTGCAACCGCGCGCGCAATAAATCTAAATCGCTACCGTGTTTTGCCGAAACCGCAATCACGTGTTCGCTGGTTAACGAATAAAAATCGGCAACTGCCATTGCCTGTTCGGTATTTTCTGCTTTATTGACCACCAATAACCACGGCACTTGCCGTTTGCGTAACTGTTGCACGAGTTCAATATCGCCGCGGTGTAATCCTATTTGGTAATCTACCACCAGCAAAAATAAATCGGCACTTGCGGAAACGTGCAACATTTGCTGTTCTACAATATCCGTCCATTCATCTGATTCGCCGCTGACCCCGCCGGTATCGGAGAGCCACACCTCGCGTCCATTGGTTAACGTCAGTCGCTCGCGTAAAAAGTCCAGTGTCATCCCCGGTTTGTGGTGCACTAGTGCTTGCCGGCGTTTAATCAAACGGTTAAACAAAAGCGATTTACCGACATTCGGTCTGCCGACAATCACCACTGCCGGAATATCCGCGTGCTCTACCGACACCGCTTAATTTTGCACATGCAGGTGATAAAGGTTTCCGTCTAACGACAACGCCAGTATATTTTCATTGCTGCCCGGCATCCGTTGGACGTCAATAATCGCGCTACCGCTAAGCCCCAACAATGTTACCAATTCACCGCTATCGGCAGAATAGGCATAGATACTGCCGCCGGTATCGCCAACTAACACCATCCCGTTGACTGCCACGGGAGCGGATAAAACGTTGTCGGTTTTTTGCCGCCATAATAATTCGCCGTTGCGGCTATTGAAAGCGTAGACAATACCATCGGCATCGGTTGCAAATAATTTGCTGCCGTCGCTAGACAAGGCGGCTCGCCGTTGCGAGGGCAATAGATAATGCCACAAGCGCTCGCCGCTGTTGCTATTAAAACAAGCAACACCGCTTTGAAACGCCGTTGCACAAGCAAGGTTGCCGAATAATATCGGTGTCGTAACATCTAAGATATTGGCAATTTCATTGTTGCCGCTGGGTAACGATACGGTGTTTTCCCACAGTACTCTGCCGTTGGCTTGGTCCAGTGCGATAATCGCGCCGTTATCAATACCGCCGTAGATCGTACTGCCGTCGGTGACTAAAGAGGAGTCCAGCGGGGTACGCACCAAATTTTCTAACGGCGAAACATAACGCCATAACTCGCGCCCGCGCCGTAGGGTGAACGCTAATAAACGCCCGTCTAAACCGAGGATATATAATTTACCTTTGGCAATCAGCGGTTTGCCGAATACTCTACTTTTTAAATCCTTTTGCCAAGCCAATCCGTTGACGATGTGGTGCACCCGCAACCAACCATCGCCGCTGACGGCGGCAACGTAATCTTCGGCACATCCGGCACCGGCGATATAGTCATCGTTGCGTTCGTGCGGTAAGTTAATTTCTAAGCGAGCATGCTCGCCGGTTTCCGCATTCAAATAGGAGACCCGCCCGTTTGCCGATACGGTACAAATATGACCATCACGGGTTACGGTAGGTTGCAGTAATGGCGACATGTCGCCGACACTTGCATCCCACTGCACACGGATCGTTGCCGAATGGTCGGGAGAAAGCGGTTCGCTCGGGGCGATGCCGCACCCGCCAACTGCCAACATCAATAAGGGGAATAATAAATTACTGCGTCTCATTTTGCTCCCCTGCGGTATGGTCTTCTTCGTTTGTTTGACTCGCTTCGCTCTCTTTACTTATAGCACCTTCAGCATCTACGGCACTCTCCTCACTTTCAGCTATCAGTGCGGCGGCATCTGCTGCTGCGCGTTCTCTTTCTTCGTATTCTTTTTCCTTTTGTTTTTGCAACGCTTGCACGACCTCGGGATTGGAGAGCAACGCGCCTAATTTAATATTCAGCAAGGGTTGATAAAATTGGGCACCTTCTTGCGCCAATGACAACGCCCGCCGATAGGCCTCAATCGTTGCCACTAAATTCCCACTCGCGTATTCGGCATCGCCCAAACGTTCTTCAAAAAGCACCTGCAAGCGTCCGCTATCGGGCATGTTGTCGATTAGCAAAGTCGCCGCGCGTGCCGCGCTATCCGGTGTGCTAATCAATGCCTCTGCCATACGCAATGCCGCTAAACTACGCACGCCATTATCGGTAGATTCCGCTAACGCCGGCGCTAACACCTCCGCTGCCTGCGTATAGTCGCCTTTGTCAAAATACACCGACGACAACACAAACGCCCCCAGATAACCCAATTCGGGGAAGTCATCATTTTCCGTTAACACGGCATACGCCGCGAGCGCCTCTTCCTCTTTTTGTTGATCAGCACTATTGATGAGCATATATAACTGCTCGTTAGCAAGCTTGCGGTTCTCTTCATGAGACGAATGACTCAGGGTAAAACCCGTAATCGTCGCCAGTATCATCGCTAAACCGACATACACATAAAATTGGTATTCCTGCCACAATTCACGGGCACGGTCTAAATAATCATCTTCCATACTAGGCATCTAATAATCTCCTGCTAACGATTGCGGCATCATTGACCGCGGTTTGCTGTTGTTTGCCGTCAAGTAAACGTTTGACGGTAATGTAATCGCCCTCTATCTCATCCGCTCCGATGATAATCACTAAGGGAATCCCCATGGTGTCGGCTTTTTTTATTTGTTTGCCGATATTCCCCCCGCCGACATGACGCCAAACGGCAAGCCCGCGGTCGCGACAATCTTCGGCAATGCGGTCGGCAACCGCAGTGGCTGCCGTGCCGCTATCGGTAAGGGCGACAAAGCAATCTGCCAGTGCGGCGGGGGCTTCTGGCGGTAAAATATCAATAATTCGCTCCATCCCCAATGCAAAACCACAACCGGGGAACGCATCGCCGCCAATGTTTTCTGCCAAACCATCGTAACGCCCGCCGCCGCACACCGTGTTTTGCCGCCGCCCATCGTCGGCAAGTGACCATTCATAAACGGTCAAATTATAATAATCTAAACCGCGCACCAAATGCGCGTTTTCATTAAACGCCACATTCGCGGCGGTCAATTTTTCTTTCACCTGTTCAGCATGGCGTTGGGAATCCGCACCTAATTCATCCGCCAGTGCCGGCGCATTGGCGGCAATTTCCAGCGTTACAGGGTTTTTGCTATCTAATATCCGTAGCGGGTTACTCTCAATTCGCTGGCGGGCATCTTCATCCAACGCCTCGCGGTGTTTTTGAAAATACGCCGTGAGTTTTTCGCGGTGGCACGCCCGCTCGCGGCGGTTGCCTAAATTGTTAATATCTAAACGTAGCTTGTCGTGCACTCCTAACACCTGCCACAACCGCGCTAACATGATTATTTGTTCTGCATCTAAAGTGGGGTCGCTGCTGCCCAACGCCTCTGCCCCCAGTTGATGAAACTGCCGATAGCGCCCTTTTTGCGGGCGTTCGTGGCGAAACATCGGCCCGCCATACCACACCCGCACCGTGCCGCCGCGTTGCTTACCCGCCGCCAACAATGCCCGCACGGTAGATACCGTTGCTTCGGGGCGCAGTGCCACTTGCTCACCATTTGCCGCATCGGTAAAGCGATACATTTCTTTTTGCACTACATCGGTTGTTTCCCCGATTTGCCGAGTGAATAGTTCCAACTGCTCTACCAATGGAGTGCGTAATTCGCGATAGCCATAACTGTGAAAACAAGTCGCGGCAGTTTTTTCTAACCGTTGCCAAGCACCAATTTGTTCGGGGAGTATATCCCGCATACCGCGTACGGCTGAAATCAAAGCGCTGTTCATAAGCGTTATTATAATTGATAGCGGGCATCAACCCACTAATGCGGGCTATTTAAATCCATTGCCGAATGTTACTTTTTATGTCTGCTATTACTGTTGATTAAAATTCAGGGTTAAATCCAGATCGCTCACATGCTTCACGCGGTTTGTGTACGGCTATCGCGCGTTCGGATACTTGCCTAAAGTCAATAATATTGCCGTATATCTGAAAACTAATCATGCCGGTTGTGCAGTTGAGTAGTGTATTGATGATGCGCCCGCGTTGCACAAAGCCGTTGCTGCTGCGGTCGCCTGCGTCCCAATTGATTGGCGTGCCTGTGTATTCTTTATACGGGGGTTCGTAGCCACCTTTGGTTTGGTCAAATGCGGCGAAGTCGCGGGCAAAGCCAACGACAACTGCGATTACGGCAAGTACGCCGAGGATGGCATAGATGTTAATGGTGGTGCGAATAAGAGTGCGAGTGTTCATGTTTTATATCCCTATGAGATTTATTAAATGGTTAATTCCCCTTATGAGAGGGGGTTAATGAGGGTGTTAAAAAATCTGTTATTTTTCTGCGGGATTGGGCGTGATGAGTAGATAACTTTTACCTACTGCCCGTAGCGGCAAATTCAACCCCAACCGCGGCACCTGCTGTGCCACCCATGCTGTAAAAGTATTACTGTTAGGGCCAGGAAATGCCCGATAAGTATCGGGGTAGGGATATTGTTTAGCGGCAGTGTCCACCAACGGCACCAACTCTGCCGCCTGCTCACCGCGAATATCTAATAACAACTCCGGCGTGCTACCAAACCATTTTCTATCGGGTGCATCTTTTTCAATGCGCAAGGCACTGCCGCTACCACGCAAGCGCCAACCAATTACTTCGTAGACGGTATATTGATCGGCATTTGCCGCTTTTGTGGCAATCCAAGTGTGGTCGGCAAAAAAACCGCGCCACCCCCAAACACGAGCGGCATACGCCTGCACCACCGCTTGTTTTTCATCTGCTGGCAACGGCGCCAACCCGGCCGATTCGCGCGATGAATCGCGCCAACTTCCACGATTAGCACAACCACTCCCGCCCATCACGGCAAGCAATAAAATACCAATACTGATTTTCGCTATTTTGTTCAATTTACTTCCTCAATAAAACGACCATATTATTATGGCATTACTATACCGTAATAATATTATTTATTGCGGGTTGTCTTGGTATTTTTGTTTGTGTTTGTACTGTCCTCACTTTTGTACCACCCCCAAACCATCCCGTCAGCGAGCGTTTTTAATTCTACGACCGTAGCGGGCTTGGGGGGTTGATTTTCTTATATAATATAACAATGGAGAGATTTTTTTCGGCGCTTGCTATGCCGTTGGGCTGGTTTTTATTTGCGGTGCTGGTGCTTTTGTGCTGGTGGCTTACTGTGATGATGGCGCTGGATTTTTCTTCGGCGGTTCTCTCCGCAACTTCGCCAATCCCATGGCACGATGCGTCTTTCACTTTGCTGTTTTTAATGTGGGCGATTATGATGTTAGCAATGATGCTCCCTTCTTTTGTGCCGACTGTTTCTTGTTATCGGCGCTTGCTATTGCAGTTGTCGGCGCACACTGCCGCGTTGCGGTTGGCGATTTTTGCCGGCAGTTATTTCGCGTTGTGGCTGCTGTTCAGTGTGGCAGCGGCGTTGTTGCAACAGTATGCCGCTGCTGCCGATGCGCTCGCGCCGCGGTTGTTTTTTGATTCCCCCCTTGTCCGCGCTGCGGTATTGCTGGCAGCGGGCGGGTTTCAGTGGTCGCCGTTAAAAATGAAATGCTTGCAGGGGTGCCGTCATCCGATGTTCTTTTTTATGTTGCATTGGTCGGGTGGCAATGCTGGCGCGGCGCGCATGGGGGGGAGAAATGGCTTGCTGTGTGTCGGTTGTTGCTGGTTGTTGATGTTGCTGCTGTTTGTCGGCGGGGTGATGGAACTGACGTGGATTGTCGGGTTAACGTTTTATGTGTTGGTAGAAAAAACCTTACCGTTACCGCCGCTGTTATTAGCGCGCGCCAGCGGTAGTGTGTTGATTGTTGCCGGCGGGTATCAATTTTTTATCTAAATAAAATAATAAAGGAAATAAAAATGAAATGGAATATTAAAGGAGAGGTGTTACTGAGTTGTAACTGTGATGTGTTTTGTCCGTGTGTGATTTCACTGGGACGGGCGCGCCCGAGTGCGGGGTACTGCCATTCGTGGTGGGGGATTAATATCACCGAGGGCATGGCGGATGGCGAATCGCTGGCGGGGTTGCGGATCGGTATTTTATTGGATGTGCCGGGCAAAATGGGCGAAGGCGGTTGGACGGTGGCATTGTATATTGACGAGAATGCCAGTGCGACGGCGTATGCCAATTTAACGCAAATTTTTACCGGACAAGCGGGCGGTTCGTTGGGGATTTTATCGCTACTGGTGGCGAATGTGTTGGGAGTAGAACGAGCAAACTTAACGTTTGATCAAACGGCTGACGGTTGGCACATGTTGGTCACGAATGCCGGCGGTAAGGTTGCCGATTGTGCGATTGCGAAACAGGCGGGTAAAAATCCCGATGAAGATGTTGTGGTCACGAATTCGCAATATTGGGTGGCGTCGGATATTACGGTTGCCATCGGCAAAAAAAGCAAGGTGCGCGCCCACGGACGGATATGGGATTTTAGCGGTCAATCGGCAGAATACGCGGCAGTAAATTGGAGTAGCGACAATGGCTAAAAATCCGGCTAAAATCCCGTCTGCTTTTTTGGCGTTTGGTAGCCGGGTGCGCCCGTCGCCGTTTTTTGAAGCGACTCTGCGTTGGGGGTGTTCGGCTTATACGACGTATAATCATTTTTACATGCCGTCGGTGTATGAATCGCCGCAAGCGGATTATCGTTATCTCACCGAAGCGGTCACGTTGTGGGATGTTGCCGGCGAGCGCCAAACGCAAATTAGCGGCGCGGATGCGGCAGCATTTGTGCAGTATTTAACGCCGCGC
This sequence comes from Pseudomonadota bacterium, assembly GCA_022600535.1. Lineage (GTDB taxonomy): Bacteria > Pseudomonadota > Gammaproteobacteria > Tethybacterales > Persebacteraceae > JAHZKE01. Next base: position 28,466 of record JAHZKE010000099.1, read on the forward strand.
GATTTATCGACGTGCACGCCCGGGCGTTGTCGTTATGTGTTAATTACCAATGCCGAAGGGGGCGTCATTAACGACCCCGTGCTACTGCAGGTAGAAGAAAATAAATATTGGCTGTCGGCGGCGGATACCGATTTGACGCTTTGGTGTCGCGGGGTGGCGTTGAACAGCGGCTTTGATGTGGAGATTACCGCTCCCGATGTGTCGCCGTTGCAACTGCAAGGTCCGTATGCGGTACAAGTGGCGCAGGCGTTGTTTGGCGATTGGGTGTTGGAACTAAAATATTTTCATTTGCGACAGTTTGAATTTGAGGGAATGCCGTTGGTGATTTCGCGCACGGGGTGGAGTGGCGAATTTGGCTATGAAATTTATTTGTGCAATGGCGAATACGGTGATGCGTTGTGGGAACGGATTATGCAAGCGGGCGAACCATTTGGAATTCGTCCGGCATCGCCTTCTACGATTCGCCGTTTAGAAGCGGGGTTATTGTCGTACGGTGCCGATGCCAATGAAGATGATACGCCGTTTCATTTGGGGATGGCGCGTTTGGTGAATTTAGACGGCGGTTTTGATTTTATCGGCAAAGCGGCATTACAAGCGCAACAAGCGGCGGGGGTGAGTCGTGAGTTAGTCGGGGTATTCATCGAAGGGGCGCCGTTGGATACGCCGTTGGTGCGTTGGTGGAATGCGTATCGCGAAGAAAGTAAAGACAATGGGATTGGTAAAATTCGCAGCGCGGTGTATTCGCCAACGTTGCAAAAAAATATCGGCTTAGCAATGCTCAACAAACCGTATCAAACGATTGGCACGGTATTCACATTGCAAAGCGAATACGGCGAACAACGAC
>JAHZKE010000100.1 GCA_022600535.1 Pseudomonadota bacterium
CCAATTGCCGGAAACCACTGTAAATATACGGAAAAAAATAACAACAACAACAGCGCCACCACAAAAGCGGGTGCGGCAACACAACCGACGGATAACACTGCAGTTATTTTATCAATCAACGAACCGCGCCTTGCTGCCGCATAAACGCCGAGCGATATACCCAACAACGCCGACCATATTATAGAAGCGAAAATCAGTTCTAATGTATAGGGCAACTGTTCAAAAACAATATCGGCAACCTGACGGTTAGAAAATACATCAACCCCCATATCACCATTTAATAAACCGCGAAAAAATAAAATAATTTGCCAAAAGAGCGGTTCGTTTAACCCCATACGTTCTGTCAGGTGTGCTTTTAACTCCACCGATGCACGCGGACCTAACATCACTGAAACCGGATCGCCCGGTACCGCGTGAACCATGATAAACATTAATACCACGGCAATGACGACAATCAATGCCGCTAACAACAACCGCTTGATGATGAAAGCCAACACAACAGCGGTTTGTTAATATTTATTTATGCACGTTTGAAATAGCGAAACAATGGTAATCCATCTGGGCGGAATGCCGGACGAATGGTATTGCTGTAGACCACCGGTGTTGCTTCGTGGGTAATGAAACGGTAAGCCCCCGATTCTTCCAGCAAATCCTGCGCCCGTTGATACATCGCATCGCGTTTAGCAACATCAAATTCTTGCGCCGCCTTTTTGTGTAGATCGTCAAATTCCTGCGAACGAAAACGCTCCCAGTTCCACACGCCAACTTGTTCCTGCGTGAACCAAGAAGTTGCATAATAGGGATCCGGTGTCATAGAAAAGCGATTTAATATCAACTGAACATTTTTCCATTGCTCGCCTTTGCTTTCATCTCCTAAACTCCAAAAAGAACCCGCTTCATGAACATTAATTTCTAAATTAATGCCAATTTGTTGCAAATTCGCCTGCACAATTTGAGCGATTGTTGTATAAACCGATTTATTAATGACATCTAAAGTTAACGAAACATTGCGCTCACCAGAATCGGCAAGCAATTGTTGCGCCTTTTCAATATTCGCCTCCGGCGGCACAATACTTTTGGCGCGATGTCCCGCTAACCCCGGTGCAATAATACCGGTAGAAGCAGTCGCGACACCGTGATAGGCACCTTCTAAAATAGAAGGAATGTCAATCACGTATTGAATCGCCTGACGCAGTTTTTTGTTTTGCAACTGCGCATTATCAAGGTTCATCCCGATCCATACATAAAATAAAGAGGGATATTCTGCTAAGGTCGCCCCTGCCGGTGGATTATTGCGATAGCGTTGCACCGAATCAATACTCACGCGCGTGTAATCCAACTCATTGGCTTCAAAAGCAATTTCCGCAATCTTTTCATCATCAATCGGATAAATTTCAATCGTATCAAAAGCGGGCGCAGGACCGCGCCAATCCGGATTACGTTTTAATACCGTCTTTTCTTTCGGCTTCCATTCATGGCGACGATAGGGACCGGACTCAGCAAGAGGATCGGTACCAATGCGCCCGCCGTCCGCTTTTTCTACCGCTTTTTTACTCACGATATTACCGGTGATGTAAGGCAGTGCAATCGACCATAATGGCGCAAACGGTTCAGACAAAACGACAGTGCCGGTACGTTCGCCGGTAACTTCTACATGGCTTAAGGAACCCATATCCGGCTTGTTACTGGATTTTAAATCAGATGAAATAATACGCTCAAATGAAAATTTAACATCTTCCGCCGTCATCGCACCAAAGCCATTACTAAAACCAATATCATCGCGCAAAGCAAAATCAATGCGGGTATCACTAACCTGCTTAACCATTTGCGCGGCATCCAATTGCCAGCCCCACTCGCGCCCGGGTTTATATTGCACTAATTTATTATAGATAGGACCTTGAATTTCTTCATCTACAACGCCGCTACTAAAAGCCGGATCTAACGACTGCATATCAGAGTAAGAACGTACCCGCAATGTGCTACCGTCAGCGTATGCGTTAGCGGCACTAAAAGGCAAGGTACTTGCCGCCGCCAATAGTGAAGAATTACGCAAAAAGCGCCGACGCTGATTACTGTGATTTTTTAATTTGAGCCAATGTAAATTTTTCATTGTAGTTTCCTCCGAAATGAGTATTCAATATGAGTAATATTGTATTGTATAGCATAAAATAACAATCAACAACAATCGCGCGCGATTATTTCGTGCCATGTTTTTTTCAAAATTTCATCCTCGCCTTCATAAGCAATGACTTCTCTAAATAAAATAAAACTATACGCATCACACGTCATTTTATTTTGCGAGACGATACGGGTATTCCAATGGTCTCGCCGGTATGTGTATTCCCACTTTGTTTCTGCGATTGCCGATAACGGATTATCCGGATGAATGCTAAATTTTTGTTGCACTGTTGCGCCGATTTCCATCGCGTGATGCGGGTTTTGCGCCTCTCCTAAATCATCGCTGAGAATTATTTCGCGTGTTCCGTCTGCTCGTGTCAGCACTTCATTTTTATTAGTTGCTGCCCGTAACTGTTGATAGGTAGATTTTTCGGTCACCGGCGGTGGTGTTGCCGGAATCGTGTGTTCTCTCTCTGTCGTTGGCGATTGTCGGTGTGGCAATTGCAAGTGGCAATTTTTCAAATGCAATGTCATCGCGGTTGTTAACGGAGACGGCCATACCAACGGCCAATAGGAAGTAGAAAGTGCCAACCGAATGCGGTTACCAGCAACAAAGCGGTGCGCGCAATGACGCAAGGTAATAGACAAACGATAACGCTGCCCGGGTTGCAAATCTACCGGACGCTCGTGCCCGTTGCGGTGCGTTAAATTAAATACCATATAACTCACCCGCTGCGAACTGCCATCGGGGGCAACATCGCACAAACGCATTGCTAACATTGCTTGCGGTTGATCTACGGAAAATTCAACCTCCACCACCGGCGCCCCGAGAATATCAACGGCTGCATCTAATATCTCGCTATCAAAACACAATGATTTTTCATCATCTATCCGCTGGTCATCGGGCAATTCATCATCTACTCTCATGCCGGGGCAATAATTACCCGTCGCCATGCCAACATCCTGCGCGCTGGTAAAAGTATGTTCTGCTTCCTGTTGCAATGGTGCTTCACAAAGTGCCGAAGGCGCCATATACAACAGCAACGGAGGGGTGGCAAGTGGCATACTCGGTTCGCTTACCCAACGCCCGCGCATCGGTTTTAGCTTAGGAGAAGGCGGTGTGTATTCCTGCATATAAGCACGATACGCGGGCATCTGTTTGGCATTATTATTTTCGCCCTTCAGCCAGCAATCAAACCATTGAATCACCTCGTTGTGAAAATCCGCCTGCGGTGCAATTTTCGCAATATGAGAATACCGATGTTCCCACGGACCAACCAACGCTTTTACCGGCGCTGATAAATTTTCCAACAATACCGCTGGAGTATCCGAATAAGAATCCGCCCACCCCCCGACAGTAAGAACAGCACATTGAATCGCCGACCAATCTTCGCATACTGAACCATGCTTCCAATGCGCGCTGTGCCGTTGATGTCGTAACCAATCAGCAGCAAGAAACGGCAACTTTTGTATTCGCTCTAACCACATCTCACGCCAATCCGAGCGCATTTGCGGATCTGGCGGGCGGGTAGATAGCGCCGTCATTTGCGCGCCCCAATTAAAATTATCGTTCAACACACAGCCGCCAATATAATGCGTTTCCTGTTGGTAGCGATCGTGTGTGGAACACACCGTTACAATCGCACGCAAAGCGGGGACATCCCGCATCGCAATTTGCAACCCATTAAATCCGCCCCAAGAAATACCAATCATGCCGACAGCACCACTGCACCAAGGTTGCGCGGCAATCCATTCAATAATCTCTTGCCCGGTGGCTAGTTCGTCTTCTAAATATTCATCGGTCATCAAACCATCTGAATCTCCATTCCCCGCCATATCAACGCGCACCCCCGCATAGCCGGCGGCGGCAAATATCGGGTAATTACCATCATCACGTTCACTGGTGCCATCACGCTGCCGATAAGGCAAATATTCTAAAATTGCCGGTGCGGGTTGTTGATTATCTTCCGGCAACCATAAGCGCGCCGA
>JAHZKE010000101.1 GCA_022600535.1 Pseudomonadota bacterium
CATTTATAATTTTTCCTGCGCGCTATGCCTACTGACACAAATTCCGACACGACTGACACTATTCTCCCCAAACATTACGAACCGCAAATCGCGGAACAAGCGGGAAGTGGTTGGGAGGCAAGCGGGTATTTTTCTTCGCAACCCCAAAATGACGGGCGCGAAAGTTTCAGTATTTTGCTGCCGCCGCCCAATGTTACCGGCATGTTACACATGGGGCATGCGTTTCAACATACGTTAATGGATACGCTGATTCGCTACCAACGGATGTGCGGCAAAAATACCCTCTGGCAACCGGGGACCGACCATGCCGGCATTGCCATGCAAATTGTCGCCACGCGCGAATTAGAACGGCGCGGGATTGATGTCGCCGCCCTCTCGCGTGAGGAATTTTTAACCCATGCGTGGGAATGGAAACAACAATCGGGCAATACCATTACTCAACAAATGCGGCGTTTGGGGGCTTCTTGCGATTGGCAACGCGAATGCTTTACCATGGATGATAATTTATCGGCGGCGGTTACGCAGGCGTTTGTAAAGTTGTATGAAGACGGTTACATTTATCGCGGCAAGCGCTTAGTTAACTGGGATCCGGTGTTACTCACCGCTGTTTCCGATTTAGAAGTCGTCAGCGAAGAAGAAAGTGGCGTGATGTATCATGTGCGCTATCCCTTTGTTGATGATGAAGACAACGGCATCATCATCGCCACCACCCGCCCCGAAACAATTTTAGTCGATGGTGCCATTGCGGTACACCCCGATGACGAACGCTTTTTGCCGCTCCTCGGGAAACGGGTCTGGGTGCCGCTGTGTTCGCCACCGCGCTCCATTGAAATTATTGCCGATGAATATGTAGACCCGCAGTTTGGTTCAGGTTGTGTAAAAATTACCGCGGCACACGATTTTAACGATTATGCGGTTTATCAACGCCACCCCGACATCCCGCTGATTGTGCTGTTCACGCCGGATGCAAAAATGAATGAAAATGCACCGGAAACTTATCGCGGTATGGATAGATTCGCTGCCCGCGAAAAAATTGTTGCCGACTTAACCGCGCAAGGGTTGCTCATTAAACAAGAGCCGCACCGCTATAAATTACCGCGCGGCGACCGCTCCAAAGCCGTAATTGAACCAATGCTGACGGACCAATGGTTTATGCGCATGGATAAAATGGCAGAACGCGGCTTGGCGCTGGCAGACGAGGGGCAGGTGCGTTTTGTCCCTGATAATTGGCGGCGCGTTTATCAGGAATGGCTTTCTAAAATACATGATTGGTGTATTTCGCGCCAACTGCTATGGGGGCATCAAATCCCCGCTTGGCAAGACCCCGACGGTAACTGGTATATTGCCGAAACAGAAGAACAAGCGCAACAACAAGCGGGCGATAAACCACTGACCCGCGAAACCGATGTATTGGATACTTGGTTTTCTTCGGCGTTATGGCCCTATTCCACGCTGGATTGGCACACACAGCCCGAAAATCCGCATTTTCAATCTTATTTTCCGACTTCGGTACTCATCACCGGTTTTGATATTTTATTTTTCTGGGTCGCACGCATGGTGATGATGACCGATTATATGGTCGGCGGCAGCCCTTTTCACGATGTTTATATTACCGGACTGGTGCGCGACCGCGAAGGGCAAAAAATGAGTAAATCGCGCGGGAATATATTAGACCCGCTGGATTTAGCCGATGGTATTTCCTTAGAAGAATTATTAGCAAAACGCACGCACGGCTTAATGAAACCCGAACAAGCCCAACAGATTGAAGCAGACACACGGCAGCAATTCCCCGATGGCATTCCCGCCTATGGGGTGGATGCCTTGCGTTTTACCTTTGCTTCGTTAGCGTCTTATGGGCGCGAGATTAAGTTTGATTTGGGACGTTGCGAAGGGTATCGCCATTTTTGCAATAAACTATGGAACGCTGCCCGTTTTGTCCTCAGCGTTGCCGACGGCGGTTATGAAAATGCCGCTGCTGACATTGAGACCGTCGCTAATTTACCGGTGCAAGATGAGTGGATTATCAGCCGCCTGCAACGTGCCGAGCAAACGGTTGCCGATTCTTTTGCCGAATATCGTTTTGACCTTGCTGCGTTAGAAATTTATCAATTTTTCTGGGATGATTATTGCAGCTGGTATTTAGAGGTGGCAAAAGTGCAACTGATTTATGGCGATGCCAGCGTACGCGCCAACACCACGCGCACTTTGCTTGCGGTATTAGAAGCAGGGTTGCGTTTGTGTCATCCAATCATGCCTTTTATTACCGAGCAGTTATGGCAAAAGGTTGCACCGCTTGTGGACAAAAAAACCGCAGCAACCATTATGTTGGCGGCATATCCGCAGGCGGAAGCGGCAAAAATTAACCCGGCTGCCGAAGCCGCAATGGCGCGGCTCAAAGCGATTGTAGAAGCTGCGCGCCAACTGCGACAGGAATATAATCAACCCGGTGCCACTTTGCTCGTCAGCGGTAGCGACAGCGAACAATTAGTGCCGTTTCTGGTCAAGCTGGCGGGTTGTAAAAATGCGCGCAGTATTGCCGCCGCCGAACTACCGACAAACGCCCCGACGGTAAAAATCCACGAGTTAACCTTGCTGATGGATTGCCCGCAAATAGACATTGCCGCCCGCAATGAACAACGGCAACGCGAGTTACAACAATTACAAACAGAGTTAGCGGCAGTTGAAAAAATGCTTGCCAATCCGCAATTTATGCAAAAAGCACGCGAGCAAGCCATTAACAGCAAACAGCAGCAACAGCAACGGTTGTTACAAAAGATTGACGAACTGACTTCGCAAACGCTTTCTTAATAAATATTGCCCGGATTTCGTGCCTGCCTGCTGCCGTAAATCGCCGCTGTCGCTATTTTCAAGAAAAATAACGGTATAATAAGCATCTTTAATATTTAGCATGATTATTACCACCACCCCCAACATTGAAGGCAAAAGTATCACCGAATATCTCGGTGTGGTTGC
>JAHZKE010000102.1 GCA_022600535.1 Pseudomonadota bacterium
TAAATTTTACTCCCCTTTAATGTACCTAATTTAACTGTATCTGTACAACATATAATGACAGTGCTATAATGCCAACACCGAGGAAGATTTTATGCATTTAAGCCGATTTAACCGTGTGTCATTAGGGCACTTACCGACACCGTTGCAACCCTTGTCGCGGTTGTCTGGTGCATTGGGCGGTGCAACGCTTTGGATTAAACGTGATGATTGCACCGGGCTTGCTGGTGGCGGCAATAAAACCCGTAAATTAGAATTTTTAATGGGAGATGCTTTGGCACAAAAAGCCGATGTTATTATTACCCAAGGGGCTGTCCAATCTAACCATGTGCGGCAGACCGCGGCGGCGGCAACACTGCATAATCTGCCATGCTATGGGCTGTTAGAAGACCGCATCGGCAGCACAGAAGACAACGCTAATGAAAATGGAAATGTATTGTTGGATAAACTTTTTAACGCAACATTAATACGTTTTCCTGCCGCGACCGACATGAATGCCGAGATGGAAAAGCTGGCAACACAACTGCGTGCTAGCGGCAAATACAAAAACCCGTATATTATCCCCGGCGGTGGTTCAAACCCCATCGGTGCTTTAGGTTATGTTAATGCTGCTATGGAATTGGTGCAACAGGCAAACGACGCGCAGTTAAAAATTGATTGTATTGTCCATGCCACCGGTTCTGCTGGCACACAGGCGGGGTTGGTTGCTGGGCTATGCGGGCTAAACGCCCATATTCCATTGCTGGGGGTGAGTGTGCGCGCCGAGAAAACAGCACAAGAAAAAAATGTGTTGCAACTGGCACAAAAAACCGCAACATTGCTACAATTAAATAATAGTATAGAAGCCGCACACGTCGTCGCCAATAGCGATTATGTTGGTGAAGGTTATGGTATTCCTGCCAAAGATACGCTGGAAGCCATCTCACTGTTGGCAACAACCGAAGGTATTTTGTTAGATCCGGTTTATTCGGCAAAAGGTATGGCGGGGTTAATAGACATGACACGCAAGCAAAAATTCGCCAAAGGTGATAATATCGTATTTATACATACTGGCGGGGCGCAAGCATTGCCAGGTTATATGCATTATTTTTAATTTTTATTAATAAGGAAAGAAAATGAAAAAAACATTACTCACAACATGCATCGCATTGGCGTTGCTTAGCTCTACCCCTGGTGCATTTGCAGCCGAAAAAATCAATATCGGTGAGCCGAGTTGGGTTGGGGCGAAATCTATTGCCAACCTGATTGCCGTTGTTGTCGAAGACCGTATTGGCGGTGAAGCGACACTGGTACCCGGTAATAACGCCGCAATTTTTCAGGCAATGGATGCCGGCAATGGCGACATTGATGTACATCCTGATGTCTGGTTGCCTAATCAGGAAAGTTTCACCAAAAAATACGTAGATGGTGCCAACACAGTAGAACTGAGCAAGAACAGTTACGAAGGCAAGCAGAGTTTTTGCGTTACGCGTGCGTTCTCCGAAAAGCACAATGTAAAATCTATTTTTGATTTGGCGCGTCCCGAAATTGCCAAACTAATGGACAGTGACGGCAACGGTAAAGGCGAAGTGTGGGTTGGTGCGCCGGGTTGGGCATCGGCAAATGTCAACGAAGTAAAAGTGCGCGACTATGGCTTAACACCGTTTATAGATGCCGTGCGTGCCGAGCAAAGCGTAATGCAAGCAACTGTCGGCGATTCTATCGCTAAGGGTACGGGCTATGCGTTTTATTGCTATTCGCCGCATGCCATTTGGGTATTACACGATATTGTCCGTCTGGAAGAGCCGGCACATAACCCGGAAAAATACAAGATGATACAGCCAGATGCCGATCCGGACTGGTTTGCTAATTCTTATGTTGCCAGCGAAGATGCGCTCAAAAATGTGCAAGTTGCCTATTCTAAATCACTCAAAGGGCGTTCGCCGGTGATTTACGACTTTTTGCAAAACATGTCACTCACTTCAGAGGATGTCAGTTACTTTGCTTATCAAATCGCCGGTAAAAAACGCGATGCCAGTGAAGTCGTGCGCGAGTGGATAGGCGAAAATTCAGACCGAGTCGATAGCTGGTTGGGATTATAAACAATAAAACAGCGGCAAGCCATTTTCTCGGCTTGCCGCTGTTTTAATTTTAATTGCCAGATGCATTAGCAATGAGTCACGCTGCTGTTTCCGCTCATAACATTTGGAAAGTATTTGGCAATCGTAGTCGTGAGGCAATGGCGGCAGTGCGCGAGCAGGGGCTATCCAAACAACAAATATTAGAGCAATACAACTGTGTTATTGGTGTTGCGGATGTCAGTTTTGAAGTGCAACCCGGGCAAATATACTGCATTATGGGGTTATCGGGGAGCGGCAAATCTACCTTAGTGCGCCATATTAACCGCCTGCTTGAGCCAAGTGCCGGGGAGATTTTTGTTAATCAAACTAATGTCATGAAGATAGATACGAAGGCATTGCAGGCGTTCCGTAATAAACATATTGCTATGGTGTTTCAAAATTTTGCCCTCATGCCGCACCGCTCGGTGCTGGACAACATTGCCATGCCGCTGGAAATTCGCGGTGTGAATAAAAACGAACGGTTGCAAATTGCCGAACATAACTTACAGTTGGTGGAGTTGACCGGGTGGGGCAATAAGTTTGCCCATGAGTTATCCGGCGGTATGCAGCAACGCATCGGTTTAGCGCGGGCGCTGGCTTCCGACCCCGATATTTTATTAATGGACGAGCCGTTTAGCGCATTAGACCCGCTTATCCGCCGCCAACTGCAAAGCCAGTTTATGGCACTGTCGGCAAAAATGAAAAAGACCACCGTGTTTATTACCCACGATTTAGAAGAAGCCGTACGTATTGGCGATCGCATCGCCATTATGCGTGACGGACGCATTATTCAAGAAGACACACCTGAAAATATTGTATTACATCCGGCGAATGAATACATCGCCGATTTTGTTGCCGGGATCTCGCGGCTAAATATCGTCCGTGCTCATGCGTTGATGACACCGCTGCAAGAATTTAGCGCACAACACGGCACAGTGGGTGAGGGCTGGCAACGTTTTGATGAAAGCACGCCGTTAAATATCCTAATCGCAGCGGCGGCACAAGACCCACAACCGTTAATAATCACCAAGGCAGATAAAGCCGTTGGTGTCGTTGTCTATCAGGATTTGCTGCGCGCTATTTTGGCAGATGAATCGCTGCAACAGGAAGCCGATGCCCGTGTCTAATGCCGTGCCAGTTGCAAGCCCTACCAGCGAAAGCCGCACCGGATTACTGACGCAATTTGTTGCCAGCAACCCGCAGTATTATCAAAATGCCTTTGCCAAAATCGGCGCACACACGGGCTGGGTGTGGTGTTTTAACTGGGTTGCTTTTTTATTAGGTCCTATCTGGTATGGGATGCGCGGCTTATGGAAATGGGGGCTCCCCTTTACAATCATGGAAACATTCGCCATCGTGCAGATAGTGCGTGGTTTGTGGGGTGATTTATCACGCGAGGCGGTTTCTCGCATTGCCGATATTGAAAATACATTGGAGTTACGCCAACGGCAACTTGCCGCCGCGATAGAAAAAAACAGCGACAAAGTAGAGGTGATTAAAAATTGGATTGTTGTCTTGCAAGGCGAAATTGATAAAATCAGACAAGATATTATCGTGCAGCAAGAATCAGCAATTTGGATTACACTATCCGGCGTACTGTTGTTGCTGGCGATAAAAACGGCACAGGGCGCGTATGCCAACCGTATTTTAGAACAACGCTTTTCCGAGTGGTTATCCGACCGTGCTATTAATGCCGGCATGACCATAACCGCCGTGGTGACCAGTGTTATCTTTGTATTATTTATATACAGCATTGGTATTTTGCATTATGGCTTTGGTGGTGCCGGTATTGATTTTAATCACTTCCCGACCGACTCTGCCTATCGCATACAGGCGATTGCGTGGATTGTCCTCTTTTTTGACTGGCTAACGGAATCATCATCGGGGGTATTTTATTTTATTTCTTATGCCATTCGCACCTGTCTGGATTATTTAGAACTTTTATTTGTGCAAACGCCATGGCTTATTGTTGCCGGCTTTATTATCTTGCTCACCGGGCTTACTGCCGGTTGGCGCGGGGCGCTATTTGCCGCCGCATCGCTGACGTTTATGGGGGTGTTTGAGTTTTGGGAAAAAGCCATGACGACTTTAGCATTGCTCGGTACAGCAGCATGTATTAGTATCAGTATCGGCATTCCGCTGGGTGTGTTTTGTGCGCGGCGCGAGCGTTTTTATAATGTTATCCGTCCGATTATGGACTTTATGCAAACCATGCCATCGTTTGTTTTTATGATACCCGTCATCGCTCTGTTTAGCGTTGGCAAACCCGCAGCGATTGTTATTACAATGATTTTTGGCGGTACTCCGGTGGTGCGGTTAACGGTATTGGGTATGCGCGGTGTGCCCGATTCTATCCGCGAAGCCGCGATTGCCTACGGTGCGTCCAAGTGGTACTTACTCACCAAAGTAGATTTGCCACTCGCCGCGCCGTCTATTTTTGCCGGCATTAATCAAACCATTATGCTGAGTTTAGCAATGGTGGTCGTGGCATCGCTGATTGGCGCCAAAGGGTTAGGCGAAGATGTCTTAGAAGCGTTACAATATGCTAATGTCGGGCAGGGAATTTTAGCGGGCTTCGCCATTTTGTTTTGTGCGATGATACTTAATCGTATCATTCAGGGTGAACGCAAACGCTAAAACAACAAAAGCACGATGAAGGTAAAACGATGCGACCGCTATCAGAATACTATCAGCAAATTAGCGCACCGATAAATAACGGGCGTAACGTCCCCGGGCTACACTATCCTGGTTTTGACGATAGCGTAAAACACAACATTGCTCCCGGGCAGGCGCTGTGGTTGCCCATGCAGGCAGGGGATATGCTCTCCTGCCGACCCGAAGGCACAATGTATATTGCCGCGATTGCGCAGAAAGACGGCAGCAATGCCATTGACACATTCATAGA
>JAHZKE010000103.1 GCA_022600535.1 Pseudomonadota bacterium
CGCCGCCGTGCTATCGCGTTGCAAAATACGGTTGCGATGCGGAAAGCGCCCAAACTGCGCGATAATCACGCGATGCTGTTCGGCATAGCGCACGTTTTCTGCCAGTGATGTTTTGTGTTGCGGGTAGTCGTCCACTAATTGCTGATAGAGAGCAACACAGTGTTGTTGGTCGTCAAGGTTTTCGCTGTGTTCCAAGGGCAGATAATAAAATCGCCGCCACGCCGCTGGTAGATTGCGGTGGCGCCCATCGGCAATACCGCTTTTACAACTGGCAAGGGCGATGGCATCGCCGGCAAATGCCTGCGGCGTGCTGCGATAAATTGCCCGCGTCATTTGATCGCACAATAACAGCAGCGCCATTTGCGTGTTGTCGTGTTCTTGCCAGTGGGCAAGTTCGCCGTTTATCGCCGCGGCAACTAAGCTGCCAAAGCGTTGCTGCAGGGTGCGGTCGTCTTCGGCAGCGGCGCCAAACCAGAGTTTATGTTTATCTTCGCAACAAAAGCCGTTTGCGTCTAATGCCCCAAACCAAAATTGTAAAATGTCATTTGCTTGTTCATTCGCTTGTTGTGTGTTGTCCATAAAAGTATTTTACCGTAATTGGCAGAGCGCGGCGAACTGACCTGTGCGGAGTATGATAGAATAAAAATTATGCCCACACCTTTGTTTTCGCCTCCGACTTATCGCCGTCGCTTGCGCGCGGTACAGGCAGAAATGCAACGGCGTGGTGTGGATATATTGTTAGTTGCCGACCCCGCCAATATGTATTATTTAAGTGCTTATGACGGTTGGTCGTTTTATGTGCCGCAGTGTTTAATTGTGCTGGCAAAAGGAGAGGCACCGTTGTGGTGGGGGCGGGGGATTGACCTTGCCGGCGCACGGCGCACGGTGTGGATGGAGGAAGACGCCCTGTTTGGCTATAGCGATGATTATGTACACAATCCGCCGCACCACCCGGGCGAACATTTAGCGCAGACGCTGACCGATCTTAGCAATGGGCGCGGCACGGTGGGTTACGAAAGCGAAACATTTTATTTTACGCCGGCGCTGTTGCATTCTGTGCAAGCGAATGCACCGCAGTTGTCATGGCAGGATGCCGATGGATTGGTGAATTGGCAACGGGCAGTAAAAGAGGAAGAAGAAATTGCCCACATGCGCCAAGCGGGGCGGTTAGTTGCAGCAATGCACGACACCGCGTTGGCAGTTGCTGCGGTCGGCGTGCAAAAACACAAAATTGCCGCCGCCGTGTATCAAACCGCGATTGCCGGCGTGCCCGATATTTATGGCGATTACGCCGCGATTGTGCCGATGCTCCCCGCCGGTGCCGATGCAGCAGCACCCCATTTAACTTGGGACGACACCCCGCTGGCTGAAAATAGCGGCATGTTTTTGGAGTTGGCAGGGTGCTATCGCCGTTATCACTGCCCACTGGCGCGGACGATATTTTGCGGCACCCCGCCGTCGAAATGGCGCGCAGCAGAAGCCGCATTAATTGAAGGAATTGCCGCTTGCATGGCAGCAGCAAAACCGCAAGCAGTATGCGGAGATGTTGCCCGCGCCCTCACCCGCACCTTAAAAAAACAGGGGTTTGACAAACAAGGGCGTTGTGGTTATTCTATCGGCATTGGCTACCCGCCCGATTGGGGCGAGCGCACAATGAGCTTGCGCCCGCAAGATGAAACACCGCTACAAGCAGGAATGACATTTCACTTAATGCCGGGGTTGTGGTTGGAAGATTGGGGCATTGAAATCACCGAGAGTATCGTCATTACAAAAACAGGGTGCGAGGCATTGGCAAATGTAGAACGCCGCTTATTTGTGGTTTAATGCTTTTATGACGGAAAAATTTGACACCCCGCCCAAACTATTAGAACACTATCGCGATGTTTCGCCGCATGTCTTATTTGATGCGTGGTTCACCGCCGCCGCCGAGTTTGAGGGGCAAGATGTCAATGCGATGAGTTTGGCAACAGTAGCAGCAGGCGTGCCGCAAGTGCGTACCGTGTTGCTGAAAGAACACAACGGGCAAGCATTTGTGTTTTATACCAATAACGAAAGCCGCAAAGGGACGGCATTGCAAGCACATCCGCAGGCGGCATTGCTGTTTTTTTGGCGCGGGCAACGGCGGCAAGTGCTGATTGAAGGGGAAGTAGAACAATTATCGCAACAAGCCAGTACGCCTTATTATCAATCGCGCCCGCGGGGCAGCCGCATTGCCGCATGGGCAAGTGCGCAATCGCGACCGATAGAATCTTATGCCTTGTTGCAACAACAGGTCGCCGAACAAGAGGAACGCTTTAAAACAACCGAGCCGCCAATTCCACCGTATTGGCGCGGGTTTTCGCTGACTCCGTTGCGGATTGAGTTTTGGCAAGAAGGCGATTTTCGCCTACATCAGCGTTTGGCATTTAGTCGCCCCACGGTATCGCAAGCGTGGCAAAGCGAATTGTTGCAACCGTAATGCTGAGCAATGACAGCGAAATGATAACGGAAAATAAGCAGGTAATATTAATTGGCATGATGGGGTGCGGTAAAAGCACTGTCGGGCGAGCATTAGCGGAGGAATTGAAGCGATGTTTTTACGATACCGATACGCTGATTATTGAAGCAACTGGAATGACGATTGCCGACTATATCGGTAAATACGGCGAGGTAGATTTTCGCCATCGCGAACGGGAAGTATTGCAACAAGCGTTGGCACAAGAGGCGCCACAGGTGTTAGCAACGGGCGGTGGTGTGGTGTTAGCTGCAGACAATCGCCGCGATTTACGCGCAGCAGGGTTGGTGTTGTATTTACAGGTAGGGGTAGCGCGTTTGCACGAACGAGTAGAGGCAACACTTGCCGAACGTCCGCTATTGGCGGGGGTAGAGGGAGAGCGTTTAAAAAAACGTATCAGCGATTTATTGGCGGCACGCGAGCAGTACTATCGGCAAACCGCGCATGAAGTGATTGAAGAATGTGCAACAGTGGCAGAAACGGTGCAAGCAATAATTGCCGTGTTGGATCGGCATTCGCACCGATAAATTACGCACTTATAAAAAAGTGCGTCCCCAAGGGGATTCGAACCCCTGTTGCCGCCGTGAAAGGGCGATGTCCTAGGCCTCTAGACGATGGGGACCTAAGTGGTGGAGATAAGCGGATTTGAACCGCTGACCCCTTGCATGCCATGCAAGTGCTCTACCAACTGAGCTATACCCCCGACATACCAACGGAGCTATCTCTGCTGGAAAAGTAGCATTGTATGCTATTTGCCTTTTTAGTGCAATGTTTTAAGGGCATAACACTACCTATAAGTTTCTCGCCCCATCAAACCACCTCCGTCAGCTGTGCTGCCACCCCTCCGATAGCGGGAAATTGTTTGATTTAGCAAACTTTGCGGTAGCGGGGTATAATTTGCCCAATGGAAACAGCAACTTTTACGGTGAATGGCGAAGTGCGGGCGTGTCAAGGGACGCTAACGGTAGCGGCGTTGTTGGTTGAGTTGGCACTGCAACAAAAAAAAATTGCAGTAGAAAAAAACGGCACGATTATCCCTAAAAGCCAACATGCGACGGTGCCGATTTGCCCCGGGGATGTGCTGGAAATTATTACCGCAGTAGGAGGTGGCTAATGACTGAAATAGTAGATACACCGCTAACGATTGCGGGACGCACTTATCGCTCGCGCTTGTTGTTGGGGACGGGGAAATACCGCGACTTTACCCAAACGCGTGCCGCGGTGGATGCCAGCGGCGCCGAGATAATTACGGTGGCAGTGCGGCGGACGAATATCGGGCAAGAAGAAAACACGCCTTCTTTATTGGATGCTTTGCCACCGCAACAGTTCACAATTTTACCAAACACAGCGGGGTGCTATGATGTTAAATCGGCAGTGCGTACCTTGCAGTTGGCACGCGAATTATTAGATGGCGCGGCGTTGGTAAAGTTAGAGGTGTTGGGCGATAAAGAAACATTGTATCCCGATGTGGTAGCAACCTTAGCAGCAGCAACGCAGCTGGTGCGCGATGGCTTTTCGGTCATGGCATATACGAGTGATGACCCCGTCATTGCCCGCGAGTTAGAAAATATCGGTTGTGTGGCAATTATGCCGTTGGCATCACTGATTGGTTCGGGGATGGGGATTATCAACCCGCACCATTTACGCATTATTATTGAAAATGCCAAAGTGCCGGTGTTGGTAGATGCCGGTGTCGGTACCGCTTCGGATGCAACATTCGCAATGGAGTTAGGGTGTGATGGAATTTTAATGAATACCGCTGTTGCCGCCGCAAATGACCCCGTGCGTATGGCAGGGGCAATGTGCAACGCAGTGCAGGCAGGGCGTGAGGCGTTTTTAGCAGGACGAATGCCCAAGCGCGATTATATGGCAGTGCCGTCTTCGCCAACGCAGGGGGCGATTGGGCAGTGAAGCGGCGTTAAATAGTTGCTGATGCAACGCAGTTGTGTTGTTTGCTTTCCTCATTTAAAAAATGCAACATCTTCCTATCCGCAGTTATGTTTTACGTCAGGGGCGTATTACACAGGCGCAACAGCGGGCGTGGCAAGAACATAGCGCGCGCTATATTCTCCCCGACTTCCCCGACCTCCCCGATTGGCAAGCAGTATTTGGACGCCGCACCACGCAAGTGGTAGAGATTGGTTGCGGCTATGGCGAGACCACTTGCGCGTTAGCAAAGGCAAACCCGCAGATTGATTACATTGCGTTTGAAGTCCACCGCCCAGCCGTCGGTGCATTGATGAATCGTTTAGCCGCAACCGAGATTGAAAATGTGCGCATTGCCAATACCGATGCGTTGGCAACCATTGCCGAGTGGTTTGAAGACGAGAGTGTTACCGCGTTTAATATTTTTTTCCCCGACCCTTGGCGTAAAAAAAAGCACCACAAACGGCGCTTGATTCGCCCGGAAGTATTGTCGTTGTTATTGTCTAAATTAGTGCCGCAAGGCGGGGTGCATTTTGTCAGCGATTGGCAACATTATGCCGAGTCGGCAGCGGCGGTATTTGCGGCAACGCCGGCGCTATGTCCGGCACCGCCGCCGTCTCGCGGTGGTATAACGCGTTTTGAAGCGCGGGCAATTGCTGCGGGTCGCGCGGTGCACGAGTTTTATTTTGTCAAGCAATAATTAAGCGTCTTGTATCAGCAATTCGGCGCGGATAAATGCATCTAAATCGCCATCTAACACGGCGCGTGTATTGCCGGTTTCGTAGCCGCTGCGTAAATCTTTAATGCGCGATTGGTCTAAGACATAAGAGCGGATTTGTCGCCCCCAAGTAATTTCGTCTTTGCTGCTTTCTAATTTATTTTTTTCGGCATTGCGTAATTCAATTTCTTGCTGATACATACGCGCCCGCAACATAGACATCGCTTCGGCGCGGTTTTTGTGTTGCGAACGATCGTTTTGACATTGCACAACAATACCACTGGGGACATGCGTAATACGCACTGCCGAGTCGGTGGTATTGACATGTTGCCCGCCGGCACCGCTGGCACGATAGGTATCAATCCGTAAATCGGCGGGGTTAATGTGCACATCAATGTTGTCTTCTATCACCGGAAAAACAAAGATACTGGCAAAGGAAGTATGCCGACGATTGTTGGAATCAAAAGGAGATTTACGCACTAAACGATGAATGCCGGTTTCACAGCGCAGATGTCCGTAAGCATAAGCGCCGCAAATTTTTAAAGTGGCGGTTTTAATACCGGCAACTTCCCCATCGGCGCATTCTAATACTTGCGTGTTAAACCCTTTGTTTTCGCAGTAGTGCCAATACATGCGCTGCAACATAGATGCCCAATCTTGCGCTTCGGTGCCGCCGCTACCGGCTTGAATGGTCAAAAAGGCATCGTTGCTGTCATTGTCGCCGCTAAAAAGACGGCGAAAATTTAATGCTTCAATCGCTTCGGTCAGGGTAACCACTTCGCCGACAATATCGTTGAGCATATCGGGTTCGTGCAGTGATAGCTGAAACAATTCTTGCAACGATTCTAACTGCTCGTGCAAGGTTTCTACTTCGTCAGTATCTTTACTCAAGCGGGAAGATTCGCGGTTGAGTTGGCTTATTTTTTCAATGTCGCTCCAAATGGCAGGGTCTTGCAGTTGTTGATTAATTTCTTCAATGCGTTCCTTCTTATCGGCAACTTTAAAGAAACCCCCGAATGTCTAACAGCATTTTTTCGCTATGGGTGAGGGTGGTGCGGATTTCACTAATGTCTATTTCGGTACTCATAAGCGTTATTTTATCATTGAATGATTATGAATCTCTGTTGTGCTGACGGTGTAAAATAGAGGAATGACAACACTTCCTATTCTTAAATATCCGCATCCTCTCTTGCGGCAGCAGTGCCTTGATATAAAAGTGGTAGATGATACCGTGCGCGCGTTGGCAAGCAATATGGTAGATGCCATGCGCTTATCAAAGGGGATTGGCTTAGCCGCACCGCAAGTAGGGCAGGCAGTGCGTTTGTTAGTTGCCCAGGTAGAAGAAGACGCTCCCTTGGTGCAGTTGGTAAATCCACGTTTGTTACAGACAAGCGGTGAATTACTATGGGAAGAAGGATGTCTATCACTCCCCGGGATATGTGCTGAGGTGCGGCGGGCAAGCGAGGTAACCGTATGCGGCTTGGATATGGAGGGGAAAGAAATCACGGTAGAGGCAAGCGAGTTATTGGCGGTGTGCTTGCAACATGAAATTGACCACCTCAACGGCGTGTTATTTTTTGACCATCTCAGTCACTTAAAACGTCATCGCTTGTTAGCGCGTTATAAAAAACAGCAACTGTCCGCCGCGAACGAAAAATAAGGGTCGGCAAACAGTGCGGGTTGTATTTTTTGGCACGGGTATGGTGGCGGCAACGGTGTTGCAAAAAGTCGCCGCCCAACACGAGGTGCAACTTGTGGTAACGCCGCCGCCTACAATGGCAGGGCGCAAATTACGACAAGTGCTCTCGCCGGCAGCCGTTACGGCAAATACGTTGGGGTTGTCTTTGTCGCACGATAATTGGGGTGATGAATCTAATTATGTATTAACGCAAATTGAAAACGCCGAGGTGGTATTGGTGTGCGATTATGGAATATTGTTGCCGCTGTCTTTGTTAGTCGCCGCACGGCATACCCTCAATGTTCACCCCTCGCTATTACCGCGTTGGCGCGGTGCCGCCCCGATTGAACGCGCATTGCTTGAGGGAGACACAAAAACCGGTGTTACGATTATGCAACTGAATGAGCATTTAGATGGTGGGGAAATATTAGCACAGCAAGAAATACCAATTGCTAACGGTTGTTGCGGCGGCGAGCTGACAACACAGTTAGCCGAAGCGGGAGCGCAACTATTGCTTAAAGTATTGGAAAATTTACCGGCGTATACAGAGACAGCACAAGCGCAAGAGGAAACACAAGCAACGTATGCAAAAAAAATTACCAAGGCAGAACGTCGTTTAGATTTTTCACAGGACGCGCAGGAATGTTTGCGGCAGGTGCGGGCATTTGCCCCAACGCCCGCGGCGTATTGTTTTATTGACGGGCAACGTTTGAATGTATTGGCGGCAGAGGTAGTGGAGTGCGCGGGAGAAGAACAAGCAGGAACTTTAATAGCGGCGGACGCACAAAATAAGATTCTCATCGCTTGCGGAGGAGGTGATTGTTTGCGTATCACTC
>JAHZKE010000104.1 GCA_022600535.1 Pseudomonadota bacterium
AGCGCCCGCATCGTTACCGCAAAGCAATTTCACCCGCGCGGAATTTTGCCAAGTCGTAGAGGAAGCCAAAACTTATATTCGCGCCGGTGATATATTTCAAGTGGTGCCATCGCAACGTTTTACCTTTGCCCAAACCGCCACGCCGTTAGAAATTTATCGCAACTTGCGCCGTATTAATCCATCGCCATATATGTTTCATCTGAAGTGTGCGGATTTTTCGGTTGTCGGTTCTTCGCCCGAGTTAATGTTGAGCTGCCAAGAGGGTGAGCTGTTACTGCGCCCGATTGCCGGCTCGCGCCCGCGCGGCGCCAACCCGCCACTTGACGATGCCCTCGCCCAAGAACTCCGCAGCGACAGCAAAGAAGTCGCCGAACATTTAATGCTGGTAGATTTAGGACGTAACGATTTAGGCAGAGTCGCAGCCATTGGCAGCGTCTCCGTTGCCGATGAAAAATTTTGCCGCATAGAACGCTACTCGCACATTATGCACATGGTATCAGACGTACAAGCCACACTTGCCGCCGATAAAACGCCGTTTGATGCCGCACGGGCAACATTCCCCGCCGGTACGCTATCGGGGGCGCCGAAAGTGCGCGCGATGCAAATCATCAACCAATTAGAACCGTGCCAGCGCAATTTATACGGCGGGTTTGCCGGCTATATCAGCCACACCGGAGATATGCTCACCTGTATCATCATCCGCACGTTAGTCGCCAAAGACGGCTTGTGTCATGTGCAGGCAGGCGGTGGGATTGTCGCCGATTCGCAACCCGAAAAAGAATACGAAGAATCGGTTAATAAAGCCATGGCAGCATTGCGGGCGGCAGAGGGCGCGGCGAAAAAATCATGATTTTTTTGTTAGACAATTACGACTCCTTTACCTATAACCTCTATCAATATCTGGGGGAGTTGGGGGCGGATATTAATGTCGCGCGTAACGATAAAATTTCGGTCGCAGAAATTATGCAGCAATCGCCGGTGGCAGTTGTTGTTTCGCCCGGTCCCGGGCGACCTACCGATGCCGGCATTACCAAAGCCCTGATTCGCGAATGCGCGAAGCGGCAAATCCCCATGTTAGGCGTTTGTTTGGGACATCAAGCATTAGGCGAAGAATTTGGCGGTATTGTAGAACCCGCCAAAACCTTAATGCACGGCAAAACCTCCCGCATTCGCCACGACGGCAAAACCTTGTTTACCAATGTAGAACAATCATTAAAAGTCATGCGTTATCATTCCTTAGTGCTCAACGCTGATAGTGTGCCCGATGAATTTGAACGCAGCGCCCATAACGAAAGCGGTAGCGAAGAGAGCAGTGAAGAGGGCGGCGAATTAATGGCAATCCGCCACAAAACCCTGCCATTAGAAGGCGTGCAATTTCACCCCGAATCCATTATGACCGTTGCGGGTAAAACCCTATTAAAAAACTTTCTCAACCATTACTTAAACGCCAAGCAATAACAACAGTGCGCGTGTCGGTGGCGTGTTTTATTTAAATAATTTATCTTGTACAATCAACGCTTATGAAAACCGCCCAAATCCGTCACTCCTTCTTACAATTTTTTGCTGATAAAGGGCACACCATTGTTGAATCGGCACCCTTAGTACCGGCGAACGACCCCAGTTTGTTATTCACCAATTCGGGCATGGTGCAATTTAAAGACCTGTTTTTAGGCATTGAAAAACGCCCCTATCGCACCGCCGTTACCGCGCAACGTTGCCTACGGGCAGGCGGCAAACACAACGATTTAGAAAACGTCGGCTATACCGCACGTCATCATACCTTTTTTGAAATGTTGGGCAACTTTTCCTTTGGTGAATACTTTAAAGAAAAAGCAATCCCCTATGCGTGGGAATTTTTAACCGATGCGCGTTACCTCGGCATTGCCAAAGAACACTTATGGGTCACGGTGTTTGGCGGTGGCGATTTATTTAACAACGGGCAAGCCGTGCCGGCAGATGAAGAAGCCGCAGATTTATGGCGACAAACATTAATGGCAGCAGGGTTTAGTGCGGAACAAGCCGAAAAACGCATTATCCGCATTTCCAGCACCGACAATTTTTGGATGATGGGTGACAGCGGTCCGTGTGGTCCCTGTTCAGAAATTTTTTACGACCAAGACATTAACGCCACCCGCTTTCGCGGCGAGGAAGAAGCATACGCCGACACCTGCGTAGAAATTTGGAACTTAGTTTTTATGCAGTATCAACGCGAAGCCGGTGTGATGAATGCCTTACCGCAACCCTGTGTAGATACGGGCATGGGCTTAGAACGCATTAGTGCTGTGATGCAAGGTGTGCAAAGCAATTATGATGTAGATTTATTCCGCGACCTGCTCGCCGCAGTTGCCGCCTTAGGCACCTCGCCGACGCTAACCCCGTCGCACCGAGTCATTGCCGACCATATTCGTGCGGCGGCATTTTTAATTGCCGACGGCGTGTTACCGTCAAACGATGGACGCGGCTATGTGTTGCGCCGTATTATCCGCCGTGCTTTACGTCATCTGTATAAAATTTGCCCGCAACAGCAAACCCTATTTCATACCTTAGTTACCCCGTTGGTACACATTATGGGGGCGGCTTTTCCGTTGTTGAATACGCATCAGCAAAAAATTAGTGCGACACTCAAACAAGAAGAAGAAAACTTTAGCGATATGTTAAAAAACGGCATGACCTTATTAGAAGAATCAATCGCCGCACTTCCCGTCGGCAGCAAAACACTGGCGGGCGAAACTGTTTTTAAGTTATACGACACTTACGGTTTTCCACCCGACATGACAGCAACGATTATCCGCGATGAGTATCAATTAGCCGTAGATGAAGCAGGGTTTGAAAACTGTATGCAGCAGCAACGCAGCCGTTCTCGCGCCGCTACCAAGTTTGGTAGCATTCAAGGCGGATTAATTGAAAGCGCGCTAATATTTCGCGACGCCTTAGCCACCAAATTTATCGGCTACGAAAATTATTGCGGTGAGAGTGAAATTACCTTTTTATTTGGCAACAATGACGACAATGGCAGCAATGTAGAAATAGAAACTGCCAATGCCGGCGATGAAGTATTAGTCGTATTAAAAAGCACGCCGTTTTATGGCGAGTCGGGCGGACAAATTGGCGACAGCGGTACAATTAAATCGGCCACAGCCGTACTCACCGTGAGCGACACTAAAAAAATGTTACCGAATGCGTGGGGACATCTCGCACGGGTAGAAGAAGGCAGTATCCAAGTCGGCGATGCCGTGCAATGTGCGGTTGACCAAACCCGTCGCCTGCAAATCACCCGCGCTCATTCGGCAGCGCACCTCATGCATGCAGCACTGCGGCAAGTGTTGGGTACGCACGTAGAACAGCGCGGTTCGTATGTTTCTGCCGACAGTGTGCGTTTTGATTTTTCGCACAACAGCGCGGTAACAGCCGAGGAATTACGCCAAGTCGAACGCATTGTCAACGCGCAAATTGTCGCCAATGCAGCAGTGCAAATCGAAGTAATGGCATTTGACGATGCTTTAAAAACAGGCGCAATGGCATTGTTCGGCGAAAAATATGGCGACAAAGTGCGCGTGGTGACCATTGATAAAACATTTTCAGTAGAACTGTGCGGCGGCACACACGTAACCCGCGCCGGTGACATTGGTTTATTTCAATTTACCGGAGAAACCGCCATTGCCGCGGGCATTCGCCGGGTAGAAGCGCTAACAACAACAGCGGCAATTCATCGCACGCAAGCGCAGATAGCACGCATTAGCGAGATGGCGCTACTATTAAAAACTCCCAGCGATAGATTAGAAGAAAAAATATTGCAATTACGCGAGCAGTTGCGTAGCGCACAAAAGCAAGTAGAACAACTACAACACGCACAACAAGCGCAACAAACCGCCACCTTGGCGCAACTTGCCGAGGTTACCAACGGCGTGCGAATTTTAGTGCAACAAGTAGATAACGCCGATGCCAAACTATTACGTCAGTTGGCAGTGCAACTGCAAACGCAGCTCGCGCCGGCGGCAATCTTTTTAGCCGGCGGCAATGCGCAAGCCGTATTTGCCGCCGCCGCAACAAAAGGCGGACCAATTGACGCAAAAGAATGGATCGCCCACGCCGCCGCAATAGCAAACGCCAGCGGCGGCGGCAAAGCCGATTTCGCCCAAGCCGGCGGTGGCGATATTAATCAACGCCAACAAGCGTTAGCAGCAGCGCGAGCGTGGGTCAGTGAGAAAATAACAGGTTAGAATTAAATTCCCCTCCATCGGTGGGGTGGCAGGTGAGCGCAGCGAAACCTGACGGGACGATGATTGTTGACCGTTTGATGTTTATTGAAAAAAAACTTGCTGCACTCTTTCATTTTACTGTTTGCTATTTTTCGTTTTCTACCCTATTCGGCAAGCCCTACAGAATAAGGGAATCATCTCTTCACAAGTATTTCTATACATTTTTAAAATAAAGGTATAATAAGCAAAATCAATGAAAGGTAATTTTTATGAAAATAACAAAAACATTAACAAAGACACTATCATTTGTATTATTAGGGGCATTGACTGCAAGCCCCGCTTGGTCATTTGAAGCAAGCAATAATGCGGAATGTATTGCGCCGGCAAATCCGGGTGGCGGTTGGGATTTCACCTGTCGTCAAGCAGCGAAAACACTTGCTGAATTGAACTTGATTCCAGGGTCAATGACCACGGTCAATAAAGCCGGCGGTGGTGGCGGTGTTGCTTTTGCTGAAGTGGTGGGTTCCAAAAATGACGAAAACAGTTTGATTGTCGCGGCAAGTGCTGCCACAGCAACGCGTTTGGCACAAGGCGCATACCCCGGCAATAACATGGGACAAGTGCGTTGGGTTGGTACAATCGGTGCAGATTACGGCATGATTGCCGTCGGTAAAGACAGCCCCTATAAATCGTTGACAGATCTTCTCAATGCGGTGAAAGCCGATCCTTCTGCAATTGCTTTTGCCGGCGGTTCTGCTGTTGGCGGATGGGATCATCTCAAAGTTTTATTGGCGACAAATAAAATGGGTATTTCTGACCCGAGAAAAGTCAAATACATTGGTTTTGATGGCGGTGGCGATGCGGTAACGCAAATTCTCGCAGGGAATGTGCAAGCATTTACTGGCGATGCTTCCGAAGTTTTGGGCTTCTTGGAATCGGGCGATTTGGTCCCCTTGGCAGTATTGAGCGAACAACGTTTGGGGGGTCAGTTGGCGAATGTGCCGACCGCTAAAGAACAAGGGATTGATGTGATTGGTGCAAATTGGCGCGGCTTTTATGCCCCGGGCGGCATGTCTGACGAAGCTTATCAATACTGGGTTAAAAACATTAAAACCATGTATGCAAGCGACGAATGGAAAGCCGTAATGAAACAAAACGGTTTAGCACCACTTGAGTTGTTTGGTGATGATTTCAATGGTTTTGTCGCCAATAGTGTGTCCGATATCACTGATCTTTCAAAAGCCATCGGCATTATTCAATAAGACAGTCCGCAGGTAGTTGCGGGATCAACTGCTAACGGAATAAGAGTTATGAGTGACCGTATTTTCGGCATCATTGCACTTATTGCCATTTGCTTTTATGCATGGGGGGCAAGCATGACACAGGAACCTTTCCTGCCGCAAGCGGTCGGTCCCAAGGTGATGCCTTATATTTTGTCTGCCCTTGGGGCGTTTTGTGCAGTATATTTTATCTCGCGACCGGATGCAGAGCCCAGTTGGCCTGCCCGCAATGGTTGGTTTGAAATTTTGGCAGCGGTGTTTGTGATGGTTGTTTATACGCAAATGCTGCCAGTGGTGGGATTTTTCGTTGCCAGTACATTTTGTGCAGCTTATTTTATTTGGCGCTTTTTTGGCACGCCGCTACAAGCGGGAGTCGGCGGAGTTGTTATTTCCTTTGGTATTTATGCGGTGTTTCATCTCGCTCTGGGGCTGTCGCTGGCAAAAGGACCTTGGGGATTTTAAGGAAAAAATATGGAAACGGTCGATCATTTATTAGAAGGTTTTGCAGTTGCTCTGACATTTCAAAACATCATGCTGGCACTTTTGGGTGCAGTCCTCGGGACAATGATCGGGGCACTCCCCGGGCTTGGTCCTTCCAACGGGGTGGCGATTATGATTCCCGTCGTTTTTTCTATTGGGCTGGGGGCAACGCCGGCATTGATATTGCTGTGTTCAATTTATTACGGCGCAATGTATGGCGGGCGAATATCCTCAATCCTGCTCAATATTCCGGGAGATGAACCGGCACTGATGACAACCTTGGACGGCTATCCGATGGCGCAACAAGGACGCGCCGGCGAAGCATTGACAATTTCCGGTTTCGCCAGTTTCTTTGGTTCTTTTATCGCAACGATTGGGCTTGTTTTATTCACACCGCTTTTGGTGAAAGTCGCGCTCCTTTTTGGGCCCGCAGAATACCTTGCACTTTTTGTATTGGCATTTGCCACCTTGGGCGGAGTAGGTTCTGCCAATCAAGCAAAATCCGCTTTTGCCGCGATACTCGGTTTAGCCATTGCAATGGTCGGGCTTGACGGACAAACGGGCACGCCGCGTATCACCTTCAACAATATTCATCTTTATGAAGGCATTGATTTTTTAGTCGCCATTGTCGGACTCTTTGCGTTATCAGAATTATTTATTTTTCTCGCCGACCGCGGAAAATTTGCCCAACAAGCAGAAGCAAAACCTATCGGTCGTCTTTTGCCTGAGCTTAAACTCTTCAAATCGCTTATGCCCACTCTATCGCGGAGTACAGTGATTGGATTTATCGCCGGCGTGCTCCCCGGAGCAGGGGCGTCGTTGGGTTCATTTATGGCCTATTCGTTAGAAAAACGTTTCTTTGGTAAAGGCAAAGGGTTTGGCACTGGCAACCCGCGCGGCGTTGCCGCACCGGAAGCAGGAAATAACGCTGCCGCCGGCGGCGCACTCGTGCCCATGTTAGCGTTAGGGGTGCCGGGGTCGGGAACAACAGCAGTACTGTTAGCAGTGCTTTTAACCCTTAACGTACAACCGGGACCATTGCTTTTTAAAAATAGTCCCGATGTCGTTTGGGGGTTAATTGCTGCACTTTTCATCGCTAATATTATGCTTCTCTTGCTCAATTTGCCGATGGTAAAAATCTTTGTCAAAGTGCTACAAATAAAAATTAAATACATGATGCCCGCCGTGGTTTTAATTAGCTTTGTTGGCATTTATGGGCTAACGGGGTCAGTGTTTGACCTGCGCCTAATGATAATTTTCGGTGTGCTCGGGTTTTTGCTACGCAAATTAGAAGTGCCACTCGTGCCGGTGATCATGGGAATATTGCTGGGTAACTTAATGGAAAACAATCTACGCCGCGCCCTCGCAATTTCAGACGGTGACTGGAGCATTCTGGTCAGCTCACCATTGGCAATAGGGCTATGGGTTTTCGCGATAGGAGGTTTTATATTACCAATCTTCGTAGGAAAATTTTTCCGCCCCCGTGCAGTGCTAAAAGATTTAAAAGATTAGACACCGCGATAGCTCGCTTCCTTCGTAGAATTAATGGCGTTGGTTGCACGCTTTAGGGGCTTCGATACTGCGGCAAGCTCAGCCAACGACTTATTTTTAGTTGAGCGCACGGACACACTCCATTAAATTCCCCATCGGAGGGGGCAACACATCAGGGGGTATTTAAAGTTACGCGCGAAGCGAGTGGTTCGCTTCAAGCAAGCGGTAATAAATGTTGCGGGAAGTCGTCGCTTTCCACAATCGCATAAGCCGAATGGTTATGGATGGATTCAAAATTTTCTGTTTCAATGCGATAGTTGCGAATGCCGTTTAATCCGCGTAATTGCACTGCTAAATCGCGGACAATATCTTCTACAAATTTCGGGTCGTCATAAGCGCGTTCGGTTACGTGGCGTTCGTCAGCGCGTTTCAGCACCGAATACAATTCTGCCGAAGCCCCGTTTTCTGCCAAGGCGACTAAATCGCGGATACGCAATACATCATCGGACTCGACCGAAAGGGTAACGTGTGAGCGTTGATTGTGCGCGCCGTATTTAGAAATTGCCTTAGAACACGGGCACAAACTGGTAACGGGGGTAATCACTTGCATAATTTGCCGTTGCACGCCATTTTTCTTATGGGCAACTAACACCACTTCAACGTCTAAATATCCCTTTTCGGTGGAAATGGGGGCGGTTTTCTCAATAAAATAATGAAACCGCACCGATACCGTGCATTCGTTGGCGTCCAAGCGTTGCATGAGGTTAGCGGGGAGCTGGCAAAAATTTTGATAATCAATTTCGTGCGCGGAATCGTTGAGCGCACGTGCTAAGCGCGACATGTGCGTGCCGCGCACGTGCCCGGGTAAGCTGGTATCGGCATTCCATACGCCAACGGTCGGGCAAGCAATGGAGTCATCGCGATAAAGCATAGGTAAGCGGACGCGGCTAATGCCGACACGATTAATGGCGACTGCGCGAGTATCGCCGCCGCTTTGGATGTCTTGCACAGGGGGGGTGTGGGTTGGCATAAAGGGGGTATTATACTGTAATAAATTCGTTAGCGTGCAAGTCAATTAACTCTTGGCGAGTAAGGTGTGTTCGCAAATCATGCGGATTTCATCGCGAATCGCAGCGGCTTCTTCAAATTCTAAATTGCGGGCGTGTAGGTTCATTTTCTTTTCTAATCGGCGCATTTCTCGCCCTAATTCCGTGCTATTCATTTTACTCCATTTGCGTTGTTTTGCTGGTGTTTTTTCTTCTTCTTCACCAATATTCAACATCACTTGAATATTTTTAGCGATACTGCGCGGGGTAATGCCGTGTTTTTTGTTGTATGCTTGCTGCACTTTGCGGCGGCGTTCGGTTTCGGCGATGGCGCGTTCCATCGAGCCGGTAATTTTATCGCCGTATAAAATCACCGTGCCGTTAATGTGCCGTGCTGCCCGTCCCATCGTTTGAATTAGCGATTGCTCCGAGCGTAAAAATCCTTCTTTATCGGCGTCAAAAATCGCCACTAGCGACACTTCGGGCAGATCCAATCCTTCGCGCAATAAGTTAATGCCGACCAAAACATCAAATTTCCCCAAGCGTAAATCGCGCAATATCTCGGTGCGCTCCACCGTGTTAATGTCGGCGTGTAAATAGCGGGCTTTTGCGCCGGTTTCGGTCAAGTATTCGGTAAATTGCTCCGCCATGCGTTTGGTCAGTGTGGTGACTAACACTCGTTCATTTTTTAACACCCGCGCATTAATTTCATCGCGCACATCATCTACTTGCGTGGAGGCGGGGCGCACATGGACCGTGGGGTCAACTAATCCGGTCGGGCGGATGACTTGCTCAACGACAGCACTGGAACCTTCCAATTCGTATTTCCCTGGCGTTGCCGAAACATAAATCGTCGGCGGCATCAGTTTTTGAAATTCCTCAAACTTTAGCGGGCGGTTATCAATTGCCGATGGCAGACGAAAACCGTAATTCACCAAGGTTTCTTTACGCGCGCGATCGCCGCGATACATGCCGCCGATTTGCGGTACGGTAACATGCGATTCATCAATAAAAAGCAACGCCTCCGCCGGCAAATAATCAAATAAAGTCGGCGGCGGTTCGCCCGTTTCCCGCCCCGATAAATGGCGTGAATAATTTTCAATCCCCTTACAAAAACCCATCGTTTCCATCATCTCTAAATCAAAGCGCACCCGCTCGGTGATGCGATGCGCTTCTAAGGGTTGTTTTTGTGCGGTGTAATATTCAATCCGTTCTGCCAATTCCACTTTAATTTTTTCCATCGCCCGCAAAACCGTGGTGCGCGGCGCAACATAATGCGAAGACGGATACACCGTAAAGCGCGGCAGACGGCGTTGCCGCTTGCCGGTCAGCGGGTCAAACTGCGATAAGGTTTCTAAAACATCGTCTAAAAATTCTAAACGAATGGCAAAGTCGGGGCTTTCAGCAGGGAAAATATCAATCGTATCGCCGCGGACGCGGTAAGTGCCGCGCCTAAAATCAATCTTATCGCGCTCGTACTGCATGGCAGCCAATCGTTTTAATATGGCGTTGCGGTCGGTGTCTGCTCCGGTTTGCAGGTGCAAAACCATACTGTGATAATCCACGGGGTCGCCAATCCCGTAAATTGCCGATACCGTTGCGACAATAATGGTATCTTTGCGTTCCATTAACGATTTCGTTGCCGACAGCCGCAACTGTTCAATATGTTCGTTAACGCTGGAATCTTTTTCAATAAATAAATCCCGCGACGGCACGTATGCCTCGGGTTGATAATAATCGTAGTAGGAAACAAAATATTCCACCGCATGATCGGGAAAAAACTCACGAAATTCGCTATACAACTGCGCCGCCAAGGTTTTATTGTGTGCCATCACCATTGTCGGCAAGCCCGTTTTAGCAATAACATTCGCCATCGTATAGGTTTTGCCCGACCCGGTAACGCCGAGTAAAGTTTGTAATTTGCTGTTTTGTTGCAACCCGCGCACGAGTTTGCGAATCGCCTGCGGCTGATCACCGGCAGGCGAATGCGGAGAAGAAAAACGATAAGGGCTAGGCACCGATAAAGATTAGCGGGGAGAAAGTAGAATTTTGCAGGCGATACTTATACAATAGCGTTATTCTACTTGTTATAAGGCGTTGATGAATAAAAATTTTGATATTAAGCACTGGCTGAGTTTATCTCTGGTCACCGGTGTCGGCAGTAAAACTTTGCGGGCATTGCTTACGGCGTATGAAAGCCCGGGGGCAGTGTTGCGTGCTTCCGTCTCCGAGTTACGCCGCCATGTTTCCGAAACCGTTGCCAGCGCTATTACCAGCGAAGATCGCAGTGCGGCAGTTGCGGCGGCATTAAAATGGCAGGCAGAAGACGGCAACATGATTTTAACCATGGCAGATAGCGAATACCCGCAACAATTATTAGAAACTGCCGACCCGCCGCCCTTGCTCTATGCCCGTGGTAATTTAACATTATTGCAGCAGCCCTTAGTGGCGATTGTCGGCAGTCGCAGTGCTTCACCGGTGGGGGTGCGGAATACTGAAATTTTTGCCCGCGCGCTATCGGATGCCGGTTGCGGTGTCGTCAGCGGTTTAGCACAAGGGGTAGATACTGCCGCCCACCGCGGTGCCTTGTTGGGGGCGGGTAGCACCGTTGCCGTTGTCGGCACGGGGATGGATATTGTCTACCCGCGGGCAAACCGTACCTTAGCGGCAGAAATCAGCCAACAGGGATTATTATTAAGTGAATTTGCCTTAGGCACCAAACCGCTGGCGTCTAACTTCCCGCGCCGCAATCGCATTATCAGCGGGTTATCGCGCGCGTGTTTAGTGGTGGAAGCGGCATTAAAAAGCGGCTCGTTGATTACCGCCAACTTGGCAGCAGAACAAGGGCGGGAAGTATTTGCCGTCCCCGGTTCTATCAATGCTCCGTTACATCGCGGGTGTCATCAGCTCATTAAACAAGGCGCAAAATTAGCCGAAAACGTTAATGATATTTTAGAAGAATTATCACTCACGCCCGTCACGCCATCGCCGGCAACCGAAGAACAACGTTACGAAGAAAACCGCACGGTGGGGATGCAACAAGCCGATAGCGAAGTCATCGTTTATATTAATTATCAACCCACCAGCATCGACGACATTGCCGCCCGTAGTGGGGTCGCGGTAGACGCATTAATGCCCGCATTGTTAGAGTTAGAAGTAGGCGGAAAAATAGTAGCGTTAGCCGGTGGCAGTTATCAGCGTGTCTAAGAGGAACAGTTAAAAGAACGCGCGAAGGGGGCAACTGCTGCTAAGGACACTGCGCGACTTCGGCGGGCTTGGCACCAGCAATCTCAGTGAGCGACTCAGTTATTAGAGTGCGCTTTTCGTATAAAGCAAAACATGCTCGGCGAACAACACCAGCGCGAAAAAAACCAACAACGCGGCTAAACTATATTGCAATACTTGCGCCTTGCGCGGCGATTTTAGCCAACGGTTCATTTGCGCGGCAAGTGTGACCAATAAAAACTGAAACGGAATATTAATCGCCAATAACGTGCTCGCTAAAATAATCAGTTGCTGTTGGATATTATCTTTTTGATGATCGACAAATGTCGGCATTAACACCACAAACAAAATAATCACTTTGGGATTGAGTAAGTTGCACAACATTCCCTGCATAAATGCCCGCCGTGGTGGGATTTGCTTAGCATCGTTTAATGAGGCGCCGGTAATGCCCTGTTTTGCGGTCAGATAACCGATATAAGCAAGATACAACGCCCCGACCAACGCCAACGCGCGAAACACAGTGGGCGAATAATACAACACAGCAGACAAGCCGATTACCGAGAGCAGCGCATGACTAGCAACCCCTGCTTGCACTCCCAGCAAGGTGCAAGTTCCCGACCAACGCCCGCTGACCAAGGTATTTTTTAAAATAAGAATGCTATCGGGTCCGGGCGAGACGACTACCGCGATGACTACCAAGACAAAGGCGAAAAAATTACTATCCATATTTGCCGACGAATGAAGATTAATGAAAATTAATAAAGATTAACGAAATTGTTCAAGCACACTTTCGTAACGATTGCCGACACTGCCCAACCCCGACAATTCTACCCCGAAGGAAAATTCAACATCGTTTTCTCCTTTTGCCACCACGGTATCGCTAACGGTAAAAGAAATGTTCCAACAGTTACACGAATCGCGCAAGCGTAAGGATAATTGACTGCGGGAAAAACGGTCTTCATCTAATAAATAATCCGTTTGCGCGGCGACTTCTAACCAATCACTGACTGGGGTGCTACCGCCGATCAGTAAAGATTCGTTGTCATCAGCAAGATAGCGCAAGTGTAATAGTTGTGCGTTGGAAAATTCACCATGGATTTCGGTATAAAAACGTTGCATCGTACGGCGTTGGGCATCCCATTCGGCAGCGGCGGCAATATCCCAAGTTTGCCCTAAGCGTAAACGGCTATCGATTAAAATATTACCGAACCCTTGTTTAACGGCGGGGTCATTGGTCGGTAAGATAATTTTTGCATCGGCAAAATGATATTGTTGCGCCGCGCCGATAAAAAATGCTTCGTTGCCGTCGTGTTGATTAAACAAATGATAGCCGCCACCGTAGGCAATAAATTTGGCATCTGCAATACGGTCCGCACCGATAAAGCGATTGCTTTCAAATAAATTTTCCGATGTTTGTTCGCGTACTGCGGTGTCGTACAGGGGGGCGTTATTTTGTCGTTGGCGTGTCGGGGTGTAGACCACTGCCGCTCGCAAACGTAATTGGTCATATTGGTCGTTATTGTCGTTCCATAAATTGCGGTATCTTTTTTCGCTATCTAACCGCGCCTGCGGCACAAAAAACGAATGCGTATTGCCGTCTTCGCGATAATGCGTAACATGTGCTCCGAGCGCCGGCGAAAAAGAAATATCAGCGGCAGTCGGCACATATAAGCGGGATTCCCCGCGCCACAAAACCCGCGTGCCGGTAGCAGCATGGTTGTGGTGAAAGCGGGCGTATTGTGCCGACGTTTGCCAATCATAAATCGCGCCGCTGCCATTGCTGCCGATATCTATTTGCGGTACAGCGCGGTGCGGGGCAGTGAGGGAATCATCTAAGGTTTTAAAATG
>JAHZKE010000105.1 GCA_022600535.1 Pseudomonadota bacterium
ATCCATTTGCGCTGCTCCGGTAATCATGTTCTTGACATAGTCAGCATGACCCGGGCAATCCACGTGGGCGTAATGACGATTCTTCGTTTCGTATTCTACGTGCGAGGTATTAATCGTAATCCCGCGCGCTTTTTCTTCCGGCGCATTGTCAATTTGGTCGTAAGCACGTGCTTCGCCGCCAAATTCTTTAGACAATACCGTTGTCAGGGCTGCCGTTAATGTGGTTTTACCGTGATCCACGTGACCAATGGTTCCAACATTTAAGTGCGGTTTATTTCGTTCAAATTTTTCTTTTGCCATTGCAATTTTTTCCTTTCCGATGATTAACTAATTTTAACTAACAAATAACAGTGGTGCCCATGGCCAGGATTGAACTGGCGACCTCTCCCTTACCAAGGGAGTGCTCTACCACTGAGCCACATGGGCGAACATTATAAGATGGAGCGGGTGAAGGGAATCGAACCCTCGTATAAAGCTTGGAAGGCTTCCGCTCTACCATTGAGCTACACCCGCAAGTGTTATTTGCCAGTGTTTCGCGTATCACCTCTTATTCCGTTTCCCGTAATTTAATGTTAAAAAATAAAATTTCGCCCGCCCCCTAAGATATTATCGGTGGAGGGAGCAGGATTCGAACCTGCGAAGGCTGAGCCGCCAGATTTACAGTCTGGTCCCTTTGACCGCTCGGGTATCCCTCCGCATGAAAAATCCTATTCCGCGGGCTTAGCAGGTAATTATAGCATTAAATTTATGAATTAAACTAATCTATGCAATCTATTTGTAGAAATTACGTAAAAAATTAAGCGGACGAGGCGGCGGGATCCACCCAAGGGTTGATTTGGTATAGAACTAATAATTTGTTTAGTTGTTCGCCGATGCTGTGGAATTCTACCCGACATTTACGCAACTTAGCAGTACGCAAGATATCAATCAACAAACAGACAGTGACAGTGCTGTACTCGGTTAATTGTTCTAAATTTACAACCAGCACACTGCCATCGCTTATTTTGCTTCGTGCCGCGTAAATTTGTTCCTCTATGTTTGTGTAATTGACGACACGCGGGGAAAATTCAACCGCCGCACTCATTATAATTTTTTGCTTGCCATTTGTTGTAATTTAGCCGCGAGTCCCGCTGCCCCTGTTTTGCGGAGCACGGCGGCGAATTGTCGGCGATAATTTGCCGTTAAACTCACACCTTCTACTTTAATATCGGTCACGCGGTGATCGTTGTTGCCATTTTGTTCAAAAATATAATCCAATTCTGCCACCTTTGAACCGCCGTAGACCTGCAACAATACTGACACTTTTTTACCACCGGCAATCGTGTTAGATTTGAGCAATTTTACTTTTTGTCCGCTATATTGCGCCAACACTTTGGCATAGGTATTTTCTAATAACGCTTGAAATGCCACGGCAATATCGTTGCGGATCGCTTCGTCAGTTTTTTTCCAATGTTTGCCCATGGCGCGTTGCGTCATGCGATTAAAATCCAACGACGGTGAGATATTTTTTTGAATCACTGCCAATGCGGATTGGCTGGTTAATTCATTTTGTTGCTTCAACGTGACTAACTGCGTAATCATGGCATTGCTTTTTTCCACTAAATCCTTAGCTAATTCTTCGGGTTCCGCCGCGCTCACAGGCATGACCAAAACTAAAGAAAGTAGTAACGCATACAATCTGCGTTGCATGTTAAGGTAAGGCATACGGTTATTCTCCTGCATTATCAAATAAAAATTTACTAATTAATTCTTCCAAAACAATCGCTGAGTTTCCTTGAAACACTTGATCATTTTCTATAAATTCTTCTTCGCCGCCGACATCAATCGCGATGTATTGCCCGCCCAATAAATTACTGGAAACAATAGAAAAAATAGAATCGGCAGGGAATTGATATTGATTTTCTAAAATAATATCCACCGTGGCGATATAGTCGTCGCTATTGTAGGAAATTTTTTGCACCCGCCCGACCAGCACGCCGCTACTTTTTACCGGTGCCCGCTCTACCAAACTGCCGATATTATCAAACTCCACCTGCACGTGATAGCCGTTTGAATCTGATACTGCTGTGATATTTGCCGTTTTTAATGCAATAAAGACAACGCTAATTGCCGCACACAAGACAAACAATCCAATAATGAAATCTAATTTATGGCGCGAAAGAGCAATCATTAAAATTAGTGTACCATAAATGCTGTAAAAACAAAATTAGCCCCCAACACCGCCAATGATCCTTTAATCACCGTACGCGTAGTGGCACGGGCAACGCCTTCGGCGGTTGGCACACAAAAATATCCCTCATAAAGAGCAATCATCACCGTGATGAAACCAAAAAATATACTTTTATAAATCCCTTGCATAAAATCTTCGTAAAAGCCAACCTGTCCCTTAATTCCTGCCCAAAACGTTCCCTCATCTAAACCAATTTGCTGCACCGTAATCAGATAACTCCCCAGCACGCCGACGATATCAAAATATACAGTGAGCAAGGGCAGGGCAATCATCCCCGCCAATAAGCGCGGTGCTAATTCGCGGGCGAGCGGGTCTACCGCCATGACTTCCATCGCCGCAATTTGTTCGCTGGCTTTTTTTAGCCCAATCGCCGCCGTAATAGAAGTACAGGCACAACCGACAAACAGCAACCCCGCAGCAACGGGACCTAACTCGCGAAATAAAGTCAGCGCCACTCCAACGCTCAATAAATCTTGCTGTCCGTAGCGTTCTAACAACGTATAAAACTGCAAACCCAACACGAAACCGATAAACAATCCCGCGACTAAAATAATGACCAAAGTATAGACACCAATATGCTTTAAGTGCAACATCACTAAGCGGGGACGGCGCCATGCCAAACCACTACGTGCCAACACCATCAGAGCAAAACGCGTTCCCAACCCGATATTAAATAGTGCCTCCACCAGAGGCCAACCGAGACGCCGGACTGCCCCGTGCCAAGTAAAGTCACGGCGATTACTTGCAGATTTATTAACTTCGGGTGCCATCTTCTTTTAGAAATTTCTGTGCGGTAGGGCGGTGCCAATTTGAAACTCTTCGCCCAGCGGTAGGGCGGGTTGATGAAACGGCAAAGGACCATCTGTTTTGGCATCGACAAATTGCCGCACATACGGCAGAGAGGAATTTTCCATTTCTGCCGGCGTTCCTTGGGCAACAATGTCGCCTTGCCACATCAAATAGACATAATCCACAATCTGAAACGACTCGGCAATATCGTGCGTAACAATAATAGAAGTCGCATTCAGCGCATCGTTAAGCTCGCGAATTAACCGCGCCGTAATTGCCAGCGAAATCGGGTCTAACCCCGCAAATGGTTCGTCGTATAAAATCAGTTGCGGATCCATCACCACCGCCCGCGCCAATGCAACGCGCCGCGCCATACCGCCCGATAATTCGGAAGGGTACAACTTTGCCGAACCGCGCAACCCCACTGCCTGCAACTTGAGCAAAACAATATCGTTAATTACTTCCGGCGATAATTGGGTGTGTTCGCGCAAGGGAAACGCGACATTATCAAAGACCGACATATCCGAAAACAAACCGCCAAATTGAAATAGCATGCCGATTTTTTTGCGTAATTCGTATAAATCATTCCGCCCGATATTCATCATATCACGCCCCATAACACGAATCGCGCCGCAATTCTTTTGCGGTTTTTCTTGCCCGCAAATATTGCGCAACAAAGTTGTTTTACCACTACCGCTACCGCCCATGACCGCAACGACCTTACGTCGTGGAATCGTCAATGAAATATCTTTAAGTATCGGCCGTCGTTGGTCGTAGGCAAAAGATAAATGTTTAATGTCAATGTAATTATCTTCCATTTCTTTATTTTATCACGCCCGCGCAATGCATGGCGACTTGCGGCAGAGAACGCACGGCAATGGCTCCCGCCGGCGCCCCCTCCAGTGCATTATTGATAAAAAAACGCCGTGACACCCCTGCCGCTACTGCGGCTTGCATGTCGCTCACCTTATCGCCTACCATCAGCGAATTGGGCAAATCCAACGCCAATTCTTTTGCCGCCGCCAGCAGCATTCCCGCTTGCGGCTTGCGCCAACTACGCCACTGCGGGTATAACTGCGGCGCCTGTGAATGATAGGGACTGTGATAAATACCAGCAAATTGCACCCCCGCCGCCGCAAACAAAGCCACCATGTGTTTTGTTACCGCTTGATAATCCGCCTCTGTGTAGTGCCCCAAAGCAATTCCCCCTTGATTCGTGACCACCACCAAGCGATACCCCGCCGCCACAATACGGCGACACGCTGCGCGCACCCCCGGCAATAAATGAAAATCGGCAACACTGCCCACATAGCCCGCATCGCGATTAATCACACCATCGCGGTCTAAAAAAGCTGCCGGCTTTAGCGCGGACATCATGCGCGATAAAACCGTAACGGCGACTCAGCAATCGGCGGCGGCGGTTGTGCCCGCCACGCTGTCGCATAAATCACCTCATAAGTTGCCCGCACCCTGCCCTTGCTATCGCTATATTTTTTTTCATATTCGGCAAGCGCCCGCACCCAACCGCCCTTTGTCAGTGATGTGCGTTGGCTACGGGCATTTGCCGCCCCCAAGCGCCGCGTTTCCGTCATCGCATCTCGGGCATTCGCATACGTAAAAGTTAGCTCTTCGCTCTCCATCAGCGGTTCGGTAAAACCGCAAGCCATCAACGCATCGCCCAAATTGTGCATATCGGCAAAATCATGCACCCGCGTTCTATCAGCAAACACCGAGCGCATCTCCGCCAACGTTGCCGGCCCTAAAGTCGCAAATGCCAATAAACCATCTGTCGCCAGCACACGCGCCGCTTCGGCGAAAAACAAACGATAGTCCGTCCACTCCACACACAAATTAGACCACAACAACTGCACACTCGCATCCGCAACAGGTAAGGCACAAGCATCGGCACCCATACGCAAAACCTGCGGCAACACAGATGTTTGTGCGGGGGCAACATCCACTGCCAACACTTGCGCCTGCGGATAACACGCTGCCAAAAAATCGCCATTACCGCCCACATCCAGCGCCTGTTGCGGGTTCTGCGCCATCATTTGCAAGCGCTCCCATAAGCGCTCGGCAGGAATCGCTGCCGGCGACAAGCCCACTTGCCAACGTTGGTGTTGTCGGCGCACCTGCCGTTTATCTAAGGCAAAACCCTGCACTTGCGTCATCCCTGATTACTCTTTGTCCAACACCTGTGCCTTTATTTCAATGACATCATCTTGTTTCTTTTCCAGCGGTTTGCCGCGCACAAACAGCAACACACAAACTGCCGCAATATCGGTTAAATACCCCGGAAACAAAAACAACGCCCCGGCAAACCACAACCGC
Source organism: Pseudomonadota bacterium (assembly GCA_022600535.1). GTDB lineage: Bacteria > Pseudomonadota > Gammaproteobacteria > Tethybacterales > Persebacteraceae > JAHZKE01. The sequence goes on from JAHZKE010000105.1 coordinate 5,351, forward strand.
CCCAACAACAAAAAATAACGCATGCCGCCATCTTGAAGTCCGCGCCACATTTCCGGTAAATCCCGCAACCCTGCCTTCGCCAAACCAATACAAACAAAGCCGACAATAATACTGGCAAGCAAATACGACAAAGCAATCAACGGCGCCTCCCCAATCCAACTAAACAATAAATAAACTTCCATCGCCGGAAATAAAATTATCAGAAAGAAAATTAATAAACGCATCGCTGTTGTCCCAACTATAAAACAAACATTTTACCTTGTAATAGCGCGCTGACGTTATTAAATTCCCCACCAACGGAGCAGTGGCAACACTAACTGACGGAGGGTGGCACGCCCCTCTAAGGAGGTTTGATTGTTGTCAAGTTTTGCAGTGGTGGCGTTATTGCTTGCTTCATCAGCGATGTTGCCAACATTAATTCTACGAGCAAAGCGAGCTGTCGCGCTCGGACAGGGTAAAATATCGTTATGTTGTTGCGATTTTTGTTTTTGCTTGTTATTGCCGGGGGGGCTTATGCTGCCGAACGCCTAACACCACTGCCGCCGGAAGAAGCGTTTCGTTTTTCTGCTGTTATGGAAGATAACGATGTTGTCGTCAATTTCACCATGCCCGAGGATATTTACCTCTATCAAAAACGTATTCTTCTTTCTATCACCAGCGAAACCGTTGAACTCGGCGCTGTTACTTACCCCGCCGGCGTTATAGAAGAAGATGATTTTTTTGGTAAATCTACCGTTTTTTACAACGCCGTTACCATTCGCGCCGCGACCCGTGGCAGTGGTGATTTTAACCTTATCGTTTATAGCCAAGGGTGCGATAAACAAATCGGCATTTGCTACCCGCCCCGGCAAAACAGCGCCCTGTTGCAAGCAACGGGGGGTAATAGTAACACGACAAACAGCAACAATAGCAGCGACAATAACGCCGACTATAGCCAAGACGAAGCAGGGTATTTATCGCAAGGCATTGCAAACAATAGTATTTTTTGGACGATCTTTATTTTCTTTCTCCTCGGTGTTGGTTTGTCCTTTACCCCTTGCGTTTTGCCTATGTTGCCCGTATTGCTCGGCGTGATTAGTGGTAACAACGACAGCACCCCTCCTAGCCGCCGCCGTATTATCACCCTCACCATCGCTTACATTAGCGGGGTAACACTCTCTTTTACCGCCTTCGGCATTCTGGCGGCGCAAAGCGGGCAACTCCTCACCGGCACCTTGCAACAACCGTTGTTTTTAGGAACAGTGGCGATTATCTTTGTCGTATTAGCGGCATCGTTATTTGGTGCTTACCAATTACAAATTCCGCAATTTTTGCAACGCCGCTTGGGCAACATTGGTGCCGGCGGCAGTGCCGGCGGGGCGTTATTAATGGGCGTGATTTCTGCCATTGCCGTTAGCCCCTGCGTTGCCGCCCCGCTCATCGGGGCGCTGCTTTATATCGGCACCAGTGGCGATGCCGTGGTTGGCGGGGTGGCATTGTTTTCGTTAGCATTGGGGATGAGTGTTTTACTGGCAGTTGCCGGCATTGCCGGCAGTCGCGTATTGCCGCGAGCGGGCGATTGGATGGAACAAGTCAAACACGTATTCGGTATTTTATTGTTGGCAGTTGCCGTTTGGGTTGCCGCCCCCTTACTGCCCATCCCGGTGCAAATGATTGCTTACGGCTTACTCCTCATTACTGCCGGTTTATTTGTTAAACCGCTCACGCCGGCAAAAACAGTCCCCGCGGTATTGGTTTTAGGCATTACCATTGCCGCGATTCTTTGGGGGACGACACTACTCATCGGCGCTGCCGCCGGGAGTCGTGACCTCCTCACTCCGCTTGCGCCATTTACCAGTAATAACAGCGGCGAGAGCAGCGGCAACGCAAATGGCAACAGCGGTGAACTTCGCTTTCAACCCGTTGCCGATTTAGCACAATTAGAGAACATTGCCGCTAGCGCGGGAAAACCAATTATGTTAGAGTTTTATGCTGATTGGTGCGTTTCGTGTAAAGAATTTGAACGCTTTACCTTGCGCGATGAACGCGTTCGCCAACGTCTGCAAAACACGCTATTATTGCGTGCTGACGTTACCGACAACACTCCTGCCGACCGCGAATTACTGAAACATTTTAATTTATTCGGACCGCCGGCAATTTTATTTTACAACCGCCACGGCGAACAGATTACCCAAGTACGGGTGATTGGTTATGAAAACGCCGAGGAATTTATAACCACCCTCAATGCCGCCGGAATATAATCTATGAGCGACCCCCTGCGCGAAGAGACATTGCACGCCTTAGACGCTTACGATTTTCACCTACCGCCTGCGCTCATCGCGCAACAACCGCCGCTCAAACGCGACGGCGGGCAGTTGCTCGCTGTAGGGGAGGCGCACAATATGGGGGATGCAATTTATCCCTTCACCGCATTGCCTACTTTACTGACTGCCGGCGATCTGTTAGTTTTCAATACCTCCAAAGTCGTACCTGCGCGCCTGTTCGGGCAAAAACAAAGCGGCGGCAAAATAGAAATTTTATTAGAACGCATACTCGGGACAAGCGATTGTTTAGTGCAAATCCGCGCTTCTAAAACCCCCGCCATCGGCACCCTGCTGCACACCGCCGGTGGCGATTTTATCGTAGAACAACGGCAGGACACCTTTTACCAACTACGTGCCATCGGCAAAAACGGGCGCGCGGTTTCGGTGCGGCGGCGTTTTTTACAGCACGGGGAAATCCCCCTCCCACCTTACATTCGCCGTGCCGCCACCACCGCCGACAGTCGCCGTTATCAAACTGTTTATGCACGTGAGAGCGGATCGGTTGCCGCCCCGACTGCCGGTTTGCATTTTTCTAAACCCCTGTTGCGCGCCCTCGCCGCCCGCGGCATTGCCAGATGCCAGTTGCACCTGCACGTTGCCGCCGGCACTTTTATGCCGCTACGCAGTAGCACACAAACCACCCTGCACAGCGAACAATACACCATTAGCGCCGCCACTGCCGAGCAAATCCGCCGCACCAAACAACAAGGCGGGCGCGTGATTGCCGTCGGCACCACTTCGTTACGCGCCTTAGAAGCTGCCGCCAACCGTGCCGCCCATAGCAACGGGCAACTGCTTGCCAGCGGTAGCGCAGAAACCGATTTATTTATTCGCCCGGGGTATCCATTCCGCGTTGCCGATATGCTCATTACCAATTTTCATCTGCCGCGCTCTACCCTGTTTATGTTGGTCTGTGCCTTTGGCGGCAGCCAGCGTTTGCAAGCGGCATATCAACACGCCATCGCCAAGCAGATGCGCTTTTATAGTTATGGCGATGCCATGTTACTGACGGCAGCACCCGCACCATGAACCCGCCCCTGACTTGGCAACAAACCGCCACCTGCGGCAAAGCCCGTGCCGGTGTGTTATCGTTGGCGCGCGGCACGATTGCCACGCCGGTATTTATGCCCGTTGGCACCATTGGCGCGGTACGCGGCGCCATTACTCCGCCGGACATTGAGCAATTAGGGTTTGACATTATATTAGGCAATACCTTTCATTTGTGGCAACGCCCGGGGTTAGAAGTCCTCGCCGCCCACGGCGGATTACACGGCTTTAACAACTGGCGCCGTCCAATTCTTACCGACTCCGGTGGCTTTCAAGTATTCAGTTTATCGTCCTTACGCAAAATCAGCGATGACGGCGTCAGTTTTCGCGCCCCGCACAACGGCAACACTTGTTTTTTATCGCCCGAATCTTGTATGGACATACAACGCACCATCAACAGCGATATCGTGATGGTATTAGACGATTGCACCGCTGCCGGTGTTTCCGAATCCGCCGCTGCTGCCTCTATGCGCCGTTCTATGCAGTGGGCGCACCGCTGCCGCACCGCCTTTGGCGATAACCCCAACGCTTTATTTGGCATTGTACAAGGGGGAATCTTTCTCCCCTTAAGGCAGGAATCGGCGCAACAATTAGTGGACATCGGTTTTGACGGCTATGCCATCGGCGGCTTGGCAGTGGGCGAAGAAAAAAGCCAGCGTCACGAGGTATTAGCCGCGATGGACGCATGGCTGCCCGCCGACAAACCGCGTTATTTAATGGGAGTCGGCACCCCTGCCGACATTGCTTTGGCAGTTGCCGATGGGGTAGATATGTTTGATTGTGTAATGCCGACCCGCAACGCCCGCAACGCGCAACTGTTTACCAGCACAGGAATTTTACGCCTGCGTAACGCTTGTCATCGCCACGACACGCAACCGTTAGATGCGCAATGTGATTGTATTGTTTGTCGGCGTTTTAGCCGTTCGTACCTTCATCATTTATTTGCCGTGGGGGATATGTTGGCGGCGCGCTTGGCGACTTTGCATAATTTAGCGCACTACCGCCGATTAATGACTCGCTTGCGTAATGGCATAAAAGACGGGACATTAGCGGCGGTCGTGCGGGAAGTGGTGGAGTTGGAAGCGAGCCGTTAACTTAGCGCTTGGCTTTTTTCAATACTCGCCTACCTTTACGGGTAATTTTGTATTTTTGTGTTGGACTGTTAGGCGAATTTGGCTGTGTCATTTCAATCAACCCTTTATCTAACGCTGGCATTATATAATTTTCACGAAAATGTGCCTCAGATTTTACTCCAAGCGCACGTTGAACGTCAATTCGCCCCAGCGATTCTTTTTGTAAAATACGCATTAATTCAATAGTTTTTTCTG
>JAHZKE010000014.1 GCA_022600535.1 Pseudomonadota bacterium
GCAGGTGAGATAACAGTTTTACCGTCAATATACTGAAAAAAGCCGCAGCCGCTTTTTTTGCCGAGGCGTCCGCCGTCAACATATTCTTGCTGTATTGGTGACGGGCGAAAACGTTTTTCTTGATAATACGCATTATATAAAGATAAGGTATTACGCATATTGGTATCAACACCGATAAGGTCAATCAAAGAAAATGCTCCCATCGGAAAAACACCACTGCCGCTTAGTACAGTATCTATATCGTCTATTGTCGCACAGCGATTTTCTAAGAGTGCCAATGCCTCACAATAAAACGGGCGGGCAACACGGTTGACGATGAAACCGGGCATGGAAGTAGAAATCACTGGCTTTTTTTGCCAGTGCCGTGCCAGCGCGGTGGCGCGTTCAATAATAGCGGGGGCGGTTTCCAACCCGCGAATAATTTCTACAAGACGCATCAATGGTGCCGGGTTAAAAAAGTGTATCCCCACCAAGCGGCGCGGTTCGCGCAACTGTGTTGCAATCGCAGTAATAGACAAAGTGGATGTATTACTTGCCAGTAGGCAATCACCGCTTACCATTGTTTCTAATTTTGCAAAGATGGCGCGTTTGGCAGCGAGGTCTTCTATAATTGCTTCAATCACAATAGCGCAGTCACTCAACACAGTAATGTCGCTGGCAACAGACAAGCGTGCCATGCAATCATTTTTTTCAGCAGTGGATATTTTATTTTTTTCGGTTTGACGGGTGAGTTGTTTCTCAATAGTATCGTACGCGACCGTTAGCGTATCGGCAGTGTTATCAATAATGCATACCGAATGCCCGTGTTGCAGCGCCAGCTGGGCAATGCCGCGCCCCATGATGCCGCCGCCAATAATACCAACTTTACCTTCCATTGTTATTTACCGTTAAATTGCGGTTCGCGTTTGTCAAAAAAAGCACTAACGCCTTCGCGGTAATCTTCTGTTCTGCCGGCAAGGCGTTGGTAGTCGCGTTCATCATCCAGTTGTGTATGTAATTCGGCGATGGCGGCACGAGAAAAAAGCCGCTTGGTATAAGCAAGCCCCTTGGTTGGTGCTTTTGCCAGTGTTTCACAGAGTTGCCGTGTTTCGTGTTCAAATTTTTCATCTTCATAAATTGCCCAAGCTAAGCCCCAATCGTATGCCTGCGCACTACTGATACGTCCCCCCATTAATGCCAACGCGCGTGCGCGGCGCCAACCAATCGCGTGTGTTAGCAACCACGAACAACCCGAATCGGGCACTAAACCGATTTTGCTAAATGCCAATACCAGCGATGCCCGTTTGTGCATGATAATAATATCGGCACAGAGAGCTAAACTAACGCCGGCACCAGCAGCAACACCATTGACCGCACAGACAATCGGCAATTCTAAAGTGGTTAAAGCGCGTATGAGGGGGTTATAGCGTTCTTCTAATGAATCGCCCAAATCAGCGGTTGTTTCAGATACTTTCCGGTCAGATAAATCTTGTCCGGCGCAAAACCCTTTACCATTGCCGGTGATGAGTAATACACGGGCATCGGATTTTTTAATATCGGCAAGCGCCTGTTTAAAATTGGCATGCATCTCGCCGTTAAAACTATTTAACGACTCCGGGCGGTTTAGCGTGAGTGAAGCGATACGATTACTAATAGTCAGTTGCAATGTTTGCATGGTTATTTTCCGGTAAAACGGGGGGCGCGTTTTTCTAAAAAAGCACGAATTCCTTCGGCACGATCTTTGCTCTCGGCAAGGTCGGAAAAGTGCTGGTATTCAAGCGCTAATCCGTCTGCTAAAGATGTGTTTTGTGTTGCCAGTATGCACTGTTTTGCCGCCCGCACGGCAAGCGGTGATAACGCCGCAATTTTTTTTGCTTCGGCGACGGCGGTCTCTAATAGTAATTCGGTTTTGCATACGGCACAAACCATACCGCATTGTTTTGCATCAGTGGCAGATAGTGCTTTGCCGGTTAATGCCATCTGCATTGCGCGTGCTTTGCCGGCAATCCTTGGTAAGCGTTGTGTGCCGCCAGCACCGGGAATCAGCCCGAGTTTAATTTCGGGTTGTCCAAATTGCGCCTGTTCATCACAAAACACCAAATCGCAAAGCATGACAAGTTCGTTACCGGCACCTAAGGCGCTTCCTTGTACAGCGGCGATTATCGGTTTGCTGATGGCGGCGATGGCTTGCCAGTTATCCCGTCGTTTATCGTTTTGCAGTTGTTGTTTGTTTTTTGCGGATAATTCGCGCACATCAGCTCCGACAGCAAAATGCTTGCCTTGGGCACATAACACAATGACACGCACGGCGCTGTCGGCGTCTGCTTTCCGGCAATGCTGGCTAATCGCCGTCAGCGTAGCGTCATTAATCACATTCAACCCCCCCGCAGTTGCCGGGGCTAACTCAATGACACGAACAGTATCGTTATCTTCGGAATAAGTGCGGACAGTCATGGCTTGCGTAGATTGAAAGAAGCATCAAATGGCAGTTGCCAATCCGTTGTTGGGCGTTGTAAATCATCAGTGCAAAGAGGGGTTGTTTCGCGCACTCCGATAATGCTGCGTTTTGCCAGTTGCTGATAAGTTAAGGTGCCCGCTTTTTTTGCGGCGATGTTCTCGGCACTGAGTTCGCGCTTAACCTGCCCGGGTGAACCGGCAAACAAAACACGTGGCGGCACTTTATAGCTGTTTGGCACAGTGCTGTTGGCGGCAACAATTGCCTGCTCGCCAACTTCGGCATAATCCAGCACCACTGCATTAATGCCGACAAGTGCATCTTTACGCACAATAGCAGTGTGAATGACAGCACCGTGTCCGATATGGGCGTTTTCTTCTAATCGTATTTCGTGTTCGGGAAAGCCGTGCAACACACAGCAGTCCTGCACATTTGCACCATCCATTACACGAATGCGCCCAAAGTCACCGCGCAGCGATGCCAGCGGTGCAATATAGCAATTTTTGCCAATCCATACATCGCCGATAAGCACGGCACTCGGATGCACAAAAGCGGTAGGGTGAATCACCGGAGTGATATTTTCAAAAGTGTAGCAAGGCATTTTAATAATCAAATGAGAGGGATAAATTATCGCTGAGCGGCTTTGCCTGACAGGATAGCACAAAGCCCTTATTGATGTCATCTGCTTCCAGTGCATAGTTGTTTTTCATATCAGCTTTGCCGCTTAATACTTTGGCGCGGCAGGTGCCGCAGACACCACCGGTGCAGGAAAAGGGCAATGCAATTTTATGACGTTTTGCCGCCTCTAATACCGAATAGTCATCGGCACAAAAATCAAACTCACGTTGCACTCCATCAATAACAATCTGCACTCGTGCGATTGGTTCTGCGGGGGGGGCTGTCTGCTGTAGTGTGACAGTGCGTGTTGTTGTATTGGCGGTGCCAAATGCTTCGGTATAAATATTAGGAATGGGGTCGTGCAAAAAATCTCGACACGATTCCATCATCGGTATCGGGCCGCACAAATAACAGGCATCATAATTTTTATACGGTAGCATACCGCGTTGGGTGAGTTTCTCCAATGTATCAGCGTTCAGTCGGCAGGAGCGCCAATCCACCAGTGTTTGTTCACGCGTAAAAAACAGGTGTGTTTCTAATCTGTCTATAAAACGGTTTTTCATTTGCATCAGGCGCTCAAAAAACATTGTTGAAGACAGCGTGCGGTTCGCATACAGTAATGTTGCACGGCTTTGCGGCTGCGACAGCATTAACTCTTCCAGCATGCCGATGATCGGTGTAATACCGCTACCACCGGCAATAAACAGGATATTGTCGTTAAATTGTGTCGGCGATGTGTGCAAATAAAATGTACCGATCGGCGCACCGACAAGCAGTTTATCTCCCTGGCGCTGCTGCGCTAAATATTCTGACATTAAACCGCCATTAATAACCCGTACGCCGATTTCTATTGTGCGGCGGCAAGCGGGCTGACAGATAGAATAGGTACGGTAGAGCGCCGCGCCGTTAATATCTGCTTTGATTGTCAGGTGTTGCCCGCTATGAAAAGCACTGCTTAGCGCCGGGGAAGCGGCTAATGTAATCAGTAGTGAATCCTCTGTTTCTCTCTGAATATTAGTAATAGATAGCGATTCGAACTGCATGGTTAATGTGCCTTAAAAACTTCAAACGGTTCTTTGCACGATAGGCAGCGGGCAAAACTTTTGCAAGCGGTTGCGCCATAGTCGCTGATGCCAAGTGTGTTTGTGCTGTCGCAACGCGGACAACGCACGCCGTCATCGGCAAAAGCAATGCCGTTTTCGTGTAATAATTTTCTGCCGGAGGCACTGACATCGGTAGAACGCCATGGTGGTGACAGTTCTTTTACAATATCAAATTCACCGACATTGCCCTGTGTGAGTACCGTGTGGATATTGCGCTCAATTTCGTTTATCGCCGGACAGCCGCTGAAAGTTGGCGTGATAATAACCTGCCAGCGTCCATTCTGCTGCAAAACGCGACGTAAAATACCCAAATCAAAAATACTAATCATTGGTAACTCCGGGTCTTTGACCGCGGCAAGTAAATCAATAATATCGGTGTTTACCATGTTACCCCCGGGTGTTTGCGTGCCAGCACTTGCATTTCTGCCAATAGAAAGCCCAGTTGTTCGCTATGGTTGTTGTTTTTGCCTGACGGCTGATAAAAAGGCAGCGTTGTATCCAGTGACAATTCAAGTGCTGCCAGTGGGGGGAGAATATCAGCGAGCCAACGCTCTTTCAGTTGTGCTACCGGTAGATTAAATTTGTTATACATTGTTTGTTCATAATCGGTAAAGGTAAAAAATTCACCACAGAATTGCCATAAAAATTCAATCGCATCTCGCATACGCGCTACACTTTCATTTGTGCCGCCCACCATCACATTCATCCAGTGGGTAGAAAATTTAACATGGTAGCGGACTTCCAATAACGATTTTTCGGCAACAGCGGCAATGGTTTTATCTGCTACGGTTGATAACTTTTCTAACAGATGCAGATGAAAATAGTCATACAAAAACAACTTGGCAATAGTAAAGGCAAAGTCACCGTTTTGCTGCTCAACCAAGAGTAAGTTGTAGTAGTTATTTTCATCACGAAAATAAGCCAATTCATCTTCGCTGGTGTTGAGGTTGGGGGCAACCGATTCTAACCACAGACGCGCTTGTCCTAGATGATCCAATCCGATATTTGCCAATCCCATTTCCAATTCTAATGAAGGGGCTTTTGTACACCACTCACATAGGCGATGATTCATCACCAACCCGTTATCGGCAAGCGACAATAATAGTTTATCTGCGGGGGAGGGTAACATGGCTTAGTAGAGTAACTGCGGCAGCCATAAACTGATTGCCGGAAACAGCATAAGTAAAGATAAACGAATAATGTCTGCGCCCCAAAACGGCAAAACGCCGCTGAATATCTCTTTTGGTGAGAGAGACGGGATGACGCTAGATAAAACAAATACATTTAAGCCAACCGGGGGTGTGATTAAACTGATTTCGGTGATGACGACAACTAATATACCAAACCAAACCAAGTCATATCCTAACATCGCTACAATCGGAAAAAATAGTGGTACAGTAAGGAGTATCATGGATAAACTCTCTAAAATCATACCGAGAGCAATATAAAAAACCATCATGCCGATAATGACTGCAAACGGCGATATATTGGCAGATACAATGAAATCGGTTAATTCTTCTACCGCCCCTGAATTGCTGATAAAGCGCGAAAAAATCAATGCACCGATCAGTAGGGTAAATAATTTGGCGGATGTAATTCCCGATTCTTTGAGAATATTAATGAGTATTGGCAACGTTAGTGTCTTGCGGAATAAACTGATAAGGAAGCCGCCAAATGCGCCGATACCTGCCGCTTCGGTCGGCGTGAAGACCCCTCCATAAATACCGCCCATCACGAGGATAAACAATAGCAGGGTATGGTGAATATTTTTCAGGGCGGCAAATTTTTCGGCGCGACTTGAGGCGTTACCGGGCGGGGCAAGATGGGGAGCGCGCCAGACGACAAATTTTACTGCCAAGATATACAGCACAACACCTAATAATCCCGGTAAAAAACCGGCGGCAAATAATTCGCGTATACTTTGTTCGGTTATTAAGCCATAAATAATTAAGATAACACTTGGCGGAATAAGAATACCCAATGTGCTACCGGAGGCGATGCTAGCACTTGCCAAGGATTTGTCGTATTGTTTTTGTCGCATTTCCGGATAAGCCACTTTTGCCATGGTTGCCGTTGTCGCCAGTGAGGAACCGCAAATAGAAGAAAAACCACCGCAGGCAACAATAGTAGATACCGCCAATCCCCCGCGTTTTCTGCCAAAGAAAGCTTGAGCAAAACGATATAAATCGCGCGAGAGCCCACCCCGCGAGATAAAATCTCCCATTAATATAAATAGAGGGATGACGGATAACTCGTATGATTGCGCGATAGAAACGGCAGTTCTGCTTGCCATATATACAATTCCCCGCCAGTTGAAATCAATAATACCATCATCAATAAACAATCCCTGTGTGTAGGCAAAACCAAAAAATCCGACTACCGCCATGGCGATGGCAAGCGGTGTACGCAGCAAAATAAGCGCAAACAGGCAAATAAAGCCGATGAAAGCGGTAAACATCAGGCAACAGTGCCTGACTTGCTACGGCGTATAAAAGTAAAAACAGTGGCGATTAGAGCAAACCCCGCAATGATAAATAAAAACCATGCCACCGGTAGTGCCAGAATTTCAGATACTAATTCATCGCGTTGTGCCCGTTTGCCCAGCAACCACAAACCATACGATAGTGTTAGCATAGAGAACCCAGTCAACCAGCGCACGGCGATATCGCGTTTGCGGCGGAAAGCGGCGGAGAAGTAATCTTCCAGCAAATCAACGGTGATATGATCATTGTTTTTGCACAACAACGGAAGGGAAGAAAATATAAACAAGCCAAGCGTAAATTCTATCAATTCGGTGGAACTGGCGAGTGGATTGTTAAATACATATCTTCCAATAACGTCAACAGCGGTAATGAGCATTAGCACAAACAGCAGACATGCGGATAGCGTAGAAAGCCAAGTGCTAAATCGTAACATTGGCTTGCTGAAAAAAGATTAGTAGGGATAATTGCGTGCAATGGTACGAAATTCGGCAAGCGCCTGTTTCGCATCAATCTTTCTATCTGCTACCGACAAGAGCCAGTTTTTCTCTATGTCGGTGGCAATACCGTTGAAGCGATTGACATCGGCATCAGACCAGCGCACAATATTAACATTGGCTTCTTTTGCTTTGGCATAGCCGTTAATATCGTTGTTTGCCCAAGCACGTCCAGCAAGTAGAGATAAACTCTCACCCGATACTGCCATAATAGCATCAGCATCTTTCTTGCCGATTTTTCTTAAGAAATCAGGGCTGATAAAAATACCAAAACTACCGAGGTACATACCGCCCGGTGATTCGTAAATAAATTTTGTCACCTCAGACAGACGCAGTGTGTTTTGCTCCCCGACCGGCATAAATACCCCATCAGCAACACCTTGTGACAGAATTTCATACACTTTAGAACCGGGAGCCGGCACTGCTTTTACACCAAGCGCTTCGGCAATCTGCCCTTGTACACCGCCGCCAACACGGATTTTTTTATTTTTCATGTCGGCAAGTGACTGCACGGGCGCGCGCAACATAATTTGCCCGGGACCATGCAAAAACAAACCTGCCAGCGTTAGCCCTTGGTGCTCATTGGCAGCTGCCAGATATTTTTGGTGGACGCGCCAGTAAGCAAGCGATGCGGCTTCGGCTTCGGCGCCTAACAGCGGGAGTTCGGGCATAACGGTCAGTTTGAATTTACCCGGTAGATAGCCATGAAATGACCAACCGGCATCGTAATTACCGTCTTCTACACCGCCAAAAATGTCCTTTGGATGTCCCTGATGGTATTTGAGTTGCAGATTAACGCGCCCTTCGGTGGCGGTGTTAATCCAATCTCCCCATGTTTTCATAACAATGGCATTGTGCGGATGTTTGGGGGATAGCCAAGTGCCGACAACCATGTCTTTTGCCGCCAGTGCCGTGTTGGGTAACAGTAATGTAGTGACTAAAACTGCAAATTTTAGTATAGATTTTTTATTCATTGTGATTTCTCCTCGTGGTAGTGAATAGTGGGGTTATAGATTTTTAACACCTTTGGGAACAGGATAAAAAGCCGGATAGCGATAGGCCTTGCCTTCTGTCTCAAACAGCGATGTTTGTTCGTTTGGGGCGCTAGTAATGACATTCCCCGAACGCACTATCCATAAACTGACCCCTTCGTTGCGGCGGGCGTATAAATCACGTGCATTGAGCAATGCTTCTTCATCGTTGGCGGCACGCAAACTGCCAACGTGATGATGACTGCTACTGCTAGCAGCGCGGACAAATACTTCATATAATATAGAGTTCTTCATGCCCTTAATGCATTGTTTGCTTGCTTTGATTCTGCGTGTAGGCGGCAGATGCCTCTAATACCCAGCTTTGGTTATCGCGTGCTGTTCTTGCTGTTTGTAGCCGCTGTTTATTGCAGGGGCCATTGCCTGCGATAACGCGTTGGAATTCATCCCAATCTATATCGCCGTGGCGATAACACTGTGCTTCTTCGTCATAATTTAAATCAGGGTCGGGAGCCGTTAGTCCGAGTGCTTCCAGTTGCGGCACGGTCTGTGTCAGAAAGCGTCGTCTGGTTTCATCGTTGCTAATACGTTTAATCTTCCAGCGCATAGATTTTTCGCTGTGTTGCGAATTGCTGTCATGCGGGCCCAGCATCATCAGCGCGGGCCACCACCAGCGGTTGACAGCATCTTGTGCCATTGCTTTTTGTGCGTCGCTACCGTGTACCAATGTCCATAAAATGTCAAAACCTTGTCGCTGATGAAAACTTTCTTCTTTGCATATACGTATCATCGCACGTGCATACGGCGCGTATGAAGTTTTGCAAAGCGACACCTGATTAACAATAGCAGCACCGTCAACCAGCCAGCCGATTGCCCCCATGTCCGCCCAAGTGAGTGCCGGATAATTAAAAATACTGGAATATTTTGCCCGCCCGTCAAGCAATGCGTCAACCAGTGATTTTCTATCTGCGCCTAATGTTTCGGTGACCGAATACAAATATAGCCCGTGCCCTGCTTCATCTTGAATTTTGGCAAGTAGAATAGATTTGCGTTGCAAAGAAGGTGCGCGCGTTAGCCAGTTGCGTTCGGGCTGCATACCAATGATTTCTGAATGGGCATGTTGGGACACCTGCCGGATAAGCATTTTACGGTAGTCGGGCGGCATCCAGTCACACGCTTCAATTTTCTCGTCATTATCAATACGCGCCAAAAACGCCAAGTCGTTAGTGTGCGTCTCAGAAGTAACAGGCGTGGCAATATTGTTTGTCATGGTTGTTTTATTATAATACAAATAATTGTAGAAAAGAATTTTTTTTGTTCATGGTTTCTTTTCCTGTATTTTTTACCCATATTGATATCGTATTGAAATTTAATCAATAATACCTTGTAGGGTTTTTCCTATGCGCAGCATCTTGTCATCCTGATGGTGCAATGCGTCAATCTCCAAACCCGCCGGCAAACCATCTTTTGTCAATCCCATTGGGATAGATAATCCAGGCATACCAGCATTACTGCCGGGGTCGGTATTTTGGATATACAACAAGAAATTTTCTAAACTGCTGGATTCATCGTTTGAAACAATTGCTTCTACCGGTGTCGTGGGGAAAATAATACCATCAAGATTGTTGTCATCAAATAACTTTTGGTATGCGGCGATTAATTGCGGTCTAACATTTTGCATGGCATTGTCATAAATTGGCTTTGCATCAACAAGTTCATTATCTGGAGTTGGCAATTTTTGAGGTAATACCAATCCTTGATAAGTACCTTTGACATCCGGGCTGGCAATTTGCTCAGCTAATTCTGCTGCGGATAGATCAATATTATGCGTTTGCAAGTAATTTTTTAAATCTCCACTTGCTTCGTATAGCGCAATCGGAAAACTGACTTGCTGATTTAATGCGGTGATCTCGTAATCCTCTTCTATGATGACAATTTGAATGTCCGTATTTTCAATTTTTTTGATGGCAACATCCCAAAGTTTTTTAACTTCCGGAGATAGATTCGCCAAAAACGACTGAACCACACCTAAGCGAATTGTCGCCGCTTGAGAAACTTCTGACTGTTGATTGGTAATGACATTATCCAGTAAAATAATATCATCTACCGTTTTTGCCATTAAGCCAACGGTATCTCTTGTGTGAGAAATAGGCGTAACGCCGGCTTGAGAATATCTACCAATAGTGGGTCGGTAACCGCAAGCATTATTTAATGCTGCCGGAATTCGCACAGAACCTCCCGTATCGCTACCGAGCCCGGCAGTTACAATCCCCGCACCAATGGCGACACCTGTGCCGCTGGAACTTCCTCCAGCAATCCTATCGCGATTATAGGCATTTCTAACGCCTATATGGTTTTCATAAAAGGCATAGTTGTAGCCGGAAATACCAAATGCTAATTCGTGCATATTGGATTTTCCAATAACAATCGCGCCGGCGTCTCTCAATTTTTTAACAACAGGAGAATCTTCAGTAGGGTTGAAATTTGCCAATGCCGGCGTGCCGGCGGTATTGGCCATCCCCTTAACATGAATGTTGTCTTTCACCACAATAGGAACCCCATGCAGTGTTCCAGCACTTTTTCCTTCGGTTTTTAACTGATCGTATTCTTTAGCCAGTGCTAGTGCATTCTCTTCGTCTAAATGAATCATGACATTTAGGTCAGATTTTTCCTTTGCCTGCATGATCGCTTGTTGCACTGCAAATTCGCTCGTTATTTTTCCGCTGTCAAGCAGTTTTTTTAATTCGGTGGTGTCGTTCCATTTGGGTTTGACGCTACAAGATTGCATAATTAAAGTCGCTGAGAGTAATACAATAAAAGAAAGTAATTTGTTTTTAGGCATTTGCCGGATTAGCACCCGATAGGTAGACGAGTTGCGATCGCCGGAAGAGATCGCTTTATTATTGCCTATAGACAGTGAAGGTAGTGAAGGTAGTGCAATGAACCTTGTGCCGCCGCGCTGTGCTTTTGTAGTAGTGATAGATAGGTTATCAATAAGGGTGATGATAGGATTAATCATGATTACGCCCTCCTTTTACAATTCATTATAATACAAAAAATTAAAAAAAATACATTTTTTTGTTTATTTTATTAACTTTTAAAATCTGTCGCGTATAATGATAAAACAAGATTATTAATATGACACAAGAAGTTTTTATCTGCGATTATTTGCGTACACCCATTGGGCGTTATGCTGGCGCACTTGCCCAGTTGCGTCCGGATGATATGGCAGCATCTATTATTGCCGAGCTCATGCAGCGTAATCCATCACTACCGGCAACAGCAATAGACGAAGTTATACTAGGGTGTGCAAACCAATCGGGAGAAGATAACCGCAATGTTGCGCGTATGGCAGTGCTACTTGCCGAATTGCCATATTCTGTGCCGGCACTAACAGTTAACCGCCTGTGTGCTTCCGGCATGGATGCAGTGTTGGCTGCGACTCGTCAAATTATGGCGGCAGAAGCAGATATTATTATTGCTGGTGGTGTAGAAAGCATGTCGCGCGCACCATTTGTTATGCCCAAAGCAGAGTTAGCATTCGCGCGTAATAATGTCATCTACGATACCACCATCGGTTGGCGGTTTATTAACCCCAAAATGCGCGATGCTTATGGTGTTGATTCAATGCCGGAAACAGCAGAAAACGTTGCCGAAGAATACAATATTTCACGCGCCGATCAAGATCTATTTGCACTGGCGTCGCAGCAAAAAGCAGCGGCAAGCGTAGCCCGCCGACGTAGCGAGATTTTGCCGCAGAGAGTAGATAAACACGGCACCTTATGTGAGCAAGACGAACACCCACGCGCGGATACAACAATAGAAAAACTTGCCACACTACCGACACCGTTTCGCGTTGACGGGACTATAACTGCCGGTAATGCTAGCGGTATAAACGACGGCGCAGCGGGATTAATTATTGCCTCGGCAACGGCGGTAGCGCAATACGACCTCAAGCCACTGGCACGCATTATTGGTGGAGCATCTGCCGGCGTATTACCCCGCATTATGGGGATAGGGCCTGTAGAGGCAGTGCGTAAATTATGCACCCGTCTTCAATGTCAGCCGAGTGATTTTGATATCATAGAAATTAACGAGGCATTTGCCGCGCAGGTATTGGCATCGTTGCGTGCGTTGGGCATTGCCGACGATGCTGCTCATGTTAACAAAAACGGCGGCGCAATTGCGCTAGGGCATCCGCTCGGCATGTCGGGTGCGCGGCTTGTGGGTACCGCAGCGCTAGAGTTATCATTAGGCGCGGGCAAGCGCGCATTGGCAACAATGTGCGTTGGCGTTGGACAAGGTGTCGCCGTTGCACTAGCGCGCGTATAAAAAAGGATAAAAAATTAATAATAGCAGTAAATTTTATCCGTAATTGTACTTGTATGTGCTTTCTTTTTGAACTTGGTATGGATTTTTTTCATATAATCCTTCTGGAGCCTGCTAAATATATTGGATTAGACCGATAAAGTGAATATGTGAATTAGTGATATTTTATATTTATTGTTGAATTATGATAGGATAGTACCATGAATGAGAAAAAATTTGCTTCCACCGGCGATATGCGTGAGAAGCGTATTAGTTTTACCGAAATCGGCGCCCCCGGTTCCGGTTGCTATAGTTTTACAGCCGAGGGCGACCCGAATTCCGGAGTGATTATCGGCGATAACTGCGTACTGGTTATTGATGCACAGGCAACACCAATACTGGCGCAAAAAGTTATTGCCCATATCCGCGAAGTGACGGACAAACCCATTCACCACTTAGCACTAACGCATTATCATGCTGTGCGGGTGTTGGGGGCATGTGCTTATCATGCACAAAATATCATAATGAGTGATCTATCGCGGGAGTATGTTGTAGAGCGCGGGCAGCAAGATTGGGATTCAGAATTTGCCCGTTTTCCGCGTTTGTTTAGCGGACATGAAGACATCCCCGGACTAACATGGCCCACAGTAACATTTAGCAATTCAATGACGCTCTATCTTGGTGGACGAGTAGTAGAACTGCACAAAATCGGACGTGGACACACTGCAGGAGATATGATTGTTTATGTACCCGATAGTCAAGTGATGTTTGCCGGTGATTTAGTAGAATACAAATCTGCCTGTTATTGTGGCGATGCACATTTTACCGATTGGTTTAACACGTTGGATAGATTATCTACTTTTGATATGCAGGCGTTGTTACCCGGGCGCGGTGATGCACTGACAACTCCCAAAATGGTTGCCGAAGGTATTAAACTAACAAAAGAGTTTTTATCGGTGTTATACGGAAGCGTTGCCGATTCCGCGCAAGGTGGTAAAACACTAAAAGAAGCATTTGATGCCTGTAATGCAACAATGCGTCCTGCCTTTGGTGATTTTGCCATCTTTGAACATTGTCAGCCGTTTAATGTATCGCGTGCTTACGACGAAGCACGCGGGATAGACCATCCAACAATCTGGACTGCCGAACGCGATAGCGAACTGTGGGCGGCACTTAACGGATAATACAAATGGCGGCGAGCAATTGTCCGCACTGGCGCGAAGCCGAAACACTGCGCTTTAAGCCGACTTTGCACGACAATGGCAATGCACCAGTAGTGATTATCGGTGCAGGACCCATTGGCTTAACACTGGCAATAGATTTAGCGCAACGCGATATTCCGGTCGTTGTGATTGACAAGCGCACTTGTTTATCAAGAGGATCACGTGCAATTTGCTGGTCGCGGCGAAGTTTAGATGTTTTCAATCGTATTGGTATTGGCGATACGATGCGCGCTGTCGGCGCACAGTGGCAAGTAGGGCGGGTATATCACAAAGAAAACGAGATTTACAGCCAGCGGCTAACGCCCGAAGTTTTTCCCGAAAACCCGTTTTTTGTTAACTTTCAGCAATCGCTGTGCGAGTATTTATTAGTACAAACCGTTGCAAAATATCCCGCAATAGACCTGCGCTGGCAAAATGAATTGATTGATATTCATCAGCAACAAGATGGCGCATTATTGCGTGTTTGCTGTGCCGATGGCGAATACGATTTACAGGCGCGTTATGTTGTCGCTTGTGATGGGGCAAAATCATTAGTGCGTAAAAAATTTGGCTTATCCTTTGAGGGTAAAAAATTTCAAGATCGTTTTCTTATTGCCGATATAGAAATGCACGGTGACTTTCCCACCGAACGGCGCTTCTGGTTTGAACCCCCATTTCACGCCGGCCAATCAACATTGTTGCACAAACAAGCACAGAATATCTGGCGTGTAGATTTTCAATTAGACACGCAAGACGACATCAGTGCAGAACAAATAGAAGCAGACAAAGACGAGAAAAATGTACGACAGCGTATTTCTGCTTTTCTCGGGCGTGATGATTTGGCGTTTGACGTGGTGTGGTGTTCAGTGTATTTCTTTACCTGTCAGCGGATACCAAAATTTCGCTACGGCAATGTATTTTTTGCTGGCGACAGTGCACATGTCGTATCGCCATTTGGTGCACGCGGTGGTAATGGCGGGATAGAAGATGCAAATAATCTCGGCTGGAAACTTGCTGAAGTGTTACACAACCGTGCCGGAGAAGACCTGTTAGACAGTTACAATGATGAACGTGTACCGGCATGTGATGACAATATACTTAACTCTTCGCGCACTACCGATTTTATGACACCCAAAAGTACAGCATCCAAACGCATACGCGATACGGTATTAACGTTGGCACGCCGCTATGATTTTGCCAAAAAATTAGTAAATGCCGGACGCATGAGCACAGCATTTTCTTATCGTGATATTGGTATGTTTAACCATTCATTATCCGGCAACCGCCGTGTAGGTGTTGGTGATGTTGGTGTAGATGTGCCGTTGGTTCATCAATCGGACGCCCGTCAAGATTATTTATTACGACATATCCACGACTACACATTACTTGCGTATAAACGCGATGTCGTGACTCTACATAACGCACCTCCGTATAATGTAATTTCTGTTGGCGATAATGGCGATTGGCAGGACACACAAGAATTAATGACGCAATATTATTTTAACGAAGGCGGCGGTTATGCGTTATTTCGTCCCGACCAATATCTACTGGGTATATGTGATGACAACACACCAAAATCACTGATCACGCTTTTGCGTAAATATAGAAAAGAGGTAGCATGAGCAAAGCGACAGGTTTTGACGATGCCGATGATTTTTATCAACGTTTAGTAGAAGTTCACGAATCGTTGGGCGATGAACAAACGCGGCGCTTTGATTTGGCATTAATATTTATGTTGGCAAACCATGTTGGCGATAAGGCAACATTAGCAACATATATTGAGATGGCACAAGATAAAGAGGGTCGCCAAGAGTAATTATGTTAATACAGTGCGAATAAACAAAAATCGGGTTTGAGCGTAGCCCAATACAACATCTAAAATAAAACCACTATAATTTTTTCTGCCTCGCCGCAACCATTGCCCCAAGAAGCAAAAGAACACCGGCGGCAAACATACCGTTGCTGATACTCCCCCATAGATCACCAATAGCGCCGGCAGCAACGGGGCCTATTGTTTGGCAAATAGAAAACAAAACGGTAAATGCGGCAACAGCATGCCCCCAACTTTCTTGTGGCAAATTTTTACGGCTGAAATTTGTTACCGCACCGGGACCGATAAATACGGCAATGCCAAACAATGCCGCCGACAAGAGCAACCCGATATTGCCACGCAAAACAAGCGGTAAAAGTGTCCCCGCCGCAACGACTATACACGTTAGTGCCAGCGGATAACCATTATCATAACGCGCTAATATTCTGCGCCATACAAAAGGTGAAATCACAGATGCTAAACCTGTTGTTATCCACACCATCGCAACCATAAATGCTGTTGCTGATAGTTCTTTCATCCAGGCAACTACAAAAGTTATATAAACAATATATCCGGCGGCAAAAAAACCATAGCCGATAAAAAGCGGCAACATTTGCCGGATAGGGAGCGTCTGTGAGCCGCCGTCTTTTTTGCCCGCTACGGCAGTTAACAAACACGAAGCCGCCCAGATAGACGGGAGGCATAGTATCAAACTCAATATGCCCAATATCAGCCACGCCTGATGCCACGCCGCGCTCCCTTGGAGGGTAAACAAAGCGGGTAACATTGCGCCGCTGATAATAATACCAAGCCCGCCGCCACCAAAATACAACGCGATGGCAAGTGCGTTTTTTTGCTTATCATTAGGAAACAAAGCAGCAGCCAACGCGCTACCGGCAATAAAAACGGGAGCAGTGAAAATTCCACTTAGAATACGCCAGAGGGTAAGCAACCAAAAATTATCACTCGTGCCGCTAATCAGAACAAAAACAGAAGTTGCTATCATCCCCGAAGCAAATAATAAAGCAGCAGGTATTTTTCGTATCAGCAAAAACGTGAGTACTGCACCGATTACATAACCAAGTGCATTCGCCGTATTAATCCATCCTGCTTGCGAATAATTCCACAGTAAATCACTTTGCATGTGCGGTAGTATCAGCCCGTATGCAAAACGTGCAAAACCGTTACTCACACAAATACCAAGTGATAAGGAGCAAGCAATTAACCAAAGGTGACGGGAGGAGTTCATATATTTTTTATTCAAAAATTATGATTCAAATGATTACTTTTTTCGGTATGGGGGGTGTTTGTGAATAATTGATTTGCTCCGAAGTCGGGCTATTATCAGTATTATCATTCGTAGTGTAAGTCATAGCAATATCCTTGTTAATGTGTAGTGAGTATACTATTTTCCGCTAAAACTTCGGTAAACTCAGTAACGTTAAATTCCACACTACAGGAAGGGTGGCAGTGTGGCTGACAGGGCGCTTTTGATAGCGTGAGAAAGGTAGCCCCGATATTTTTACTTTTCAGATGAAATAATGTTTTTTTGCGTTTGCTGTTGTATCCACGTGTGGTACTTTATCCTGGTGTGGTGTTGGGGGCGGGTTGTATTCTACACGCGGGGGTTGTGATTGGTGCCGATGGTTTTGGTTATACCGATAACAACACTGGCGGGATTAATAAAGTGCGCCAGTTAGGGAGTGTGCGGATTGGAAATTATGTAGCGGTGCCAACAGTACCATTGATTGCGGCACATTAGAAAATACGATTGTCGGTGACCATGTTAAGATAGATAATTTAGTGCAAATCGGTCATAACGTTATTATTGGCGCGGGGAGCATTATTTGCGGTCAAACGGGTATTGCCGGTAGTTGTCGTATTGGTCAATATTGTGTATTAGGGGGAAAGGTCGGCGTGAGCGACTACGTGGAGATTGGCGATCGTGTTCGTGTGGCAGGGGGAGACAATGTCACGCCCACCATCAAACCCGGAGAAACCATTTCATCGATGTTGCCGCCAATGCCGATTCGTCATTGGCGGCGCTTACTGACCACTTTACGGCGACAAAACCCCGCATTGGTAAAAAAATAATAAAATAAAAAGTCCTGTGGTACAGGGCTTTTTGGCGCTGTGACAGAAATATTTCGTCATTTCATAATTAAATTGATTAATTCTCTTGTTTTAATTGTTTTTTGTGATATAATGGCAGAGTTAACAAATTGAATAATATTTAGTTTGTGTATTTATTGACTGAACCCATTCTTATTTTTTTATGCATTTTATGCAGAAGGCGGGGAAAATAAAAAACAATATTTTAATATACGTTACGCAAAAAAATATTAAAAACAAGAGAGGGTTTTTGCAACGGACAAGGAGTTTACTGCTCTTTATCTTGTCTATTGGCCTGGCATTATCTATTCTGAGTACCAGCTCTGAAACCCCCGTTGTTAATCGTAGTATTGATTATCAACATTGGCAACAATCTCATTCTTCATCCTCCGCAGTTAACAATGAACAACTGCGTGCAGTCAATATCGGGAGTTTCGTACTCAACAAACCGCAAAGCGAAATTATTTTAGACGGCCTACAACAACATTGGGGTGACGTTTTACAAGATGCCGTAGCCCCCGATGCCTTTGCCGATTATGCGCGCCAAGGGCTAAAAGATAAATTAATTTTCAATCGCGATGCTTTCAGTTTTCAGCAATGGTTAGTCGAGCGACGCACGACTGCTACGCGCCAGTTGCTGGAAGGTACGGCAGATTATCTTACCGATTACGCACTCAATCGCACAAAAGATCATGCCCGCCGTTTGAGTTTTATCCGTAACGTTGATTGGGATTACCGTAGCAGTTTAGGCGAACGCAAGTGGCAAGCGGGGGTGTCGGCATTGGGGGCGGTGCGTGAAGTAGAGGATGAAGCATGGGTTTGGCAGTTGCGCGGTTATGCCGCTGAGCAAAAATCTACAGGGGCAAATGCCGGGTTAATTTATCGCCGTGCAGTACGCGATGATTTATTGTTGGGTTCTAATTTGTTTTTAGATTATGAAAAACATGGCAATTACGATGAAGATTTTTTTCGCGGGTCGTTTGGGTTGGAATTACGTAGTGCACGAATTGATCTCTATGCCAATCGCTATTGGGCAATTACCGACCCGCAGGCAACAGATGATGGGGAGTATATTTATAGTAGAGATGGTTACGATGTTGAGTTAGCGATTCGCCCCTATAAAGATGTCAATATTAGCGGCGGGGTCACTTACTACAAATGGTTAGGGGAATTTGGCGATGCCGACGAGACTGGTTTGTTGTACAACTTACGTTTTCAGCCACTTTCTGGTGCTTTGTCTGGGTTTGATATTGAGTTACAACTCGGCAAATCTCATAGTGCTGATCTAGATTGGGGGGCGCAAGTTTCTTATCGGCATAAAATAGGTGCGCCGACCAAGAGCA
>JAHZKE010000015.1 GCA_022600535.1 Pseudomonadota bacterium
CTGATTGATACTTATCAAGACGATAATATTGTATTGGCGTCGCGTAATTTACCCGGCGTGCGTGTGCAAAATTTTTCTTATTTGTTACTCACCGATTTATTATACGCAGATGTCATTTTATTTTCCGAGCGTAGCATCAATCGCTGTGTGGAGGTCTGGGCATGAAGTACGAAGAAAAATTGATGAAAGTTATTTTGGCACCGATTATTTCGGAAAAAAGCACGGTGGTGGGCGATCAACTCAAAACTGGTGTTTTTCGCGTCTCCCCGTGGGCAACTAAAATAGATATCCGCAAAGCAGTAGAAAAAATGTTTGAAGTCAAAGTAAGCAAAGTCGGCATTATTAATATGAGTGGTAAAAAAGTCCGCACCCAGCGTGGTATCGGTCAGCGTGCCTCGTGGAAAAAAGCTTATGTGCGCTTGCAAAAAGGTTACGATATTAACTTCTCGGAGCTACAATAATGGCATTGATTAAAATCAAACCGACGACTCCCGGGCAGCGTAATATGGTCAAGGTTAAAAGCCCGGAACTCACCGACGCTAAACCGCAACGCGCCCTATTAGAAAAGAAAAACCGTACCGCGGGTCGCAACAATCACGGTAGAATCACTAGCCGTCATCGCGGCGGTGGCCATAAAAAACGTTATCGTATTATTGACTTTAAACGCAATAAAGACGGCGTACCAGCACGTGTAGAGTGCTTAGAGTACGATCCCAACCGTAGCGCGCATTTGGCATTATTGCTTTATGCCGATGGTGAGCGGCGCTATATTGTTGCTCCGCGTCATGTCAAAGCCGGCGATGTTATTGAAAATGGATTAGACGCCCCCGTGCGTCCCGGTAATGCCAAGCCATTATCTTCTATCCCCGTTGGGTTGACACTGCATTGTATTGAACTGACCCCTGGGAAAGGAGCGCAGCTTGCGCGTTCCGCCGGCATTAGTGCGCAGTTTGTTGCATTAGATGGCGACTACGCAATGTTAAAATTGAAATCAGGCGAAGTGCGTAAAGTATTAGCATCGTGCCGTGCAACCATTGGTGAAGTTGGTAACAGCGAACATTTTTTGCGTAAAATCGGTAAAGCAGGTGCAATGCGCTGGCGCGGGCGTCGTCCGCATGTGCGCGGTATGGTGATGAACCCGATTGATCACCCAATGGGGGGTGGTGAAGGACGGAGTAAATCAAATAAAATTCCGGTCAGTCCTTGGGGACAACCCTCAAAAGGGTATCGTACGCGGCGCAACAAGCGCACTGATAAATGGATTGTATCCCGTCGTTTCCAAGGCGGCAGATAATAAAGAGGCAGTAGAACAATGGCGAGATCTTTAAAAAAAGGAGTAATGGTAGACAGCCACTTGATGGCAAAGGTGACCAAAGCTCAAGAAAATCGTGAAAAGCGTCCGATCAAAACATGGTCACGGCGTTCAATGATTGCCCCCGAATTTGTTGGGTTAACCATTGCCGTGCATAACGGCAAGCAGCACATGCCGGTCTATATTACAGAAAATATGGTGGGACACCGTTTGGGCGAATTTTCGCCGACACGGGTTTTTCGCGGACATCCAAGTGGTGATAAATCATCCAAGAAAGGACGATAAAAAATGTCGGTAGATGTTAAAACAACACGCGCGCTGGCTAAAAATGCCTCTCTTTCGGCGCAAAAAGGGCGTTTAGTGGCAGATTTAATTCGTGGCTTGCCGGTAGAATCCGCTTTGGAGCGCTTGCATTTTAGTCGTAAGAAAGCGGCAGAAATCATTAAAAAAGTATTGAATTCTGCGATTGCCAATGCCGAAAATAACGACGGTGCCGACATTGACCGTTTGATGATCTGTCGGATTGAAGTGACCGATGGGGTGCATTTGAAACGCATGCGCTTTGGCGCCCGCGGTCGTGCGAGCCGAATTGTAAAACGCCGTTGCCACGTGCTGTTAGAAGTATGTGAAAAAGGAAAAGGGAGAAAATAATGGGACGTAAAGTTAATCCAATCGGATTTCGGTTACCAGTACGACGGGATTGGAAATCGCGTTGGTATGCAAAGGGACGTAATTATTCAAATTTAGTTATTAAAGATGTCACCGCACGTCGCATGATTGAAAAAGAATATGCAACCGCAATGATTAGTAATATTGAAATTGAGCAGAAAATCGGTAACATCCGTTTGATTATTCATGCTGCCCGTCCGGGAGTGGTCATTGGTAAAAAAGGCGAAGGAATTGAACGCCTGCGCATTAAATTACGCAAAATTTTCGATTCCAATGAAGTTCAAGTGGATATGAAAGAAATCGCGCAACCGGAAACCGATGCCAAAGTTGTCGCACTCAATATTGCTAATCAATTAGAAAATCGTGTGATGTTTCGTCGAGCGATGCGTAGGGCGTTGGCAAATGCGATGCGTTTGAAAGTAGACGGCATTAAAATTATGAGTGCCGGTCGCTTAAACGGCATTGAAATTGCCCGTACCGAGTGGTATCGCGAAGGTCGTGTCCCCTTACATACACTGAAAAACAATATTGATTACGGTTGTGCCGAAGCGAACACCGCGATGGGGGTTGTCGGTATTAAAGTGTGGATTTCCAAAGGTGATATTGTTGGCTTACGCAAAAAAGCAAAATATACAATTGATGGGGCTGAGGAAGAATTAGTGGGCGAAGAAGCTGCCATCAGTGCAACAGCAGTAGAAGTGCAATCCGCCGCGGAAGAAGTAGAAAGCACAACAGCAGCGAAAAAAGTTACTACAAAACGTGTGATTAAAAAAGTAGTGAAAGAGGATACTGTAAGTGCCGAAGGTGCTGAAAGTAGCGACGGTGCTGATAGCGTTGAAGCGGTTGCTAAAAAGCCAGCAGCTAAAAAAACGGCAGCTAAAAAAGCGGCGGTTAAAAAACCAGCGGCTAAAAAAGCGGTAAAGAAAAAAGATACAGAAAACGAGATAACAGGAGACGATAATGTTACTACCAGCTAGAACGAAATACCGCAAAATGCACAAAGGGCGTAACCGCGGGGTGGCGACGAGTGGCTGCTTGGTGAGCTTTGGTGATTACGGGTTGAAAGCACTCGCACACGGACAACTGACATCGCGTCAGATTGAAGCAGCGCGGCGCGCGATTGTGCGTTCTATCAAGCGTGGCGGTAAAATTTGGATTCGTATTTTCCCCGACAAGCCGGTCAGTCAAAAACCAGCTGAAGTGCGAATGGGAAGCGGTAAAGGGAACACTGAATTTTGGTGTTTTGAAACAAAGCCCGGAAAAGTACTCTATGAAATGGAAGGGGTTTCCGAAGCGGCAGCGCGCGAAGCATTTCGTTTAGGGGCTGCCAAATTGCCAATCAAAACACGCTTTGTAACGCGGCGTGAAAACGGTTAATCAAGGACGAATACAATGGCAAATGCAGCAAAATTATTGAGAAGTAAAAACGCAGACGAGTTGCAGGAAGAGTTAATCTCCTTGCGTCGCGAGTATTTTAATTTGTGTATGCAAAAAGCAGCGCAACAAAATAATAAAACGAGCGAAATTAAACGCGTACGGCGCGGTATTGCCCGCGTGCTCACGTTGATAGGCGAACATCGCCGGAGCAATTGATTATGAATACAGTTACCCCAACAGAAAGCAAAACAGAAGTGAGCAAAAAAAGACGTCAGTTGCGCGGTGTTGTTGTTTGCAACAAATCGGATAAAACCGTTTCCGTACGCATTGAAAGACGTGTACGCCACCCCTTGTATGAAAAAATCATTCGCCGTCATAGCAAAGTGCAAGCGCATGACGAACACAACCGTTGTCAAGTGGGCGACATCATCACATTGGAAGAAACCCCGCGTTTTTCTAAAACAAAATCTTGGTTGGTCATTGAACAACCAAGCGGAGAAAACAAATGATACAGACAGAATCACGTCTTCAATCGGCAGATAACAGTGGCGCACGTTCGCTATTGTGTATCAAAGTATTGGGGGGCTCTAAACGCCGCTATGCCGGTGTTGGCGACATTATTAAAGTGAGTATTAAAGATGCAACACCGAATGGTAAAGTCAAAAAAGGCGAAGTCCATACTGCCGTGGTGGTGCGTACCGTACACGGGGTGCGGCGTCCGGATGGCTCCAAAATTAAATTTGATGCCAATGCGGCAGTGTTGTTGAACAATCGCAATGAACCGTTAGGGACGCGTGTTTTCGGTCCGGTCACGCGCGAATTGCGTAACGAAAAATTTATGAAAATTGTTTCATTAGCTCCGGAGGTATTTTAATCATGAATAAAGTTCGTCGTGGAGACCAAGTGGCAGTATTGAGCGGGCGCGATAAAGGCAGCCGCGGCACCGTAAAACGTGTGCTGATGGATGTCTACGGTAAACCCGATAAAGTGGTGGTAGAAGGAATTAATAACTTAACTTCTTTCGTCCGTCCGAATCCGCAAAACAATGAACCGGGAGGGATCATCAAGCGCGAAGCACCGATGCCTATTTCAAAAGTTGCAGTGCTTGATCCGGAAAGTCAATTGCCGGCACGTGTTAAAATTACCAACGATGCGGATGGGAAAAAAAGCCGCGTCTATCATGTTAGTAGCAAGCGTAAAGCGCTTAGCAACAGCGCAGAGAAAGAACAATCATGAGCGAACAACAAGCAAGTGCCAGCAGTTTGGGGCGGTTAGAAAAAATCTACCGCGAAGATATTGTGCCGCAGTGGATGCAGGAGCACGGTTGCAAATCTTTATTGAGAGTGCCGCGGTTGAAAAAAATCGTGCTGAACATGGGGGTCGGCGAAGCGATTAATGATAAGAAATTATTACAAGCAGCACTGGCAGATTTAGAACGCATTAGCGGACAAAAGCCGATTATCACGGTAGCGCGTAAATCTATCGCCGGTTTTAAAATCCGCGAAGATTATCCGATTGGTTGCAAAGTAACGTTACGCCGCCGCCGCATGTATGACTTTTTTGACCGTTTGGTCAGTTTGTCTTTGCCGCGTTCGCGTGATTTTCGCGGGTTACCGGCAAAGTCATTTGACGGGCGCGGCAATTATAATTTTGGCGTGCGCGAGCAAATTATCTTTCACGAAATTCGCTATGAAAATTTAGATGCAACCCGTGGATTAGATATCGCATTGGAAACCACCGCCAATAACGATGACGAAGCACGAGAGTTGCTAACAAAATTGGGACTTCCCCTGCGTACTGCTTAAAGGAAAACACAACCTATGTCTAAAAAATCAGTAATTAATAGAAATCTGCGTCGCGAACTTATGGTTGAGCGAAAATCTGTTCAACGTAAGGCGTTGAAAGAAAAATGGCTGGATTTAAAAAATAGCCCGGAAGAACGCGAACAGGCGTTTACCGAGTTACAACAAATGAAGCGTGATAGCAGTCCGGTGCGTTTGCGTATTCGTTGTGCTTTGACGGGGCGTCCGCGTGGCGTGTTTCGGCGCTTTGGCATTTCGCGGAGTAAATTACGTGAGATGGTATTGAACGGGGAAGTCCCCGGTGTTTTGAAATCAAGTTGGTAAAAGGAGGATAGGATAATGATGAGTGATCCCATAGCCGACATGTTGGCACGTATTTGTAATGCACAAAGGGTAGGGAAGAAAAATGTAGCTTTCCCCAATAGCAAAATGAAACGGGCAATTTTAGACGTGTTGAAAAAAGAAGGGTTTATTGACCAGTACGAAGTGTCCGAAAATGGACGCGAGATTGAGATGGATATTAAATATTACATCGGTCGTCCGGTGGTTGAGCAATTGAAGCGTTATAGCCGCCCGGGGTTACGCCGTTACAAACCCGCCGATTCGATTCCCTTAGTTAAAAACGGTTTGGGAATTTCTATTTTGTCTACTTCTAAAGGTGTGATGAGCGATCATCAGGCACGTGCAGAGGGAGTAGGCGGTGAAGTTTTGTGTGAGGTTTCTTAATATCATGTCCCGCTTTATTAAAAATTCAATTGCTATTCCCGACGGTGTGGAAGTCAAAATGCAAGACGGTTTAGTGAGTATGTCCGGTCCTAATGGTGCGGTCAGTCGTCAATTAGACGATAAACGCTTGCAAATTAAAAAAGACGACAATGGCTTAACGGTATCCGTGTTAACGCAAGACGACGATCAAGGCATGGCATTAGCCGGTACTTATTGGCGTTTGTTAGATGGTATGGTCAAAGGCGTTCAAGTCGGTGCTGAAAAAATATTAGAGTTAGTCGGGGTCGGTTATCGTGCCCAGATGGAAGGCAATGACATTGTGCTACAGTTAGGGTTTTCGCACCCCGTGCGTTATACCTTACCGACTGGCATCAGTGCCAATATGCCTTCGCAAACCGAAATTCATATCAAAGGTGCCGACAAACAATTGGTTGGTCAGGCGGCGGCAAAAATTCGCTCTTATCGCCCGCCCGAGCCCTATAAAGGAAAAGGGGTTCGTTACCGTGGGGAGCGCATTATCATGAAAGAAACTAAGAAAAAATGAAAAAAACAGTTTCAGCAAAAAATTTGGCAAATCGCCGTTTATTGCGCGCAGCACGCACCCGTCGTATGCAAATGCATTTGGGCGTATCGCGTTTGCTCGTTTATATTTCTGGGCAACACACCTATGCACAAATTCTCTCACCGGAAGCAAAAGTAGTGGCATCTGCTTCTACGGTAGAAAAAGAGATGCGACAGCAAGTGGCAAGTGGTGGCAATATGGCCGCCGCCGCCGCCGTGGGGACGCGTTTGGCAGAAAAAGTTCGCGATATTGAGATTGAAAAATTAGCGTTTGACCGTGGTGGACGCAGATATACCGGTAGAGTGCAGGCATTAGCAGATGCAGCGCGTGCTGGTGGATTGAAATTTTAATTGCGGTCTTTGAAGATAGTTAAGGAAGTGCGACATGGAAAAAGTTGATAACAAGCAAGAACTGATTGAAAAAATGGTAGCCGTTAATCGGGTGACCAAAGTGGTTAAGGGCGGACGCATTATGCGGTTTTCGGCAATTGCCGTTGTTGGTGACGGCAATGGTCGTGTTGGCATGGGAACCGGCAAGGGGCGTGAAGTGCCATTGGCAGTGCAAAAAGCAATGGAAGAAGCGCGGGCAAATATGTTACATATTGAATTGATGGGCGGCACTTTGCATCACAAAATTATTGGTAAACACGGGGCGTCCAAAATTTTAATGCAACCGGCTTCTACGGGAACTGGTGTGATCGCCGGTGGTCCGGTGCGCATGTTGTTTGAAGCCGTTGGCATTCGTGATGTGTTGGCAAAAAATATTGGGTCTTCTAATCCGCACAACATTTTGCGCGCAGCAATCAAAGGGTTGCAATCTTTAAATTCACCGGTAGAAGCGGCAGCACGCAGAGGGCTACCGTTGGAAACCATTCAAAAAAGACACAAACCAATTGGATAATATAATGAGTGAATTGAAGTTAAACACAATAACAGCGCCTCACAAACAAGCCGCGCGCCGTGTGGGACGTGGGATTGGCAGCAATTACGGTAAAACCGCAGGGCGTGGTCATAAAGGGCAACGTGCGCGTTCCGGTGGCAGACGCGACGGTGTATTTGAAGGCGGGCAAATGCCCCTGCATCGCCGTGTGCCCAAGCGCGGTTTTAATTCGCGTTTGGCAAAAGTTACAGTAGAAATTCGTTTGTCCGAAATTGAAAAATTAAAAGTTGACGAAATCAACTTAGCCGCATTGCGTGCGGGGGGATTATTAAACAGCAACATGCGTCGGGCGCGTATTTTCGATAGCGGGGAAATTAAACGTAAAGTTACTATCTCTGGTATTGGCGTCAGCAAAGGGGCAAAGGCAGCAATAGAAGCTGCCGGTGGCAGCGTTGTTATTGCCAAAGCAAAAAGTAAAGGTAAGTTTAAAAAATCCGTAGATACCGCAGGTGTTGCAGACGTCCCCAAGTCCTAAGCGCAGGTCTTAAAACAACATAAATAAATGGATCCGATTGCAAATAGAAAACAAAAACGTAATTTAGCAGATTTACGTTCTCGGTTATTTTTTCTACTCGGCGCATTTCTCGTCTTTCGTATTTGTGCGCATGTCCCCGTTCCGGGGATTGATTACGCACGGTTGAAAGAAATTTTTTCAAGCGGTGATAGCGGGGTATTAGATTTTTTAAATTTATTTTCCGGCGGCGCATTAAGTAACGCCAGTGTTGTTGCCTTAGGGATTTTCCCCTACATTACTTCTTCCATCATTATGATGTTAGGGTCTTATTCTATCCCTTGGTTGGAAGAACTGCGCAAAGAAGGCGCCAGCGGGCGGCAACGGATTAATCAATACACGCGTTTAGGAACAGTCCCCTTGGCATTATTTCAATCGTACGGCATTACCGTCGGTTTGGAATCCTTAGATGCAGTGGATACCCCCGGGACCGCATTTCGCTTGACCGCGATGATTTCCATGACCGGCGGGGCAGTTTTTCTGATGTGGTTAGGGGAGCAAATCAGTGAACGCGGCATCGGTAACGGAATATCTTTAATTATTTTTGCCAGTATTGTCTCGGGTCTCCCCTTGGCACTGGGGCAATTATTTGAACAAGTGCGTGTCGGGGCTTATGGGCCGTTTTTTGTCATTGCCATCTTATTTTCTTCTATTGCTTTGTTAGCATTAGTTGTGTTTATTGAACGCGGGCAACGCCGCGTACTACTCAATTACGCTAAGCGTCAAATAGGGACTCAAACCTACGGCGGACAAGCATCTTATTTTCCGCTCAAAGTTAATATGGCAGGGGTGATGCCGGCAATTTTTGCTTACGCTATCGTTACCTTTCCGGCAACGATTTTAACTTTTTCTTCTTCATCTGCCACTTGGTTGCGTGATGTCGGCGCCTACTTACAGCGTGGCACGCCTTTTTACTTGTTGGCATTGGGCGCGACCATCTTTTTCTTTGCTTTCTTTTTCGTCGCCTTAGTGTATAACTCAAAAGAAAATGCCGACATGTTGAAAAAGAGCGGGGCATTCATCCCCGGGATTCGCCCTGGCGAACAAACCGCCCAGTATTTAGAAAAAATTGTTTCGCGCTTAACTTTAGTCGGTGCATTTTATATTGCAATGATTTGCTTATTGCCGGAAATATTTTTCTCAGAACTCAATATTGCCACCATTTTTGGTGGAACTTCTATCTTGATTATGGTCGTTGTGTCTTTAGATTTTATGGAGCAAATCCAACATTATCTGATGACGCAACAATACGGTAGTTTGGTCAATAAAACACCGGGATTAAAACGTAAACATGGCGCGTGAAGATAAAATAGAAATACAAGGAGAGGTTTTGGAACCATTACCAAATGCAATGTTTCGCGTGAAATTAGATACTGGACATGTTATTTTAGCGCATGCTTCTGGTAAAATGCGTTTGCGCCATATTCGCGTGTTACCGGGGGATAGAGTGCGCTTAGAATTGAGCCCTTATGACTTGAGTAAAGGGCGTATTATTTATCGTGAAAAATAAAATTTTTTAATAGGAGATTAGCAATGAAAGTCAGTGCTTCAGTTAAACGTATATGTCGTCATTGTCGGGTAATCCGACGTTCCGGCAGAGTTTGGATTTTATGTCAAAATCCGCGTCATAAGCAACGTCAGGGCTAAAATTATGTTAAAAATAAATCAAAATATATGTTATAATTATTGTCTTGCCTTATGATTAGAATATCCGGAATTGTTGTATCAGAATACAAACACGCAGCGATTGCATTAACTGCAATTTACGGCATCGGGCGCACTCGTGCGCGTCAATTATGCGATGCGATTGGCGTTTCTTATTCCTCGCGCATGGGGGAGATATCTTCCGAACATATGGAACGGTTACGACAGGAACTTGCTAAAATTTCTATTGAAGGCGACTTACGGCGTGAAGTTTCTATGAATATTAAACGATTAACCGATTTGGGTTGCTATCGTGGTTTACGTCATCGGCACGGGTTGCCGGTACGAGGTCAACGCACCCGAACAAACGCCAGAACCCGTAAAGGTCCTAAACGCATCCGAGTGAAAAAATAATGGCAACATCACAATCTCCCCGTCGTAAAGTTAAACGCGTTGTTAATGACGCAGTCGTAACCATTACTTCAACTTTCAATAACACCATTATTACTTTCGCCGATCGTAGCGGTAATGTTTTGGCATGGGCAACAACCGGTTCTTCCGGCTTTAAAGGGGCGCGTAAAGGTACCCCTTATGCAGCGCAAATTGCCACCGAAAACGCTGCCCGTCGAGCACAAGAAATCGGCGTGCAAAATGTGGATGTCTGCGTGCGCGGTGTTGGTGCCGGTCGTGACTCTTCTATTCGCGCATTAAACAATTTGGGTTTTCGAGTTGCTTCTATTCGTGATGTAACGCCTATGCCGCACAATGGTTGTCGTGCCTCTAAAAGACGTCGCGTCTAAATAATAGGAGAAATAGAAATGGCAAGATATACAGGACCAACATGTAAATTGGCGCGCCGTGAAGGTAGCGACTTAATGCTAAAGAGCGCGAGCCGTCCGTTAGAGCAAAAATGTCGCTTGAAAACACCCCCGGGAGGAGTCAAGCGCTCCGGAGGCGGACGTAAAATGGATTACTTAGAGCACTTGCGTGAAAAACAAAAATTACGCCGTATTTACGGAGTATTAGAAAAGCAGTTCCGCAATTACTATAAGCGTGCCGACCGTTCTACAAAAGCAACCGGCTTAGCATTATTGCAAATTTTAGAATCCCGCTTAGACAATGTTGTCTATCGTTTAGGGTTTGCCGCCACCCGAGCGCAAGCACGGCAAATGGTCGCACATAAATTGGTGCAGGTCGAGGATCGGGTGAGTAACATCCCGTCCATGCAAATCACCCCCGGGCAGCGTATTTCCTTAGTAGAAAAAGCCAAAAAATTACAAATGGTCAAAGATGCGACAGTTTGGGCACAAACGCAAGAAATGCCGGAATGGGTAGATGCCGACTTTGAAAACATGCAAGGGGTCTACAAACAGCTTCCCAAACGTGAAGCCATTGCGTTAGAAATTAACGAAAATTTAATTGTTGAGTATTACTCAAAATAATCAGGAGAATGATGATCATGACAGAGACAACAAACACGGCGCTGACTCCCCAAATTACTGATATTCGCTCCATTAAGCCATTTCACGCCCTCGTGACCATTGAGCCATTAGAGCGCGGTTTTGGGCACACACTGGGGAATGCATTGCGCCGCGTAATGATGTCTTCTATACCGGGGTATGCTGCAACCGAAGTGAAAATAGAAGGCGTGGTACACGAATACGATCGCGTTGACGGAATGCGTGAAGACGTGGTTTGGTTATTGTTGAACTTGAAAAAAGTTATCTTTCGCGTCATTGACGAAGACAGCATTGTCGTGCGTATCAATAAAGAGGGTCCCGGTACCGTGACTGCTGGCGATATAGAAACCCCGCATAATGTGGAAATTTTAAATAAAGACCATGTTTTGGCAACCTTAACCAAAAAAGGCAAGCTGGTTATGGAAATTACCATCCAAAAAGGGACGGGTTATGAATCCACTGCAATGCGCGAGAGTAAAATCAGCAAGCGCTTTGGCGTTATCTATTTAGATGCACAGTACAGCCCGGTGCGCCGCGTTGCCTTTACTGTAGAGAGCACCCGCGTCGCCAATCGTACCGATTTAGACCGTCTTATTTTAGATATTGAAACAAACGGCATTATGGATTTTGAAGAAGTCATTCAAAAATCGGCAATGACCATGATTGAGCAACTCAGCATTTTTGCAAAAATTGATAAGCAACAAATTGGTTTAGAAAGCACCGTCAGCAACACCGTTGACCGCGTCGCCAGCGACCATCCGTTATTGTCAGAAGAAGTCAGCGCAATGGGGTTGAGTGTGCGTTCGCAAAATTGCTTGCGTAAGGAAAATATCCGTTATGTTGGTGATTTAGTCAAGAAAAGCGAAAAAGAATTAATGAAAACGCCACATTTAGGGCGCAAGTCTTTAGTGGAAATTAAAGTGCTTTTAGACGGCTTTAACTTACATTTAGGAATGGATCTTCCTAACTGGTCAACTCCTAACAACAGCCGATAATAGCTTTGTTTATTTTGTTTAATATAAATTTTATAGAAAGTTAAAAATTATGCGACACCGTAGCGGCCAACGTAAATTAAACATTACCGATGGGGCACATCGTATTGCGATGTTGCGTAATATCAGCAATTCGCTGATTAAACACGAACAAATCAAAACGACCTTAATCCGTGCTAAAGAATTGCGTCGTTTTGTGGAACCGATGATTACCTTGGGCAAGAAACCAAGCGTTGCAAACCGTCGTTTAGTGTTTTCACGCCTGCAAGACAGAGACAGCGTTGTTAAATTATTTGATAACTTAGGGGAGCGTTTTGCCCAACGCCCGGGGGGCTATTTACGTATCTTAAAATACGGTTTTCGCGCCGGCGATAACGCGCCTATGGCATTGGTTGAATTTGTTGATAAAGAAGTTGTCGCTGAAGAAGTAGCAGTAAAAAATAAACCTAAAAAGGCGAAAAAAGAAAAAATTACCGAGAAAACCGAAGCCACCGCTACCGCAAGCGTTACTGAAACAACAGAAACGAGCGAAGCCGATGAATCCGCTGAAGTTCTCGCAGAAGAGAATAGCACCGATAGCTCAGAGAGTACCGACAGCAAAAACGCGAAATAACAATCGTTTGAATGTTCTTTTTTGTCTGCACAAATTTTCTGCAGCGCATTGTGTATTAAAAATAAAATAAAACGCTCTGTTTTTAGTACAATTACCCCATGAAGAAAATAGACGCCACCAATCATTTTTTAATGGCAACCAGCGGCGGTAGTAGTAGCTCTTTATTTGCCAACAGCATTATTTACATTTGTCGTCATGACGAATCTGGTGCATTCGGCATCATTATCAACAAACCAAGCAAAACGCGGGTCGTTGAACTGTTAAAATCACTCAAAATTTCCGGTATTAAAGATCAAGGGCAGATGATCATGCACGGCGGACCGGTGAAACAGGAGCAAGTATTTATCTTGCATTCTTGCCCGAATGACTATGAAGTTACCATTAAAGTCGGTGATGAAATCGGTGTTACCCTCTCGCGCGATATTTTAACCGCTATTGCTGAGAAGCGGGCGCCGGAAAAAATGTTATTTGCCTGCGGCTATGCGGGCTGGGAAAGCGGACAACTGGAAGAAGAAATTATAGAAAATTCTTGGCTTGTTCTGCCCGCTGCCGCCGATATTATTTTTGACATCCCCGCGCCCATTCGTCTGGAAGAAGCCACGCGCCGCTTTGGTTTTGAGTTAGATAACTTTTCCGGAATGAAGGGGCACGCCTAATTGCGCCATGTTGTCAGCAGTGCTCTCGGCGCGCAAAGAAATTATATTCGCATTTGATGTCGGGCGCAAAAAAACCGGCATTGCGCTCGGCAATTCGATTAGTGGCATTGCGCGTCCGTTGGCAATCGTAGAGGGCGAACGCGCACAGCAATTAGCCAAAATCACCGACTATATCACCCAATGGCAACCGGGAACGTTAGTTGTGGGCTTACCGTTACACATGG
Source organism: Pseudomonadota bacterium (assembly GCA_022600535.1). Taxonomy (GTDB): domain Bacteria; phylum Pseudomonadota; class Gammaproteobacteria; order Tethybacterales; family Persebacteraceae; genus JAHZKE01. The sequence continues at coordinate 13,488 of JAHZKE010000015.1, forward strand.
ACGGAAGCACACACCGCATGACTGACCGCGCCCGTCGTTATGCCGATGCATTGCAAGCGCAATTTTCTCTACCGGTAGAATTCGCCGATGAGCGACAAAGTAGCCAATTCGCCCGCCAGCAAGGCGAGGGCGGTGCCATAGATGACCGTGCCGCAGCGATTATCCTGCAAGATTGGTTAGACCAGCAAAAAACAGAGAAATAGATAGTGTTATAATTTACCCTTTGAGAAAGAATAAAATATGAAACATGTAAAAATTCCAACTGTTGGTGAAAAAATCATCGTAGGCGAAAATTCGCAAGTTACCACCCCTGCGCATCCAATTATCCCTTATATAGAAGGCGATGGCATTGGTGTGGATATTACCCCGGTAATGAAAAATATCGTGGATGCGGCAGTAGAAAAGGCATATCCGGGCAAGCGAAAAATAGAATGGATGGAGATTTACGCCGGCGAAAAAGCCATTTCCCTTTACGGTCAAGATCAGTGGCTGCCGGAGGAAACATTGGATTTAATGCGTGATTATGGTGTTTCCATTAAAGGGCCGCTGACCACACCGACAGGAGGAGGTATTCGCTCTCTCAATGTTGCGATTCGGCAAACATTAGATTTATACGCCTGTTTACGTCCGGTGCGTTATTTCCCCGGTATCGATTCTCCCCTCAAACATTCAGAACTGACCTCTATGGTTGTCTTTCGCGAAAACACCGAAGATATATACGCTGGTATTGAGTGGGATGCGCAGTCGCCAGAAGTCAAAAAAGTGATAAAATTTTTGCAGGAAGAAATGGGAGTGGATCAAATCCGCTTTCCGGAGAGCACGGCAATCGGCATTAAACCAGTATCTACCGATGGCTCTAAGCGTTTAATCCGCCGCGCCTTGCGTTACACCATTGAAAACAATCATAAATCGTTGACCTTGGTACACAAAGGTAACATTATGAAATGCACCGAAGGCGCCTTTATGCGTTGGGGTTACGAACTGGCGCGTGAAGAATTTGGCGCTGAATTATTAAATGGCGGTCCTTGGTGTGTATTAAAAAATCCGAAAAATGGCAATGATATTATTATCAAAGATTGTATTGCGGATAATTTTTTGCAGCAAATCCTCATCAATCCGCAAGATTTTGACATCGTCGCTACATTAAATTTGAATGGCGATTACATTTCGGATGCATTAGCCGCACAAGTCGGGGGGATCGGCATTGCGCCCGGGGCAAATGTGTCAGACCATTACGCCGTATTTGAAGCAACCCATGGGACCGCCCCCAAACATGCAGGTAAAAACAAAACTAATCCCGGCTCTTTAGTATTATCTGCTGAAATGATGTTGCGTTATATTAATTGGTTTGAAGCCGCCGATTTAATTATCAACTCCATGGCAAAGACCATCGCGGATGGCAATGTAACTTATGATTTAGCCCGTCAATCCGCAAGCAGTGTCAACGTCATTTCCACTTCGGAGTTTGGCGATTACATTATCGCAAATATAAAGCAGTCATAACCACTCGCTAGTGCGGACTTTTTAAATTCCACACCGAGAGGAGGGAATTTAATTTGAGCTCGCTTCGCTCTCAAAATTAAAGCAAGTCCTGTGCGCGACGGTTCAATTAATGTTCTTTCAATAAACGGCGGATAAACTTTAAATCTTCCCACGATTTTCGTTTTTCCTGCGGACTACGCAATAAATAGGCAGGATGATAAGTCACCACCAAAGGGATATTATTATAATCATGCACCTTTTGCCGTAGCTGCGCAATACTGGTTTCGGTATTGAGCAAATGCGCCGCGGCAACCTTACCCAAGGCAACGAGCAAATGCGGTTCTACTAAGGCAATTTGCCGTTGTAAATAAGGCAGGCACTGTTCTATTTCTTCGCGCGTTGGGTTGCGGTTTCCCGGCGGACGACATTTCACCATATTACTAATATATACATTGCGTTTGCGGTCTAATTGAATCGCATGCAACATCATATCCAACAATTTACCCGCTCTGCCGACAAACGGTTCTCCCCGTTGATCTTCTTCTTCCCCCGGACCTTCGCCAATAATCATTACCGTTGCTTGTCGGTCACCAACACCAAAAACCGTTTTTATACGAGTGGGGCATAAAGGGCATTGCTGACATTCTTCCACAGCACCGCGCAGCTGTTGCCAATTCATTTTAGCAACGCGAATGCCGCCGCTGACATCAGCAACAGGGCTCTGAACAGGGCTTTGATTAACTACATTTCTCTTGGATACTGCTTTGGACGGCACCTCGGCGACAGCGGCGGCAGGCGGCGGCGGTGTTTCTGCAAGCGTAGATTTTTTACGCCACAGCGGCGATAATCCTAATTCTTTAACAATGTTTTCTTGCATTGCGTTGGTACACTGTTTCGGCGATTTTATCGCGCAAGTAAAAAGGTTTGCAAGTGAGTGGTTCACTCACTTCGTTATTCGCGAGCATGCTCGCGGCTAACTGCCACACGGCAGCGGCATTAGAATAGACAGCAGTCGTCGTGAGCGTTGCCTGATTGAGAATGTGCGGATAGGATTGATAACCCGCACCACAGGCATGTTGTACAGCAGCCGCGGGAAGAGGGAGGTTGCAGTTGTGCAGGGCGGTTTTATCCACCTGCCACGTTCCTGCAAGATTGCTACACACCGCAAAATAGACATGTTGCTGTTGTGCCGGCAGTGTGCATTTTACCGTCAGTTGCTGCGCGCCATAATTTGCCTGTGCTAAAGCAGCAAAGCTAGGGACGGCAAGAAGCGGTTTATTGTGTGCGTAAGCAAAACTACGGGCAAGCGTACAAACCAAGCGCAAGGCGCTAAATTTACCGGGACCGGCAGCAAAAGCAAAGGCATCACAATCTTCCAACGTATAATTTTGCTTGGTGAGTAAATCGGTAATCAGCGGTAGCGCACACGCGGCTTGCGCTCTGCCGTGTTGCTCGCGGTAGGCATAGTCAGTGTGAGGTGTCGCCGCACCCCTGGGAGTAGAAAGGGCGGCAGAAAAAACATCGCCACTGCTGTCTAACGCTAAAATGATTGACATAATTGATTAATTATAACTTATCAATTTTTTGGTCACGGCAGGCACTTAATGCAAGCCGGAGTTGCTGCGGTTTAATCGGGCGATTGCCACTATCCTCACCAATCACATCAGAGAGCGGAAGCAAAACAAATGCGCGTTTATGCATCAGCGGGTGCGGTAGCCGCAGCGTGGCGTTGCGTATTTTGGCATGCCCGTGTATTAAATAGTCGGCATCTAAACGCCGTGCGGTATTTTTTGCGCGTGGTTTTTTTTGTATTTTTTTTTCTAAGCGCCGCAACGATTTAAATAAACGTTGCGGCGCTTGCGTGGTTTGTAACTCAACTGCAGCATTATAATAAAACGCTTGCCGTCCCGGGCAACCTTGCGGTGCCGTACAATAGAGTGAAGAAACTGCAGTCAGTCGCGCTCCGGGGAGTTGTTGGAGTAAGCGGGCGGCATGGCGTAAATGGCGTTGTGAATGACCGCTGTTGCTACCAAGCCCAATGTATGCGTAAGTCATGCCGGTGGGGGAGTGGTTGTTTTATCTTTCCGTTGTCGTCTTTTGCGTTTGTTGCGTGGTGCATTCTGTAGCATCAAATCACGCTCTTCCTGTCCGCCTTGGACAAATTGCGACCACCAACTGGCAGTTTGTGCGGCGCCGCTATCTTGTCGTATCGCAGCAAAGGCAAGTGCGCGGTCAAACATTTTTTTATTGATAATATTGTGTGCGCGTTTCGGCGTCGGGGTATTTTCCATTTGCGCCTGTAGAAAATATAAATCTTTGGCAGAAGCCATATAACGTTGGGTAACAATATAATTTTCCTTAAATGGAATCTCGGCAATGGCTTGCTCCATCGCTTGCATCGGTGATATATTTTCGGCACGCAAGGCGTGCCAATGGCTTGCAATTTGCGGCCAAAACAGGGCGGCAAAAATATAAGAAAACGAAAGCGGGCGTCCTTCGGTATAACGACGATCACTTTCTGCTAATACCGAGAAAAATAGGGAATTCTCCTCTTTCAACGCCGGTAAAATATGTTCGCAAATGCCAAATTGTTGCCATTGTTGCAGAATGCGCGCCCCCGCACCGGAAGTGAGAACTTTTTGTATTTCATCCGCCAGTCGTCCGCTCGAAGTATTTACCAGTAGTGGCGCATAGTGCATTAATTCTTTTTCTAATTTACTACTGATATATAAGCCAAGTTTAGTCGATAAACGCAGTGCGCGTAAAATTCGCACCGGATCTTCTGGTAAGTGTATTTTGGCAGGTTTAATAATGCGTAATTTTTTCTCGGCAATATCTTTGGCACCGCCAACATAATCATAAATTGTTTTATTAATCGGGTTATAAAAAATTCCATTGACTGTGAAATCACGACGATTCGCATCTTGGTAATGTAAATCAACCGCTTTGCCGGTTTTGCCGGTCTTTTTTTCGTCCTCGCCGCTAAAAGTAGAGACCTCAATAAAATCATTCATCTTACCGCCTTTATAGACATGCACAATCGGATAACGTTTGCCGATAATACGTGAGCGGCGAAATAATCTGCGTACTTGTTGTAAGCTGGCATCAGTGGTAACGTCAAAATCGGTGGGATGACACCCTAATAAAATATCGCGTACTGCACCGCCCACAATATAGGCAACAAAGCCATGTTGCTGTAAGCGTTCAACTATATCGTACGCATGTTCTGAAATATCGCGGTCGCGAATGCGATGTTGCTCGGCGGGGATTTCAACACCACGGTAACGGGAAAACAATTTGCGAATCACTTCAATCATGAATAAACCGCATGGGTGATGTCAGTCAAACGCGGAAACAATTCGTCCAACGCATTCAGTGCGCGCGTTTTGGTCATTGCTGCCTTTTGTTCTGTTTCGGCGCGCGGAAACAAAGTTGCATAAGTCGGTTTGTTGGCATGACGGTCTTGCTGTTCATCGCTTAAATCGTTAGCAATCTGAAACAACAATCCGAACTCATGACTAAACACATTAATCGCCTGCAATAACTCGGGACGCGTATTATCACTGCGGCAGATTAACCCTAATTGTAGGGCGCACTCAAACAAAGCCCCCGTTTTCATGCGGTGCATTGTTTCTAATTGCTCTTCGCTATTGGTCTGCCCGCTAATATCAAACGCCTGTCCGCCCCCCATGCCGTTCGCCCCTGCCGCTTGGGCTAAGTGGGCAACCGCTTGCAATGGTAGCGTGGTGTTGGCGAGTGTTGCAAACGCCAAACTTTGCAGGCAATCGCCGGTGAGCAATGCCATGCCTTCGCCGTGGGCTTTATGACAAGCCGGTCGACCGCGACGGGTCGCATCATCATCCATACACGGCATATCATCATGCACCAGCGAATAACAATGAATCAACTCTAAGGCACAAGCCGCATCAACGGCAGCGGCGGGGAGGGTATTGTTTTGTTCCGCTACCGCAAACAACACCGCCGGGCGCAAGCGTTTGCCGCCAGCCAGTGTGCTGTCTCGCATGGCAGCGAGCAGTAGTGGCGAAGTCGTCAGTTGCGATAATAATTCTGTCAAACGGTTTTCAATCACCATTGAACAACGAGAAAGCCAAGCGGCAAACGTTTCTGTTTTACTCATTTAGATTGTCGTAATCAACAAGATTATTTTTTTCTAACTTCTTGATTTCCAGTTGCGCCTGATTGAGTTTATCGCGACAAAAATGGGTCAGCTCCGCCCCGCGTTTATAGGCACTGAGCATGTCGTCTAAGGATAATGTCCCCGCCTGCATTTGCGAAACAATACCGTCTAATTCTTGTATGGCTTCTTCAAAGGAAAGTGAGGACAGCGATTTATTGTGTTTTTTCATAGGTCGCTCATAATGCCGCACGGCAAGGAATAGAAAGTAGGATTATAAAGCAGGAATAAAAAGTTTGGTAATTAAATGGGGCAAAATACCGTTAAAGTGCTTCGCTTGATAAAATGATAAACTTCTCAATCATGAACTCTATCGCCCCCTTAGCGGACCGTCTCCGCCCGCAAGAAACTGCCTCTTTTGCAGGACAACAACATTTACTCACCGCCGAAATGCCCTTAGCGCGTATGCTCTCCGGTGCCTTAGCGTTGCACTCCATGATATTTTGGGGGCCGCCGGGCTGCGGTAAAACCACCTTGGCGCGGCTATTGGCAACCACCAGTCAAGCAAAATGGTATCAACTTTCCGCCGTTACCGCCGGCATTAAAGAAGTACGCGCCGTCATTCACGCCGCCGAACAAGCCCGCGCCACCGAAGTGCAACAAACGCAAGTATTATTTGTAGATGAAGTACACCATTTTAATAAAACCCAGCAAGACGCCTTTTTACCGCACATTGAAAGCGGGTTATTTATTTTTGTCGGCGCCACCACCGAAAATCCCTCCTTTGAAATTAACAACGCCTTGCTCTCGCGTTTGACCGTCTACCCGCTCAAACCATTGCCAGAAGACGCCCTGCAAACCATACTCGCCCGCGCATTAACAACCGCCGGCAAACAAGCGGGCGAAGACGCGCGCGCCTTGCTATTGCAAATTGCCGATGGCGATGCCCGCCGATTAATTAACATTGTAGAATGTGCGGCAGGATTACAACCCGAGGAAACAATCAGCACCGACAGCGTTGCCGCC
>JAHZKE010000106.1 GCA_022600535.1 Pseudomonadota bacterium
ATATAAAAAATGGCGAAAATTAACTAAAAATATTGTGCTAATTAATTCTGCCGGTGTATGATTAACCATATTGGCAAATATAAATTGCGCTGCTCCGGAGTAGACCAATAACGATAATAATGTGATTTCAGCGGGGGATAGCCCGGCAATTGCCCCAACAATACCCGCGGAGATCCCCAACGGGAAATAGGCAAAAACAATTGGTAACGCAGTGCGGAGACCATCGGCGGCAGTGGCAAAGGCGTGTTTGTTGTTATCGTCTATCGTTTTATTTTTAAACATAGGGGTATTATGTTCCTATGACTAATCGCTGTTTTTGGGGGTTGCTTTGCGAAAAATTAATAAATCGGATAGAAGAAAATTAAATACCGTAGCCACGACAACACCGGTAATAAATGCAAGCAAACGGTGTTCGTCAAAAAAGGAGATATATTGAGTGGCGAGTGCGTAGGTACCCCAACTGGCGCAAAAGCCAACTATACTACCAACACTATACTGCAACCATTGTGCAAGTTGCGGGCGGCGCGGACGGTGCCCAAAAGTCATGGTGCGATTAAGTAACCAATTAAAAGTAACTGCCGGGACATAAGAACAAGCACGGGCGATTAAATGCGGTGTGCCGAAGGCGATTAATAATAAATAACAAGCGATATCAATAATCAAACCGCAACTGCCGACTGCTAAAAATTGCAATATTTCTATGTATTTGGGCCAGCGATAATGATAAAGACGGCGCAAGTGGCGCAGGTAATTGAGTTGTTCGCGCAGGGTCATTTTGCTTTCGCCATGTATCCGATCGCGAAATAAGATAGGAACTTCACGGACGCGTTCTTTACGGAACCCGGATTTAACTAATAATTCCAAGCCGATTTTATAACCAATGGGCGATAGTATTTCCATTGCCGGCATGTCTGCACGGCGCAAGCCAAAAAAACCGGACATCGGGTCTGCTAGTGGTACTAACCAACGCGCCGGCAATGTGGCGATAATAGAATTGAGCCAACGCCACCAGGGCCAGCTTTCATCTAAGCCGCCGCCTTTGACATAACGCGAACCGACCACAAAATCCGCTTCTTTTTTTAGCAGTAGCTCGGCGATGTCAATAATTTTTTCTGGCGGATGGGATAAGTCGGCATCCATAACAATAACAGCGTCGCCCGTAGCGATGGTAATGCCGTCAATAACTGCTGGCGATAAGCCGCGGTTTTCGGTGCGTGAAAGCAAGCGGAGCGGAAAGCGTTGTGCTAATTCTTGACATACTTGTTCGGTGTTATCGCCGGAGACATCGTCTGAAATAATAATTTCGTACGAATAATCAGTATTGGTCAATACATTATCAATGCGATCTACCAATAGAGGAATATTTTTTTCTTCTCCGTAAGTTGGAACAACAATGCTAATTTGCAAAGAAGACATTTAAAAAATTATCCGGCGATATCGTCATCATTGTCGCCTTTACCATCGTCGGCAACTCGTGCGACACTAATGAGACGGCTACCGCTATCTAAACCAATCAAACGCACGCCTTGTGTTGCTCGTCCCATTTTACGAATTTCTGCCATTGCCGTGCGTACTAATACGCCGCTATTGGTAATGAGCATGAGGTCATCGTCATCAGCGGCAATCGTCGCACCGACAACGGCTCCAGTTTTATCATTAATTTTCAATGCGATAATGCCTTGTCCGCCCCGCCCTTTAACAGCAAATTCGCTGACTAAGGTGCGTTTGCCGCGCCCTAATTCAGTCGCAACCAATATGGCGCTGTCTTGTTCTTCGGGGGCTAAGGCAAGCATACTCACGATATAGTGTTCTGCTGGCAAGCGCATTCCTCTCACTCCGCGTGCACCGCGTCCGAGTGTGCGTAGTGTATTCAAATTAAAGCGCATGGCTTTACCAGCATTAGAAAATAGCAATACGCTACCCTCTTCACCAATCACCGCAGCGTTAATGAGTCGATCGCCGCCATCTAAATTGATTGCCGCAATACCGCCACGGCGCGGGCGTGAAAATTCGGTTAATGCGGTCTTTTTAATTGTCCCTTTTGCCGTTGCCATCACCACATAACGATTGCCGTCAAAGTCGGAAACCGGTAATACGGTTTGTACGGTTTCCCCTTCCGATAAGGGTAGAAGTCCGGCAATTGGGCGTCCACGGCTGGTACGCGCTGCCAACGGGAGCTCATACACTTTTTTCCAATAGACACGCCCGCGGTTAGTGAGGATTAATAAATAATCGTGCGTACTGGCAACAAATAAATAATTAATAAAATCATCTTCACGTGCTGTTGCCGCTTGTTTGCCTCTACCGCCGCGTCGCTGGGCGCGATAATCGGAGGTGGCTTGTCGTTTAACATAACCGTTATGAGAAAACGTAACGACCATTTCTTCACGGGCAATCAGTTGTTCGTTGTCAATTTCTTCGGCATCAATAATAATTTCGCTACGCCGCGGGTTAGAAAATTGTTTTCTCACTTCTTTCAACTCATCGCCAATGACTGTTTTAATTTTTTCAACATCGCCCAGCAAGGCGAGTAAATGTGCAATTTGTTCAATAATATCGGCATAATCGGCATTAATTTTTTCGCGCTCCATACCGGTTAAACGGGCGAGGCGTAACTCTAAAATTGCTTTTGCTTGCACTTTGGAGAGACGATAGACCGATTTTTTCGCTTGCAAACCGATCGCGCTGTTACCGCTATCTCCTTCCGGACGGATGAGTTCAGGGTCGGGCAATTTTTTTAGCATTGCTAATACTTCCCCGGCGTGCCATTCGCGCGCTAATAATTGTTCTTCGGCTAACGCCGGCGATTCCGCTTTTTTGATGAGTTCAACAATGGCATCTAAATTGCTGACGGCAACGGCGTATCCCTCTAACAAATGCGCCCGCGCCCGTGCCTTGCGTAATTCAAACAAAGTGCGGCGGACAACCACTTCGCGCCGGTGGGCAATGAAGTGCGACAAAATGTCGCGTAAATTCATTTGCTGCGGTGCCCCATCGTGCAGGGCAACCATATTCACCGAAAATGTATCTTGCAGTTGTGTTTCTTTGTATAGATTATTAAGCACAACGTCAGCGTTTTCCCCACGGCGCAATTCAATGACAACGCGGATTCCTTCGCGGTCGGATTCATCGCGCAAATCGCTAATGCCTTCTATTTTTTTGTCGCGCACCAATTCGGCAATCCGCGTAATCAGCACGGCTTTATTGACTTGATACGGTAATTCATCAATAATAATTGCAACTCGCTTGCTTTTTTCTAATTCTTCTTGATGGGTGCGTGCTCGCATGACTACCCGTCCACGTCCGGTATGATAGGCATCGCGTACGCCACTGGTGCCATAAATAAATGCACCGGTCGGAAAATCGGGCGCCGGCATAAATGTCATTAGTGCTTCTACATCGGCATCAGGGTTTTTTAATAAGTGAAGACAGGCATCAATGGATTCTTCCATATTATGCGGCGGGATATTGGTTGCCATTCCCACGGCAATACCGGAAGTGCCGTTGATGAGCAAATTCGGAAAACGCGCCGGCAATACTGTCGGTTCGTGTTCGGCACCGTCATAGTTGGGGATAAAGTTAACTGTTTCTTTATCTAAATCGTTAAGTAAAGAGTGTGTAATGCGTGCCATGCGGACTTCTGTATAACGCATTGCTGCTGCGTTGTCGCCGTCAACAGAGCCGAAGTTCCCTTGTCCGTCTACCAGCGGCGCACGCATGCTAAATTCCTGTGCCATACGCACTAAGGAATCATAAACGGCATCTTGTCCATGCGGGTGATATTTACCCAAGACATCACCGACAATACGGGCTGATTTTTTAAAAGGTTTATTCCAATCGTTGCTGACTTCGTGCATGGCGAATAAAATACGGCGATGTACGGGTTTTAATCCGTCGCGCACATCGGGCAAGGCGCGCCCAACAATAACGCTCATGGCGTAATCTAAGTAGGCGCTTTTCATGCGTGATTCTAAGCTGACATTCGCTACTTCGCGAGCAAAGGGGGGGAGGGAATTAAGTGTGGTCACAAACGATTATCCAAAAAAAATAGTGTACATTTATTGTGCATGCAGCAAAATATTACCGCTATTTTAACCTATTTTTTCTGCTAATTTGACGATTGCAGAGAGATTGAAAAATATTCTTTTGTTTTCTGCCTTTTAGACGAGAAAGGGAGGCGGATTGTGAGGTAAAGTGCTGTGAGCGAAGCGAGCCATTAGTAAATATTAATCAGATACGATACTGTATAATGGCGTTGCCGATTGCGGTAGATAAAAATAGGGGCCGTAGCTCAGTTGGTAGAGCGCAGCGTTCGCAATGCTGAGGTCAGGGGTTCAATTCCCCTCGGCTCCACCATCTTTATTATTCGCTACGATTTAAACAATCAAAAATAACCGTACTGAGTAGACGCTATATAGGCGCAATGATCGGTAATACCGCCCTCCTCTGACTAAATACTAACCTATACGGGTAGCGATTATAATCCCCCCGCGTCTCTCCGTGCGATTGTTATTCGCGCTCTAAGTATTCGCCGCTATCGGTGCTAATCCGTATTTTTATGCCTTCTTCAATAAAGGGCGGTACCATAACGGTAATGCCGGTTTCTACTTGTGCCGGCTTGTAGGAAGAGGTTACGGTTGAACCTTTTGCTTGCGGGTCGGTTTGAACAATTTTGACCACGACAGAAGTCGGCAATGTTGCTCCAATTACACGCCCTTCGTAGAGTAAAACATCTATTAATATATCGGGGATTAAATACCCTTCCCGATCTTCAAAAAAATCATTTTCCAAGGTGAGTTGTTCGTAGTTTTCCTCATCCATGAAAATATAACCGCCCTCTTCGGCATAAAGATAGCGCATCTTACGTGTTTCAACAAAAGGACGTTCTACTTTATCGTCAGTGTGCATACGAATGTTATTTTTAGAGCCGGTTTCAATATCTTTGACTTCTACCTGCATGTAGGCACCGCCCCGTCCGCCGACGTGCACATGTCGGGATTTGACCACACGCCATAGGCGTTTTTCCCATTCTATTAAAATGCCGCTGCGTACTTCTGTTGCTGAAATTTTCGCCATATCGTTTGCTTTCTGATGATAAAGCCGCTATTGTACAGCAAACTGTTGTCATTGCCCTATGTCATGGATAAATCGTATCTATTTTAGTGCCAATCAATTATTTGCAAGGGATACAGGTATAATAAACTTTGTTTTATTCATATTATTTTGCCTTTTTCCAATGGAATTATCGCCGTTTGTTTTCTTTACTTTTATTTTGATCACCGCGCTATTGGCGATGGTGGCACTCAAAATAATACGAGCGCCAACGATTCCGGCGTATTTTCTTGCCGGTTTATTTGTCGGACCGAATGGGGTCGGGATTTTACATTCCAGCGAATCGGTTTATTTTGCCGGTGAATTGGGAATTGTATTACTCCTATTTAGTATCGGGTTGAAATTCAGCATTAGTTCGTTACACGCAATCCGTCATTTTGTTTTTGTGTTGGGGACATTGCAAGTCGCCCTCACTGCCGCAATTATCGCGATTCCGGCTTGGTTTTTCTTAGACGATTTATTGCTCGCTTCACTTGTTGGTTTTGTTGCGGCAATGTCTTCTACCGCGATTGTCAGCCAGTTGTTATTAACTAACAATTCGGTCGCCTCCCCGGTAGGACGGCGCGCGATTGGCGTATTGTTATTGCAAGATTTAGTCGTCATTCCATTGATTATTATTTACTCCAACGAAGGCGGAGAGTACTCTTTGGCAGTAACAACTTTGATATTAATTGCAAAAATTGCAACCGTATTATTTTTAGTATTGCGTGTTGCGCCCAATCTCATGCAGCGTTGGCTCAACTGGGCAGCACGTTACGGCGATAAAGAACTCTTTATTGTCAATATCGTCGCTATTATTTCTTTGTTTTCCATGCTCACGGGTGTTTTTGGTTTGTCTTATGTTTTAGGGGCATTTTTAGCGGGGATATTAATTGCAGAAACCTTCCACCGCCACCGTGTCGAGCAAATTGTTGAACCTTTTCAGCAATTGTTTTTAGGTTTTTTCTTCATCACACTGGGGATATTGATTGATCCGAAATTACTGGCTGAAAATATTTTTACTATTTTACTGTTGACGATTATCTTGTTAACCGTGAAATTTTTTGTGCTGTATGTCGGTATGAATTTTATTGTTAAAACACATAAAGTAACGAATTGTCGAACCGCATTTTTATTGAGTGGCGGTGGTGAATTTGGCTTTGTTTTGTTGGCGGTGGCAACAGATAGCGCACTTATCTCTGATGAATTATTTCAATTATTAGTGCCGGTTAATATATTGGCAATGATTATTGTACCTATCTTTTGGGGGCGTTCCGAAAAATTGATACGCAATATCTTTCCCGCAGATTGGCTGAGCGATGCTCAGCGCATTACCAAAAATATGGCAAGCACACAGCATTTACAAGACCATATCATTATTTGTGGTTTTGGTCGTACCGGACAGGCAATTGCCGGTGTTTTACGGACTGTTGGCGCACAATCATTTGTTGTCTTAGAAGAGGATCACGTCATCTTAAATGCAGTCGGTAATGCCGAACAGGTCATTTACGGCAGTAGTGATCGTAGTGAATCTTTATTAGCCGCCGGTATTTTACGAGCGAAAGCACTGATTGTGACCTATGTTGAGCCAGTTGGTGCAACACTGAGTATTCAAAATGCACGTAAAATTAACCCCAAACTTTATATTATTGCCAAAGCACTCACGGTTCGGCAGGCAAAAATGTTTTCCGATGCCGGTGCCGATGAAGTGTTGGTAGAAGCACACGAATCTGGTTTTTCATTAGCGGAAAAAACCTTACGCCGTTTAGGAAATGAATCGGTGTGGATGTTACCGCATGCATTGGAAGGCGCCCGCAGTGGAAAAAATCCCTTATTCTTAGCTCAATACATGGGAACGCGGATTGACGAAGAAGACAATAGCAATCAATTAGTCGGTTGCCGTGTGAGTGCTAACAGTAAAGGGGTGCAATTGAAAGATCTTCCCGAGCAGGTGAAAGTAGTTGCCTTGCGCCGCGATGGCGTGGAAATCGATTTGCACGGTGAGGAGTGTATGCTCCTCCCGCATGATCAACTCATTTTATTGGGCGCGGATGAGCATTTAGAGCAAGCTAAAAAATTATTGAACGAGTAAATACGCCGATATTAACTATTCATATTAATCCACGCCGATTTAAGTTGCGTGTATTCCAATAAACTTTCAAAACATTTGTCACGTGCATTCCCGGATTGTTTGTAACCACCGAAAGGTTGCGACATATCATCTTCAAAATAGGTATTGACCCAGATAATCCCTGCTTCTAAATCGCGTACAACGCGGTGTGCGCGTCCGACATCCCGCGTCCA
>JAHZKE010000107.1 GCA_022600535.1 Pseudomonadota bacterium
AAAGCAGAGAAATCCGTAAAACGTTTGTGGCTCAGCTCTATGACCCCGGCGGCAATCCGTAACGGTTTTGCCGAACTACGCGACAATAGCGAAGTGGAAAATTTACGCCGCGCCGCCGTTTGTCGTGCCGAAGCCGATTGGTTGATTGGAATTAATTCCACACGGGCGATGACCGCACTGCACTCCATTGGTGGCGGATTTTTTCTCACCACCGTCGGGCGTGTGCAAACGCCAACATTAGCAATTATTGTAGAACGCGAACGACAAATAAAAGCATTTGTCTCACAAAAATATTGGGAGATTCACGCCGACTTTGCCGTCAGTGCCGGCACCTATCGCGGCGTTTGGGTACACGATAAAAAAACCATCGCCGCCGAAAAAGAAAACAAAGTATTTAAACCGGAACGCATTTTTTCACCAGAAACCGCAACCGAAATTGTAGAAGCCTGTCGCGGTGAAGTCGGCTTTGTTACCGAAACCGTCAAACCCGCCAGTGAAATTTCACCGGGATTATTTGATTTAACGTCCCTGCAACGCGAAGCAAACGCCCGCTTTAGTATGTCTGCCCGCGGCGTGTTAGCGACCGCACAATCTTTATACGAACGGCATAAACTCATTACCTACCCGCGAACCGATTCGCGCTGCCTGCCAGAAGATTACCCCGCCGTCGTTAAAAAAACATTAGAAGCACTGAGCAGTAACGAACAAATTGGAAACTTTGCCCAGCAGATATTAAATAATAACTGGGTGGTCGGCACCAACAAACGCATCTTTAACAACAGTAAAGTATCCGATCACTTTGCGATTATCCCCACCGGCGATTATCAAAACAAATTACCGAATCTGCAAGATAACGAACGCAAGATTTATGATTTTATTTGTCGGCGCTTTTTGTCGGTATTTTTTCCGTCAGCAAAATTTTTAGTCACCGAACGGCGCACGAAAATAAAAGAACACGAGTTTTTAACCAAAGGCAGAGTATTGAAAGAAGCGGGGTGGCGTGCCGTTGCCGCCCAAATGTCTAAAGACAGCGAGATTGTCGCGATTGCCCCCGAGGGCGAGGACGCCAAAACCGAAACCATTGCCGCCGAAGCAAAAAACACACAACCCCCCGCCCGCTACAGTGAAGCAACATTATTGTCGGCGATGGAAGGCGCGGGGAAATTGGTAGAAGACGAAGAACTGCGCGATGCCATGCGCGAACGCGGCTTAGGCACACCGGCAACGCGTGCCTCGGTGATTGAAGGATTAGTGCGCGAGCGTTATATTGTGCGCGATTTTCGTGAACTTATCCCCACCCCGAAAGCCCACTCTTTAATGCGCTTGTTGCAATCCTTAAAAGCCGAAACCCTGACTCAACCATCAATGACGGGCGATTGGGAGTACCAACTACGGCGGATTGAAAAAGCAGAAGGCGACGACAAAGAATTTATGCAAGGGATTCGCACCCTCACTTCTTCTATTGTTACCGCCGCGCAAAATTGTGGCGATGTAGAAAACATCACCAGTGATGAATTTAAAAACTTAACCGCACCCTGCCCGCAGTGTGGGGGACAAATCAGCGAGAGTCATCGCCGTTTTGCGTGTAGCAAGACGGAGTGTAACTTTTTTATTTGGAAAGCAATGGCAGCGCGGGAATTTTCAACGGAAGAAGTAGAACACTTACTCGCCACCGGTAGCAGTGGCGAATTAGAAGGATTTCGTAGCCGTTTAGGGCGTGAATTCATCGCCGAAGTTAAACTCAGTAAAACCGAAGAAGGCGACATCCGCGCGATGTTTGATTTTAATAACGAAGAAGAAACGATACAACTGAGCGCGGAAGAATTAGCCGAAAAAGAAACCCT
The DNA here is from genome assembly GCA_022600535.1 of Pseudomonadota bacterium. GTDB lineage: Bacteria > Pseudomonadota > Gammaproteobacteria > Tethybacterales > Persebacteraceae > JAHZKE01. The sequence continues at coordinate 1,845 of JAHZKE010000107.1, forward strand.
TGCCGCCTGCCCGAAATGCGGCGGGAACGTATTTGAACACGAGAAAAAATATATTTGCCAAAATTCCATTGGCGAATCTCCTGCTTGTGATTTTTCCTTTGCCCGCCGTATTTTACAGCGGGAGATCCTGCCCGAGCAGCTACAACTCTTGCTGACAAAAGGAAAAACGGCATTATTAGATAATTTTATTTCGCGTAAAACCCGCCGTCCCTTTAAAGCATACTTAACAATGGCACTTGACGATAAAAGTGCCAAATTAGCTTTTGAATTTGAAGCGCGGGAGAAAAAACAACCTGCCGCAAAGAAAACAGCGGCGGCTAAAAAAACGGCAGCGGCAAAGAAACCGGCAGCAAAAAAGGCAGCCAAGAAGGCGGCAAAAAAACCCGCCGCGAAAAAAGCAGCGAAAAAGTAATAAATAATCGGTAAAGCACCCTAACCACCCCCGCAAGCGAAGCGGCTTTTCTGTATAATTCTTTTTATGAATACTCCCGTTGCCGCTGAATCTGCCCCCCAAGCCACTCCCAAAGCGGTTAAATTTGTTTTTGTTACCGGCGGCGTTGTTTCTTCGCTGGGCAAAGGGGTTGCCGCCGCCTCATTAGGCGCCGTGTTATCCGCCCGCGGTTTGGTGGTTAATATGTTGAAATTAGACCCGTATATTAACGTAGACCCGGGCACAATGAACCCGGTACAACACGGCGAAGTATTTGTAACCGAAGACGGCGCAGAAACCGATTTAGATTTAGGGCATTACGAACGCTTTATCGGGCGCAAAATGCGACGGTGTAATAATTTTACCACCGGACAAATTTACGAATCCGTCATTAAGCGCGAGCGCAAAGGCGATTATTTAGGAAAAACCGTACAGGTGATTCCGCATGTAACGGACGAAATTAAAAAATTTATTGCCCGCGCAGTATTGCCCGAAGACGACATTGTTATTGTTGAAATTGGCGGCACCGTGGGCGACATTGAATCGCTCCCCTTTTTAGAGGCAGTGCGGCAAATGCGGCAGGAAAAACCGGCAAACGAAACTTGTTTTGTTCATGTGACTTTGTTGCCTTATGTTCCTTCGGCGGGAGAATACAAAACCAAACCGACGCAGCACTCGGTGCGCGAATTGCGGGAAATCGGCATTATGCCGAATATTCTACTTTGTCGCGGCGATGATATTTCGCCGGAAAACTTGCAGAAAATTGCGATGTTTGGCAACCTCAGCCCGGGCAATGTTTTTGTCGCCCCCGATGTAAAAAGCGTTTATTTGCTGCCGCAACAATACCATGCCGATGGAGTCGATAAAGCTGTGTGCGAAGTATTAGACATTCAACCACCGGCGCCCGATTTAGCGCAGTGGCAGGATTTCACAACGCGATTTAATAACGCCGAAGATAGCGTTAATATCGCCATGGTTGGAAAATACGTGGCGCTAACGGACTCTTATAAATCATTGACCGAAGCACTGCACCATGCGGGGTTGCGCCAACAAACGCGAATCAACTTAAGCTATATAGACGCCGAAGAACTACAGGAAGACACCGTTGCCGAAAAATTAGCCGGACACGATGCCGTTGTCATCCCCGGCGGTTTTGGCTTGCGCGGTGTAGAAGGCAAATTATTAGCAAGCCGCTATGTGCGGGAAAACAACATCCCCTTTTTAGGAATTTGTATCGGGATGCAACTGGCAGTCGTAGAGTTTGCCCGCCATTGCGCCGGACTCACCAACGCCCACAGCACTGAAATGATGAACGACACCCCGCACCCCATCATCGCCATGCTCACCGAATGGCAAGACGATAGCGGCAAACAGCAACAACACAGCGCCGAAGGCGATCTAGGCGGCACCATGCGCTTGGGCGGCGAAACCTGCTATCTGCACGGCAAATTAGCCGAAATTTATGGCAGCGAGCAAGTCGTGGAGCGCCACCGTCATCGCTATGAATTTAACAACGCCTATCGCCAACAATTAGAACAAGCAGGGTTAATCTTTGCTGCCGAAAACCGCAACGGTTTAGTCGAAGCCATCCAACTACCGCAACACCCGTGGTTTTTCGGTGTGCAATTTCACCCCGAATTTACCTCCAGCCCGTTGAGCGGGCACGCCTTATTTGAAAGTTTTATCCAAGCCGCACGAAACGCACAACAGAGCTAATCGCCATGTCTATCTTACCCTTATTTTCCCCGCAAGCGCCCTTGTTTTTAATGGCAGGACCCTGCGCTTTAGAATCGCGTCAAATGGCAATGGACGTTGCCGGCAGTTTGCAAGAAACATGCAAGCAATTAAAACTCCCCTTTATTTTTAAATCCTCCTACGATAAAGCCAACCGCACTTCAGTACACAGCAAGCGCGGCATCGGCATAGATGAAGGATTAGACATTTTGGCAGACGTAAAAAAGACACTCAATGTCCCCATCATTACGGATGTGCATTTACCCAGCGAAGTCGCCACCGTTGCCGCCGTTGCCGATGTTTTACAAATCCCCGCATTCTTGTGCCGCCAAACCGATTTAATTGCCGCCGCTGCTGAAAGCGGACGGGCAATGAACATTAAAAAAGGGCAATTTTTAGCCCCCGATGACATGCTGCAAGTGGTAGAAAAAGCCAGAGCCAGCGGTTGCCGTCACGTATTAGTATGTGAGCGCGGCAGTAGCTTTGGTTATCATAACCTCATTGTAGATATGCGCGCACTCGTGTGGATGCGGCAAAGCGGTTGTCCGGTGGTATTTGATGCCACGCACTCAACGCAACTGCCCGGCGGCGGCGGCGGCACGACAACCGGCGTGCGCGAAATGGCAGCCCCGCTCGCCCGTGCCGCCGTTGCCGTTGGCGTAAACGGATTATTTATAGAAACCCACCCCGACCCGCAACGCGCCATATCAGACGCGGCAACACAAATCCCGCTTGCCGAAATGCCGGCACTGCTCACCTCGTTATTGGCAATACATCGCACCGTTACTGCAGAACCCTTATAATGAAAACAAGGGCGCGTTACGACCAAGTTATCCTCCCCACTTACGCCCCGCCGGCACCCGTTTTTGTGCGCGGGAGCGGCTCGCAAGTGTGGGACGAAGACAACAACAACTACATAGATTTTGGCGGCGGTATTGCCGTTTTATCGTTGGGGCATTGCCCACCGGTATTACAACATGCCATCAACAAACAAGCCGCGACCCTCATGCACTTGTCTAATTTACACATTAACGCCCCTGCCGTACACGCAGCACAGTTGCTTACCGAACACACCTTTGCCGAGCGGGTATTTTGGTGTAACTCCGGTGCCGAAGCCAACGAAGCCGCGTTAAAATTAGCGCGGCGTTATGGTGTGATGCAACGGGCGAGCAAAAGCAAAGTGCTCTCTTTTGAAAACGCCTTTCACGGACGCATTGGCTTAACAATGGCAGCCACACCGCAAAGTAAAATCCGCGAAGGTTTTGGCCCATTAGCGCCGGGGTTTTACAGCAGCCCCTATAACGATTTAGCCGCCGCTGCCGCCGCATTGGACAATGATTTTTGCGCGATAATCGTAGAACCCGTGCAAGGCGAAGGCGGCATTAATATCGCCACCGATGAATTTTTGCAGGGCTTGCGCGCCTTGGCAAAGCAACACGATGCCCTACTGTTATTTGATGAAATACAAAGCGGGGCAGGGCGCAGCGGCAAACTTTATGCCTATATGAATAGCGGAGTGATCCCCGATATTTTGACCAGTGCCAAAGGATTGGGAGGTGGTTTCCCCGTTGCGGCAATGTTGGCAGCGGCAAACATTGCCGAAGTATTAAACGTCGGCAACCACGGCACCACCTACGGCGGCAACGCCCTCGCCACCGCCGCCGCCGCCGCCGTATTAGAAACCCTGTTAGCAGACGGCTTTTTAGCAGGGGTAGAGGAGCGGGCGGCAGAAATTACCCGCCGCTTAACCGACATCAACAACAAACACCATTGTTTTAGTGCAATCCGCAACAGCGGCTTATTAATCGGTTGCGATATGGAAGAAAACGGCGCAAAAAATTGGAGCGCAAAAGAATTAGCCACCACCGCCTTAGCAGAAGGGTTGATTGTGTTAACCGCCGGTAGCAACACCTTACGTTTAGCGCCGGCATTAAACATCCCCGCGCAAGACATAAAAGAAGGATTTGCCCGCTTGGAAAAAGTGATTGCAGCACACCGCTCGCGACGCTCGTAGAATTAAAGGAAGCCCGCCGGCACAAATCGCAGATAAATCGCTGGCTGAGCCTGCCGCAGCATCGAAGCCCAGACGAATCGCTGGCTGAGCTTGTCGAAGCCCCCCAGTAGATTCACAAGACCTTGCGATAAGCTTCAGGAAGCGATAGGCAACGGACTCTATCTCTTACGTATCGCGCCTGCGATAACCCCCTGTCATATTCCGCTACGCTCCACACACCTTCAGTGTGGAATGAAAGATGGATACACTTTGAAAAAATTATTGTGAGGAGTAAAATAAAAAATCATTTTAATAGTTGACTCGGCAAATTCTGTGTTATATAATACAGTATATAATTACACAGGAACAACTCTCATGAAAAAACTGAATCAACACCCGAAATATTGGCTCTCCGGCGAAAATGCGAAATTGTTTCGCCGCAATTTATCATCATGGGGCAATAGTCGCAATAAAACTATTGTCCAATCTTTTAAGTACTCACTTGCCGTTGAACCATTTAGTAAAGCCGCTCGTGACACTTTGCGGCAGGAATATTATTTATCCTCGGCAGTGGCAGAAAATACCCTATTTCACTACTTCATTGCCGTACATTTATCGGGGTTTAGGATGTTCCCTAGCGAAGGAGCTGCAGAAATTTATAAAAACGCATTAACCTTGCGGCAAAGTGGCTTGAATAAAGATTTAAAAGAAGAATTAGGCATAGAAGGAGAGCCCGCCGCCCTATTACTGCAAGAATTAAAAAAAGAAATAAGAAAAGGCAACCAGACAAGAGAAAGAGTAATCGCCAAGATAGAGAGAATCCCCTCTTTTAAGGCAAGAGAAAAAGAAACCTTACTGGATCAATTTGTTCAGGAGCTCGCCACAGAAATCGCAGACAATAAATTATGGGAAAAAAGCCAAGAACAACAACGTTGTGAAGCAATTATTACAGCAGGGAAAAAGTTAGGGTTTAAATTTACCTTACCCGCGTTACAACCCTATAAATATTCTATTTTATGGAGTGATCAAACAGCAGAGTATTTAAAAGATGCAGATACCTCTGCTACCGGATTAGAATTTGCCATGCATCAGTTAGTGTCATTCGCTGCACATATTGCCCGTGGGGCAAAAAAAGAGGTTAAAGCAGACGATATTAAAACAATATTGTTATCCGACACAGGAAACTACAATGCACTATCATGGTTTTTTAATCCCAATAAGGGAATGCAACTATTTGCTGCAACAAAAGAACAACAACTAAGCGAGCAATTAGAAATAGGCAGATGTGAAAGTAAAAAATTACAAAATATCCGCAACATTGCAAAAAAATTGTTGGAACATGAAATTGACTTTGCCAAACACCGCTCCCTATTTGGCGGTAATATCGCTAGTAGCGTTAGTAATTATTGGAAACGTCTTGAAGAATTGCAAGGAGGATTAAAAAGTATTGCCTGTAGTGTTGCCCCGGAGATTGCTAAAACACTAACGCAATTAGAGCAAACACAGGAAAAATTTGTCGGGATAACTGCAGAATATGAACAAATTGCAGTAAGCGCAGAGCATTTACAAGCGTTAATTGATGACTTAATCCAACAAAAACAGACCGCTGAAAACGCCCTACAAAGATTAATGGGCGAGAGCGACAAAATTGCTGGCAAGCAAGAAATAGAATGTATAGAGGAATTTAACGATTGCTTTGAAGAAAGCAAAGGGTTATTTATTCAACTGGCGGAAAAAATAAGAACAAAAGCAGGGGATAAAAAAGGAGAATACAAAAAAGCAAGAGAATTATTCAATACAGTAGAATTTTTATTACCTCCGCAATCACAACAGCAAGACGAAATAGAAGACGGTAGCAGATACTTAAAGCGCAAAATTAATCGTTATAGTGGGGCGAAAATATATGAATTATCTGAAATTAAAGAGACGTTAACAGCGGAATATGCAAAATTAAAACATTTGCAACAAGCACGCGCAAAGCATTGGCAGAAAATTACAAAAAAATACCCGATTGATATTATTACAGCACGCGAAAAAACAGAACGCCAACGGATAGGAAACGATAAGAGCAAAAACATTAACGAGTACAACTCATTAGACCTCGCCTGTCGTAATGTTTTGCAACGATTGGCAGATGCGGTAAAAAAATTGGGCGACAGAACCACTTATGCTACCGGTGAATTATTATTTGAAAAGTGCAATGTTTTTGCCAATAAAAAAGAAGGCGCCTCGTTTTTTAGAGAAAACAAAGGGCGTATTTATGTAAGTGCATTTGCCGAGTACAGCCATGAAAAATTAACATTAGGTCGTGCGTTTGATGAAAATATACGTAGTGCGACCGAAAAATTTATAACTGCTTTTTTTACTTGGGTAGAAACAATACAACAAGATAATAATGCAGAAGCAATCCGTGATGCGGCATTGGCAGAGCAAGCAATGTACGCATTAAGTTGTAGTGGTGTTAGTCAAGAAGTTCCCACAACTTTGGCACGTCCGGATGAATCCTGCGAATTAGAAATCCCCGCCGGATTACAGCAAGCACTTAAAAAAGAAACAGTGAATAGCGGAGAATTGGGGCGCATTTTTAATGCTTATGCCAGTGAAATAAATGGGTTATGTGCGCGTTTAGTGCGGCGGCAAATTATCGTTAAATCACGTTTGCAACACATTGACGATAAAGATTTTTATTATTTACCCAAAGCCGATAGAGATTTTACACCGCCGCAAAAATTGTTTAACAACGATGGAGCAGTACAAGGAGATTCCCCCTTAGCGCGCACATGGCGTATTTTACAAACAGAGAAAACTTTGTTTGTAGATAATAACCCCATTGGTAAGGCGGCAAAAATTAAAGCCAGCGCCCTACCCGCCGCACTTGATTTATTAAAAGATAACTTGGAACAAGAGGAAGAGGGAGCCCATATTTTACGCACTTGTTTGCGGCAAATCCCTCATAGTTGGTATTATAAAAATAGCGAATACCCGACATTAAAGCCGATGGGTGAAGAAAAGCACCCGCGACTATTAGACCAAGACGGGCAAAAATTATGCGGGCTATGGAGATTAGAAAAAGGCATTACCCTCAAAAAAACAAAAAAAGCAGATAGCGACAGTACGCGTTATTTACGTTTATCGGGTACCTCTCGCCATAAAGGATGGTTAGACAATGTATTACTCGGTCGGGCATCTTTTGGCGATAGTTCGTTAATTATAGAAGAAGAGTATCGGCAACAGTACGATAAAAAAGGACCGATTGTTGAATACAATAAAACGCGAGTAGAAATAGCCGCGGTTTTTAAGACGCCGGCACCGACAAGGCAAGAACAAGAGTTTTTACTAAAAGATTATTTTATTGCGATTGATTTAGGCGAACGCGGCATTGGTTATTCTGTTTATAAAGTGCCGGAAGCGGGCAATAACGGTAAATTACAACAACCGATTATCAGCGGGCATGTAGTGCTACCGATATTACGGCGATTAATGAAACGCGTTGATAATTACCGTCGCCGCCAACAACCGCGCCAGCGTTTTCAAACCAATATCAACACCGCTTTGCAACAACTGCGCGAAGTTACCATTGGCGAATTAGCGGGCACAATAGATGGGTTGATGAACAAATATAAAGCATTTCCAGTGTTTGAATCTTCCGTTGGTGGCTTTGAAAGTGGCGGCAGAGCATTAAAAATGGTCTATGGCTCAATATTACATTTATATTCGTTTAGTGATGTTGATGCGCATAAAACAAAACGACAAAACCATTGGCAGGCAACAACTGCTCCCACATGGAAGCACCCGAATTTAAAGCGTTTAGATAGAAAAGGAGCACCGGAATTAAGTTTATTCCCCGGAGTTGTCGTCTCTCCAGCGGGAACTTCACAAACCTGCTCAGTTTGTGAAGAAAACCCATTGACATTAATAGAGGATGAAATAGAATGCCCGCTTAGTACGGATAGCAATGGGATATTAACTTTGCCAGAAGCAGGAGAAAAATTATATATTTATGGCTATACCAAACACGAAAAAAAATCTGAAAAATATAATTCTCTACCCACAACTGACGGATTATTAAAAAACCATTCTTTTAAAAATAAAAAAGAATTATTGAAGCACGTTAAAAAAATGTTGCGCCACAAACCGCTATCTAAAAAAAGCAAAGATACTTCGCAGTCCTCTTATCTGTCGCCCTTTGTGAGTACGCAGAAAAAATTGGCGCAACTCTCAAAAACGGAGTTAAAAAAACAACATTACTTTCGTCCTTCTTATAGCGATTTAATATTTATGCACGCGGATGTGAACGCAGCAATTAATATCGGTAAAAAATGGTGGGATAAAATTAATACATCGGAAGTAAAAAAGAAGGCAAAAAAGTGATAGAATAACGATAACACTTAGAAAGCTGAAACGGAAACAACTTGTTTTGTCTCTCCAATCCTCGCACTTTCTGCTTTGCACTATTTTATACGGTAGTGCAAAGAATATACTAACTAAAACCGCCTGTCTACAGGCGGTTTTTTATTGCCCGCCGGGCAAGCGATAAGACACTTTAGGAGGTCTGCCCGCTTGTTTTTTACCAACTGTTGGTAGCATTAGCCGCCGCATATCGCCCGCTAAATATGCCCGCAGAGCCAACACCAAGCCATGTAAAACACTTTTTTTGCGCACGCGCTGATGGGTTGCCGGTATATAAACGGTATCTTCCATCCTATCTTTTAATATTTTGAGGGCATAAGGTGTATATCTTTCTGGGTCATCAGTTTGAGTCGTCGCGTTATAAACAGCGTCCTCCATCCAACAGCGCACGGGTTCCATTAGGTCATAAACTAACGCGGGATAACCGGAAGGTTCATGTAAGAAACCATGTGTTGGCGCAAGACGATGCAATAGCACCCAGCGCAATAAAACACCGGCAAAGAAAACAGAGCAAGCATTTAATGCCTGATTAATCGGTTGTGAAGTATCGCGACGGCTCACTTCGGGGTGCCCGCAAGCAAGATAAAATTGTTTCCAATAGAGTTTTGTACTTTGTGCTTCAATGGCGCGCACCTCTTCAATGGTGCGCATTTTTTGCAACTTAGCAAGTGTATAAATTTGCGGAGGCAAAAGTGGTGAAAAATTTTTAATGCGCTCCCGGATTAATGTGCGGGCAATATAAACCCGCTTTATTTGGTTTTCGCGGCATAAAATTTGTTGGGAAAGCATATCTTTTTCATCATTGCGCCGTGCCGGGATAAAACAGTAAGGGTTTGCTAAATTGCGCCGATGAATAAGCAATGGAATGCGGCGACTCCCCAAGTCATCTAAAAAAGCCACAGGTAAATTACCCGCATTGCCATAAATCATAATGCAATCTACTTTTTTTAGATCTAAGGTAACGCCGCCGCCATTGTAAGAAGCGAGGTAAGTAAAGGGCTTTTTTTCTTTTTTTATTTCGTGCAAATAAGGTAACCATACGGATACTTTTTGCGCTCGCCCTGCTCCTTTATATGTCCAAATGGAATCGGGATGGCTAAATTGGTCAATTTCCATATTAGTTAATCTCTATCAAAACAAAAGTAAAGTTTGTATAATCAAAACATTATATTATAAT
>JAHZKE010000108.1 GCA_022600535.1 Pseudomonadota bacterium
ATTTCGGCGTGTCCCAGTAGTAAAAGTTGCGGTTGAAATTGCCGTACCTCTTCAATTAGTAGTTGGTTCATTTTACTCGCGCCTAATTTTTTACCCATTTTTAATGGCGCTAAGTGGCGGGCGTGGTCGCGATAACTAAATTGCCATACGGTATGTCCGTTGCGAATTAATCCATTTGATGTTCTATGGTCAGGGGCATAATAGCGCGCAAGGTTATCGGCGCGTTTGCGCTTAGAGTTAGTCCAAGAAAAATTAGCAACGTGAAATATACGCATGGGCGAATTATAACAATTCGCTAATTCTTTTATCCCATGTTTCCAGCTGGGCTTTTTGCCGACAGTTTGCCGAAAATATTGCACGGGTTTTATTGTCTAATAATTTTTCTATTGCGGCGGTAACGGCGTTAATGTCGGCACCATCGCAGAGGATCCCCGTTTGTCCGTCTTGCACGGCTTCGGCGCTACCGCCGGCACTACCGGTTACTGCGGGCAAGCCGAAATAAGCGGCTTCTACTAACACTAAGCCATATCCTTCTACATCGTTTTGCACGGGGCGGCAGGGGAGTAAAAAAAGGTCGGCACTGGCGTAGAGCGCCGATTTTTCCGCATGTCCAACTGCACCGAGAAACTGTACATTGGCTTCAAGTTTTAATTCTTGCGTTTGTTGCTGTAATTTTTTTTCTTGTTCACCGCTGCCGGCAATCAGATAACGAATGTTAGGGTGCTGTTGTTTTAATCGTGCAACAGCAGCAAGGGCAATGTCTATTCCTTTGCGTTCGGCAAGTCGCCCAACGGTGAGTAAGCGCGGGTGTTTGTTTTGCCATTGTTGCGGTTCGCCGCTATTGTTATCGGGCGGCGGTGGCGGGTTGATGGGCGGATGCCATATTTCTACACGGCGAATATCTACGCCGCATTGTTTCATGCGGGCGCGGGTAAAACGCGATACGGCTAATATTCTATCAGCGCGTTGTAATGTGTTTTGAATGCGGGCAAGTTTGGCAGGGGAGGGGGCGGCAGGGTATTCGCTACCATGCGCTAAAACAATAATCGGAGGCGGGGGGGATTTTGGCGATGGGTGATAATGTTCTAAACTTTTCCAGCTATCGCAAAAAACGCGCCAGTTGTTACTGCGAGTGAGACGTTGTGCTGCAAATGCTTTATAACGCCGCCGTATCGTTTTGATACCGCCAAAACGGCGCAGGGTGTAGGGCGGTGGTGTGTCTGTGTTACTGTTGGCGCGGTCGGCAAAAACGGTAGTGGCTTGTTGCTGCGCTAATGCGTGCGCTAATCCGGCGACAAGGTTTTCTATTCCGCCGATGTCGGGCGGGAAGCATTGGGTTAATATCAGGTTGTTGTACACGAGATAGATTTTACCGTGAATAGCGCGCTTCGCTCATTATCAATCCGTTAGTGTTGAATTTAATTAGTCCGTGCTTGCAGATTGGAAATTTAATTCTACGAGCAGAGCGAACTAACGTGATAAAATTATATTTTTTGGCGGAGTAGCTCAGCTGGTTAGAGCATCGGAATCATAATCCGGGTGTCGGGGGTTCGAGTCCCTCTTCCGCTACCATTTTTCGCAAGAGGTCATTATGACAAAAACTATCATTAATACAAAGGATGCACCGCAGGCGATTGGTGCGTATTCGCAAGCGGTAAGGGCGGGTGATTTGGTTTTTATTTCGGGGCAAATTCCCTTGCAACCGCAAACGGGTGAGGTGGTGTCGGGTGATGCCGACGATGCCATCCGCCGTGTGTTTGATAACTTTATGGCGGTTTGCACTGCCGCCGGTGGCACTGCCGATAATGTTATTAAACTCACGGTGTATCTTACCGATTTATCTTTGTTTCCGCGCGTCAATAGCATTATGGCGGAATATTTTACCGAGCCGTATCCAGCACGGGCAGCGGTTGGCGTTGCCGAACTACCCAAAGGGGTGCAGGTAGAAGTGGAAGGTATTTTATCGCTGGCTGTTTAGTCATGGTTGCGTAAATGTCTTCCCGCTCCTTATCGGCGATTTGTCGGTTATTATTTTTTGTTCTTATTGTCGGCGTATTTAATAGTTCACACGCCACTTATGAAGAGCCGATTAATGCAAAAAAATTCTTTCCCGCGAGTCGTTTTCCGCTTGCTGAACAACGTCGTTTAGCGGCGCGGGTGTTGGGTGATAATTGGTTACGCGATGTTGAAGCCGAAACGTATTTAAAGCAAATTACCCGCCAACTCGCCCCTGAGGACGAACATTTTGTTATTGTTGCCGATTCCGATGCGGTCAATGCTTTTGCCTACTTGGGCGGCATTGTGGTGATGTATCGTGGGTTGTGGCAATTTGCTGATGAGGAGGACGGTTTTATCGGTGTTGTTGCCCACGAAATAGGGCATGTGCGCCTAGACCATGTACAAAAGACGCGCGATAATGCAGCGCGAATATCTACTTTGGCAACGCCTTTTTTAATTGCGGGTTTATTGATTGACGACCCCGAAGTGCGCGAGGCGGTTGTTGCTGGCAGTGCGGGGGTGATTAGCGGTGATATTATTGCTTATTCGCGCGAGTTAGAGCACGAAGCGGATGTTGTCGCGTTAACAACAATGCAAGAGAGTGGGCATAACCCGTGGGCGATGGCGCGTATTTTTTCCCGTTTGGGAGTCAGCGGTAACGAATATCTTTCTACCCATCCGGCTTCCGATAGACGCGGGGCGTATTTGTCCGACCGTTTGCACGGAGTGCCCGAACCAGCAATGACAGGGAAGTTAGCTTATTATTTACTGCGTGATAAATTAGCGCGACAGGATGTGGTAGAACCGCAATATCAACAAACGCGGCGGGCGGTGTTGGCTTCGCCGACGGCAACGGCGGCACAAAAATTATTGGCGCAATACGGCTTATTGTTGTCGGCAACTAAAACGCGCAATAAAAAATTAGGGGCGGAAATGGTAACGGCATTAGCGGCGCAAAAAAATCCGATTATTGTGCGTGCAATCGCGGCAAATTTACGCCAACGCGGGCAAAGCCAACAGGCGTTAATGTTATTGAAGCAAGCGGCGGTAGCGCACCCGCAACACTTGGCGTTAGTGTTAGAAATGTTTTCGGTGTACGAGCGTTTAAAACAATACAAACAGGCGTTGGCGATGTATCGCAAATTACCTGCCGAGGTAATGGAACATCCCGATGTATTATTAGCGGCGGGGCGGATTGCGGCATTTTTACAGCAGCGGGTGTTTTCTAATTATTTGCTGGCGTTAGGGCACGCGCACAATGGTAATTTTGAGCAAGCACAAAAACAAATTACCGTGGCAGAAAAATTTAAAGATGGCAAAACAGATACCGTAGTGAAATTAGAAAAATTAAAAAAAGATGTTACCCACGAGTTGCGGTTGTTGCGAGAGCGGCGTGTGTTGGAAACAAATTAATGTTTTACTAATTGTCGCCGTGTTTGTGGGGATGTTTGCCGGATGTTCTGCAACTCCAACAGCGACTAAACAAGAGACAGTTGTTTTTGCGACCCGTGTTGCGCTAACGGTGGTGGATGCACCGCCGGCAACTGCCAATGCGGCGATTGCCGCAGTGTTCGCCCATTTTTCTGATATGCATCGGCGTTTTCACCCTTGGCGCAATGGGGAGTTACAGCGGTTAAATCAAGCAATTGCTGCCGAGGAATTGCCATACACGGTGAGCGCGCCAATGGCAGCGATGATTTTACAAGCACAACGCTATGCCGCTGCAAGCGAACAATTATTTAATCCTGCGATTGGTGCGCTGGTACGTTTGTGGGGGTTTCATGCCGAGGTGTTGCCAACGGCGCCGGCGGCGCCGGCGGCGATTGCCGACTGGTTAGCGCAACAGCCGAATATGGCAGCGGTGCAATTAGTGGGCGAGCGTGTTGTTGCCGCCCCGCCGGCAGTGCAGTTAGATTTTGGGGCGTTGGCAAAGGGGGTGGCGTTGGATGAAGCGCGGGCGATTTTATTGCAACACGGGGTAACGAATGCCTTAATTGATATTGGCGGTAATATTATGGCGTTGGGTACGCAACACGGCAGACCGTGGCGCGTGACGTTGGCGCCCGATCGTAGCCAACCGCCGTTAGCAACGGTGGATTTATACGATGGCGAAGCCGTGGCGACTTCCGGCGATAGCGTGCGTTATTTTATTGCCGACGGCAAGCGTTATCACCATATTTTAGACCCGCGCAGTGGCAGCCCTGCCGCACAAACAACGGCGGCGATCGTCATTGTCGGCGGTAAAAATGCCGGAGCA
>JAHZKE010000109.1 GCA_022600535.1 Pseudomonadota bacterium
AACGCTCACGGCAATGGGAGGGTATGATAATCCTTATTTGTATCAAGTGTCGGGGACAACCCCAGACGCCCCCAATATCGTAGTGGGTAATGACGGCGTTGTTTCTGTGACCAGCGCGTTTAACAATTCGCAAATGTTAACGGTAACGGTTTCTATCCGTGTCGGCGAGCTCGGCAATACTGAAATGTTGGATGAAGAAATGACCATTGTTGTTGTCCCCAAACTATCTCTCACGGTGCCGGCGACATTAAGGTCAACCCCCAATAGTAGCGGGGTGATTGGCAATGCAACGGCATTCGGCGGTACCTCCCCTTATACAATTATTTTGCAATCGGTAACACCGGCATCTAGCGCCGCTAACTTTGTGGTATCAGAAGCGGGAGAGATTCGTATTCAAACCGCTTTTCCCGCTTTTGCAACGGCAACGTTAGCGCTTGTGCTCCGCGATAGTTTGGCGCGCGAGGTAACCGCGACAGTGTTGGTGTTGGTGCAAGAAAACTTAGCCGGTGGCGGGCTAACGGGGTTGGGAAATCTCGTCATCATCGGGGGATACAAGAGTAACGGTAATGCGGCATTAACTTATAGAAATGATAGTTGGCGCAGTGAGGATAGTACGTTGACGAATTGGGTAAGTTTACCGGGCGGTACTTATGATGATGATTATGGTTATGCTGTCGCCGTACAAGCGGGGAGCATTTACCTCGTGCATAATGATTCTGATGGTTCGGAGAGTCCGTTATGGGCAAGTGCAGCGAGTTCAAAGGGTACGGAATGGAGTAACATTGCGACGATCCCTCACAGCGGTGAGCGCACTTTTCCGTATCTAACATCATATAAGAATAATTTATTGCTTTTTGGTGGGGTTAAGTCGGGCTTGGGGCAGACAGATGTTTGGCGAAGCACGACGAATGGCTTGAATTGGTCGCAACTGACTGCAGATGGTTTGCCCTCCAGTGCGTTTGATGGTGCGAGTGCGGTATTCAATAATGTTCTCTATTTGATCACTGGTGTATCATCACAACACTTGTGGAGGTCAACAAATGGTTCTTCGTGGAGTCGGGTTTCTACTCATAATGGTAACGTGATTAATATATTGCCCGCGAGTATAAGCAGAGGGGCGAGTATGGCTGTTTTTGATGACAAACTTTATATTCAATATGATAACAAGCTTTATTATAGTTCCAATGGGACAAATTGGAGTACGGTTACTCTACCCTCAGGTTTCAATTCTCGTGGGCGCGCCAACATGTTGGTGTACGAAGATAGATTAATTATTTTAGGAGGACTAGGTAGAAATAACAACAATTATACGTCTGATACTTACAATGATATTTGGGCGAGTAAAACTCCTACGAGCGCGAATAGTTGGACAGAAATCACGGATGGGTCGTCGTTGCCGTGGGATACACGCGCTTCTTTTGGGGCGGTGGTGATAGCGGACACAGAATAAAATTTTGCGCGAATGTTGCACGAATTTTGCACGCTTAGGCAGTCATTGCCAACGAGGCAACAAATGCGCTAAATGCGCTAAATGGGGTCATCCTCCCTATAATTGTCTTTATTTTGCTAGAATTTAAGACGATGGGTTCTATTAAACAAAGCCAGATGACTTATATTTTCTATTTTATTAATTGATACTTTTCCTGTAAAATAGCACTAAACTAAGCGCTGATAAAGGCAATTAGTGTTATTTTCTTATTTTTTTATAGGAAGTATATGGATATTAGAAAATTAAAAACAATTTTGGATTTATTTGAAAATTCAAGCTTAACAGAAATTGAATTTTGTGAAGGCGAGGAGCGGATTCGTCTGAGTAAAGCGCAACCAGCGGGGACACAACCGGCAGCGCTACCACTGCCCAATAATCCATTCCCTACCGCCGCGCCTACCGTCGCGTCAATCGCCGCGCCAATCGCCGTAACGACAACAGAGGAAGAATTTGCCGGCGATGTCGTGGTGAAATCGCCAATGGTGGGGACGTTTTATCGTTCTTCCTCACCCGATAAAAACCCGTTTGTTGATGTGGGAACGCCGGTGAAAAAAGGCGATACATTGTGTATTGTTGAGGCGATGAAGTTGATGAATGAAATTCCGTCTCCCGTCAGTGGTGTGGTGCGGCAAGTGGTGGCAGAAAATGGCGAAGCGGTTGGTTTTGGCGCGTTGTTGTTTGTTATTACCGAATAATGCCCGCCGCATCGTTAGCGCCGTTATTTAATAAAGTTCTTATCGCCAATCGCGGCGAAATTGCCTTGCGCGTGCAACGTGCCTGCCGCGAATTGGGGATTCAAACGGTGATGGTGTATTCCGAAGGCGATAGTAGCGCTAAGTATTTACGTCTCGCCGATGAGGTGGTGTGTATTGGTCCTGCTCCCATTAGTGCCAGTTATCTCAATGGCGCGGCGATTATCGCCGCTGCCGAAATTACCGGCGCGCAGGCGATTCACCCCGGGTATGGTTTGTTGTCGGAAAATGCCGACTTTGCCGAACAAGTCGAAAAAAGTGGTTTTACGTTTATTGGTCCGTCTGCCGATATTATCCGTTTAATGGGCGATAAAATTGCGGCTAAAACGACGGTTAAAAAATATAATTTGAAGACGATTCCCGGGGTGGAGGGCGCCCTGCCGGCGGATGTCGGCGAGGCAGCAACGTTGATTGCAAAAATTGGTTTTCCGACGGTGATTAAAGCGGCGGCAGGCGGTGGCGGTAGGGGAATGCGTGTGGTGCATAGCGAGGTGCAAACGCGCAATATTTTGCCGGTGTTGCGTAGCGAAGCACGGGCGGCGTTTGGCGATGATACGGTATATGCCGAACGTTTCTTAGATAATCCGCGCCATATTGAAGTGCAGGTGTTAGCGGATGGGAAAAATGCAATCCATTTGGGGACGCGTGATTGTTCACTGCAGCGGCGTCATCAAAAAGTGTTGGAAGAAGCACCGGCGTTTGATGTCCCGCAAAAAAAACACGATGCCATCTGCGAAGCGTGTGCGGCGATGTGTCGCAAAATCGGCTATCAGGGGGCGGGCACGTTTGAATTTTTATATGCCGACCAAGAGTTTTATTTTATTGAAATGAATACTCGCGTACAGGTAGAGCATCCGGTAAGTGAGATGATTACCGGCGTGGATATTGTTGCCCAACAAATTCGCATTGCCGCCGGGCAGCCATTGGCGTATCGGCAAAAGGACATCCTTTTTCGCGGGCACGCGATTGAATGTCGGATTAACGCCGAAGATCCCAAAACGTTTTTACCCGCCCCGGGACGGATTGATATGTACCATCCTCCCGGGGGGATTGGGGTACGTGTGGATTCGCATATTTTTAGCGGTTATGAAGTACCGCCTTATTATGATTCGTTGATTGCCAAATTAGTGGTGCACGCCGACACGCGCGCCGCGGCACTGGTGCGCTTACGCAGTGTGCTACGCGAGTTTGTAATTACGGGGATTTCCACGACATTGCCCTTGCACGAAGAGTTAGCCGAAGATGAGGTATTCATCAGCGGCAAAGCAGGAATTGCATTTTTAGAAACACGTAAGCAATAGATTA
>JAHZKE010000110.1 GCA_022600535.1 Pseudomonadota bacterium
TCAGAATTAAGCCCGCAGTGCGGGTCAATGATTAACGGTCCCGGCACATAACCGCGGCTTGCCATGCCGCGTTGCACCGATTCCACTAAACCAATATCTTCTTCTACGGTGGTTTCGCGGTCTTGTTGCGCTAAGCGGTCAATAATTTCCGAAGGTTCGCCATCTATCGTGTACCACCCGCGCCATACAGTAACTTCGTTCACCCCCTGCGGTCGCCAGTGATAAGTATTGAGGATATTGCCGGGGTACACTTGATAGGCAAACAGAGGCCATAAAAACCATGTGCTATATTGCCTGGCGTAATCGTTGGCATTAACATCAATCGGATAAGACATTTTTTCTAAATTTTGACATTGCGTTTGATGGCGCAAACAATACCCCCCTTGGTCGCGGATGGTATAGGTATTAGGTTTAATAACACCGGTAGCAAAGGTGCGATGATTAATAACGCAGTGATAACATTCCGAATGATTTTCTATGGATAATTTCCAGTTGCATTTTTCCGCAATCTCCACCCAATGCACCGGCGCTAACTGCTCAATGTGAGGGACAAAAGCGCGCAATTCTTCCCGCACATTGGGAAACCACTCATCCATTGGTTTCGCTTCTTTATCTAAATTGACAAAAATAAAACCGCAAAAATTATCCACTGCCGCCTGTTGCAAGCAAATGGTATCGGCATCAAATCCCGGTACACTGTCGCTATTCGGTGCATCACGTAATTTTCCCGATAATTCGTAAGTCCAACCGTGATACGGGCAGCTAATCACCCGCGCATTGCCGCAGCCGTTTAGCAGGTGGTGGGCACGGTGTTGGCAGACATTATAAAAGGCACGCAGTTGATTATCTTTGCCGAGCATGCAAAATAGGCGTTCCCCCGCCAGTTCAAAAGTAAAATAATCGCCTGCCTTTTTAAGTTGTGAAGCGTGCCCGGCAAATTGCCATGTTGTTGCCAGCAGTCCTTGTTGTTCTTGTTGGTAAATTGCGGTATCCGTATAGTAATGCGGTAGTAACGTTTTAGTCGGAGCGGTAGTGTCGGTCATAATTGCTTTATTTGTGAGGAAGATAATAAATATTAGAAGTTTACTAAAAAAAGCGGTCAATGCGATAAGTGAGGAATTTAAATAGTTCGCGTTGTTTCAGGGGACGCATTTTTTTTGTTTTTATTAAATTTTCCTCCCATTCATAAACTATAATCACAAGTATGTCTAATTCAAATAACCAAACTAATAAAAATTCTGTTCCTGCCCATGCCCGTGTTGTCATTATTGGCGGCGGCGTTATGGGGTGTGCTTTGGCATACCACTTGGCACACTTGGGGTGGACGGACATTGTGCTTTTCGAAAAAGGGGAACTCACTTCGGGTTCTACTTGGCACGCTGCCGGGCAGGGCACTTATTCCACCACTCACTATGGCATTGCCAAATGTGTTGGCTATAACATTGATTTATATAAAAATCGTTTAGAAGCCGAGACGGGGCAATCGGTCACGTGGCACGGTTGCGGTTCGTTGCGCATGGCGTATACGCAAGATGAATTAGATTGGCTCAAACAAACGCTGTCAGTCGGTGCGGCAACGCAACTGCCGATGGAAATTTTAGACCCTGCCGCAATTGAGCGCATTCATCCGTTTTATAATTTAGACGGCATTATCGCCGCTTTACACACTCCCACCGATGGGCATGTAGACCCCGCAGGTGCGACCTTTGCCTTGGCAAAAGGGGCGCGGCAGTTGGGAGTGAACATTATGCGCCAGACCCGTGTGACGGGAGTCAAACAACAAGCCAACGGCGAGTGGTGTGTGCAAAGCGAAAAAGGCGATGTCGTCTGCGAGCATGTCGTCAACGCCGGCGGTACTTATGCGCGACAAATGGCATTGTGGAATGGTTATGATTTGCCAACGACTTCTATGACGCACCACTATATTGTTACCGACACCGTGCCCGAATTTCAAACGCTGGATTATGAATTACCTGTTGTGCGCGATGACCGCAATGTATCGGGTTACATCCGTATGGAACAAAAATCGGGCTTGATTGGAATTTACGAAACCAAAAACCCCAACCCCGTTTGGACAGACGGCGCTCCGTGGGAAGCCGAACACGAATTATTTGAACCGCACTACGACCGCATTATGCCGTGGTTAGAGCAAGCGTTTCATCGTATGCCGATTTTTGCCGAATTGAGTATTAAAAAAACAATACACGGCGCTATTTCGCACCCGCCTGACGGCAACCCGCTGTTAGGACCCGCCCCGGGATTGCGTAACTATTGGGTTTGCGCCGGTTGCCAAATTGGTTTAGGGTGGGGGCCGGGCTTAACACGTGAGTTAGCGCGTTGGATGGTAGAAGGCGGCGCCGATATTAATATGCGCGATTTTGACCCGCGCCGTTTCGGGAAATACGCCGATCAACAATATCAAATTACCAAAGCCGAAGAAGATTACCGCATGCGTCATGCGTTGCCTTATCCGCATTTCAGCCGTATTGATATGCGCCCGGCGCGCACCAGCCCATTGTATGAACGCTTGCAAGCCAAAGGTGCAGTGTATGAAGAAGTCAGCGGTTGGGAACGACCGCGTTGGTTTGCCACGGGCGACATTCCGGCAGAAGATATTTATTCATTTCGCCGTAGCCAGTTACACGATATTATCGCCAATGAAGTCAAAGCCGTACACACCGCCGCCGGTGTTATTGATATTTCTGCCTTTGCTAAAGTAGAAGTCAGCGGTCGCGGCGCTGCCGATTTTGTTGAGCAAATCATCCCCAACAAATTACCCGCAGTCGGTAAAATCGGGCTGGCGCATTTGTTGAGCGATGGCGGCAGAATCAGCGTAGAAGTTACCATCACCCGCTTTGCCGAGGATGTTTTTTATTTTGGCAGTGCGCCGTTTTTTGAAACCCGTCTGCGCGATTACCTCACCCATGCCGTGCAAGATCGTACTGCCGCTGCGGTAGACATTATCAACCGCAGCGATGAGTGGGGGGCAATGGCACTTAACGGTCCGCGGGCGCGCGATATATTATCCGCCTGCACCGATACCGCATTAGACAACGCCGCTTTTCCGTGGATGAGCGTGCAACAAATCAATATCGCCGAACAATCGCAATCGCAATCAGTATGGGCATTACGTATGTCCTACGCCGGCGAACTGGGTTGGGAATTGCACGGCGCGCGCGATGCCATTGCTGCTGCCTACGATACCTTAATGCAACACGGTGCGGCACACGGCTTAACCGATTATGGTTTATTTGCATTAAATTCATTACGCATGGAAAAAGCATTTCATGGCGCCGCCGAACTCACCAACGAAGTTACCCTGCCGGAAGCGGGGGTCATGCGCTTTTGTAAGTTAGATAAAAAATCATTTATCGGTAAAGATGCCACTGTTGCGGCAGCGAACGCCCCCCTGCGTTGGCAGTGTGCGTATTTGGAAGTAGAAGAAGACGGCGAAAACGACGGCAACGGCAACGAAGGCGTATTATCAATGACAGGAGAACGCATCGGTGTGGTATCGTCCATTGCCTACGGGCACCGTGTCGGCAAACTACTTGCCTTTGCTTATGTGCAAACGCAACACGCCGCCGCGGGAGGCGAAGTGCAAGTCGTCATTATGGGGCAGCCGCGCAAAGCAACCGTATTGGCAAAACCTGTCTACGATGCCGACAATCAAAAACCGCGTGCATAAACGCTAACGCAATCGTCAGTAGGGCAGAGCAATGAAAATCACCGCCATTCATGTATGGGCGTTGGCGCTACCATTGAATAAACCTTATTGGTTGTCGGGCGGGCGGTTGAAGTTTTCTGAACTGGATTCCACCTTTGTCCGCATTGATGCCGAAGACGGCGACCGCCGCATTAGTGGCTTTGGCGAAGCATGTCCGTGGGGCAATAGTTACCTTCCTGCTCACGCTGCCGGTGTCCGCGCCGGTGTGCAAACGCTCGCCTCCGCACTATTGGGGATGAATGCCTTAGCGCCGGAAAACATTAATCGCCGTATGGACGAAACCCTCCCCGGTCATCCTTACGCCAAAGCCGCATTAGACATCGCCTGTTGGGATATTTTAGGCAAGTTCACCAATATGCCGCTATGGCAATGTTTAGGCGGAGCAAGTGCCTCCGCCGTGGCACTTAACTCTTCTATTTCTACCAACGCCCCGCAGACAATGATAGAAGACATCCAACACGCCTCTGCCGCGGGTTATCGCATACACTCGGCAAAAATTGGCGGCAGTGATGCCGCCACCGACATTGCCCGCATTAATGCAATAGAACCCGTGCGCCAACAACTGGGCGAAAAAGTGACCTACGATATTAATCGCGCGTGGACACCCTCGGTTGCAGTAGAAGTACTCAACAGCGTTGCCGCCCGCGGCTGGATAGAACAACCCTGCGAAACATTAGCGCAGTGTGCGCAAGTTGCCGCACGGGTGCCGCAACCAATTATGTTAGATGAGTGCTTGCACACCGCTGCCGATTTTTACGAAGCACACCGCCTCAATGCTGGCGAAGGATGCAAACTTAAACCCAACCGTGTCGGCGGCATTACCAAAGCCCGCTTTCTGCGCGATTACGCCATCAGCATCGGTTGGTGTATGCACATAGAAGACGTTGGCGGCAGCGCTTTTGCCGATACCGTCGCGATCCATCTCGCCGCCTCTACACCAGAAACACAGCGTCTTGCCAGTTGGTTATGTCATGCGCATTTGGCAGTAGACCCCGTCTTCGGACAAGGTGCGCGTAACCGCCCCGACAACCTCGGTTATGCCATCCCCCCAAGCACCCCCGGAGTCGGCGTGGTGCCGGACGAAACACAACTCGGCACACCAGTCGCCAGTTATCGCAGCGCATCACCATGAACATGTCAGCAAGCAACAGCAGTAAAATCACCCGCCTGCATTTATGGGAACTCGCACTCACCAGCCACACTCCCTACTATATGTCAGACGGCAAAACTTGTGATACCGTAACCTCTATTATTTTGCAAATAGATACGGATCGCGGCATCAGCGGTTTTGGCGAAGTATGTGCAATCCCCGCCTATCTCCCCGCCTTTGCCGGGGGAGTGCAAGCGGCATTAACCGATAGTGCCGATGCCTTGTTGGGGCAAGATGCCATCGGCGGTGGGTGCGCAATGGCAGCATTTGAGAGTGCGCTCAAAGGGCACCTTTATGTTAAGTCCGCCATCAATATGGCATTGTGGGATATTACCGCCAAAGCCGCCAAACTCCCTTTATACGCCTTACTCGGCGGGCGACAGAACGACACCCTGCCGTTATATCATTCTATTACTTGCGTCGCTCCCGATGAAATGGCACGTATCGCCAAAGAAGCACACGCACAAGGAATCCGTCAATTTCAAGTTAAACTCGGTGCCGACAACGATTGGCAAGCCGATGTCGCCCGCCTGTGTTTAGTGCGCGAAGCCATAGATGACGGCAGTTTAGTTTATGGCGATTGGAATTGCGGCGCGACCCGCTTAACCGCCACACGTGTCGGGCGCGCTGTTGCCACGCGCGATATTATGTTGGAGCAACCCTGTAGCACATTAGAAGATTGCGCCGCCGTGCGTCAAGCCACGGGCTTAGCGATGAAAATAGACGAAAACGCCTACGACACCGCCACTTTACTCCGCGCCCATCAACTCGGTTGTATGGATGCAGTTGCAATTAAAACCTCTAAGTTTGGTGGCGTGGAAGCGGTGCGCCGCGCGCGCGACCTGTGTTTATATCTCGGCTGTCAGATGTGCATAGAAGATACATGGGGCAGTGATATCGCCACCGCTGCCGCGTTGCATTTAGCCGCCGCAACGCCCCCGTCCGCAATCCTCAACGTTTGCGATCTCTCGGGTTATGTTGCCCCGCGTTTGGATGATACCGCTCCCGTGCGTCAAAACGGGCGTATTGCGCCGCCGGAAGGCATCGGGCTGGGTATCGTACCGCAAACCGATTTATTAGGCGCCGCCGTTATTTTTGATTAATTTTTGATTAATGCGCGATACAATAAAGGAAAAAACATGAACATGCCAGCAAGCGATAACAACAGTACCGCGCAATTATTTCAAAGCGCCGAAGCGCACCTCCCCGGCGGTGGCTTGGGCGGCTATGCCCTTGCCGAAGATATTCGCCTGATATTTTCACACGGACGCGGCGCGCGTTTTTGGGATACCAGCGGCAACGAATATATAGATTATGCTGGCGGTGCCGGTGCGTTGATATTAGGACACGCCCATCCCGCCGTGACTGCCGCCAGTCACGCGCAAATGCAACGCGGCGGACACATGTTCGGCGTGCTTTCGGATATTGGCATCACCTTGGCAGAACGATTAGTCGCCGACATCCCCGCCGCCGAAAAAATTGCCTACGCCACAACCGGTTCCGAAGCCACCGCCTACGCCATGCGTTTGGCACGCGCCGCGACCGGACGCAATAAAGTATTAAAATTTGAAGGCGCCTATCACGGCAATCACGACTACGCTTTGGTTTCCACCTTCAGCCCAGTCAAAACATATCCGCACGGCAACGCCGATACCGCCGGACAACCGCAAGCCGTGCGTGATAGTATGCTCATCGCGCCCTATAACGATTTAGCCAAAACAAGCGAAATTGCCGAAGCACACGCCAACGATTTAGCCGCGATTATTGTTGAACCCGTGCAACGTATTATCCGCGGGCAATCCGAATTTTTACACGGCTTACGCGCCCTGTGCGACAAACTCGGCGCGGTATTAATCTTTGATGAAGTCGTTACCGGCTTTCGCGTTGCTTATGGTGGAGCACACGCCGCTCTCGGCATTCGCCCCGATCTCGCCAGCTTTGGTAAAGTTATCGGCGGCGGTGGACCACTCGCCTGCGTTGCCGGTAGGGCAGATATTATTAACCTCGCCGACCCCGCCAAAAAAGGTAGCGCAGATTACACCTATTTCAATGGCACCTTACACGGCAACCCCGTCGCCGCCGCTGCCACAATTGTGATGTTAGACGAACTCGCGATCGCCGGCACCTATCAACGGCTCAACAGCATGACCGAAATGTTTTGCCGCGAAGCACAAACAATATTAAACAAAAACAACATCCCTGCTATTGCAACACACGTTGGTTCGTTATGGCAATTTTTGTTTATGAAACAAGCCCCGCAAAACTACGCCGACATAGTCGCCAGCGACGGCGCCGCCATGCGCCGATTAGATAGTGAGATGATTAAACGCGGGCAATACATGCTCCCCGGCGTGCGCCGTTTTGTATCGTTGGTACATGAGGAAGAAGATTTTAACAATACCCTACAAGCATTAAACGCCGCCTGCAAAGCACTATAATCAACAGCTCGCTCAGTGAGCGAGAGGTCGAACTCACCACCTATTCCTACTGATTAATAATCTCACGAATATTAGCGTGGACAGAGGCACTAAACGGCATTGTTACCACTTCGGCGGCAACCGGCACCCCTGCGCTTTCGGCATATTCATCGGGCAAGCACACTCTAAATTGCTGACCAACATTACCAACCGGCAAACCATTTTTATTTAACGTGCCGTCAAAAGGCACATACCCCATCGCAATATTAACCTTTCTATCGGGATGAAACCACGGCGAAGTAATAAAGCCGCAAGGTGCATCTGTGTCCATTGGTAAAATATGCCAAAAATCAGGTGCAAAATCCTCTATTGGTTTGCCGCCCATTTCCAACCCAACCAACTGCAAAGCATACGGTTTTTTGCCGGCTTTTAATTCTGCCCGCATTTTTTCTAATACCGGCTTGCCAATATAATCTGCCGATTTATTCCATTCGCCTTTGCCCGATAACGAAACCTGATAACCAAGGTTGCACTGAAAAGGATTGTGCTGATTATCCATATCCTGCCCCCACGATAAAATCCCCGCTTGAATGCGGCGACAATGCGGCGGTGCCGTTACCATTAGTTGATGTTTTTTGCCGGCCGCTAAAATTTCATACCACAACGTCTCTGCGTGTAATGTAGAATCGAAAAGATAAATTTCATATCCCGCTTCACCGGAAAATCCAGTTTGCGAAATAATACAATCACAACCGGCAATTTTTGTTTTCATCAATCCGTAATAGGGCAGGGCAGATAATTCATCCGCTTGTTTGCCAACCAAGTCACGCATCAGTGCTTCCGATTTTGGTCCCTGCACTTGTAGCGGGCAAATATCAATTTCATCAATAACAACATCAAAACGATTATCGCTATTGACCCCTTGTAAATATAAACCAATATCCGAATCCGCCAAGGAAAACCAAAATTCGTCCTGCGCAATACGCAATAATATCGGGTCATTTAGCACTCCGCCGGCGTTATTGCATAAAATAACATAGCGCGCCCGCATCAGTTCAATTTGCGTTGCATCACGAGTAATAACATAATCAACAAATGCTTCAGCATCCGGTCCGCGTACCATGATTTGCCGCTCTACCGCAACATTCCATAAAGTTACATGCTTTTTAATTGCTTCATACTCTACCATCGGTCCGCCATCTTCTGGGCGCACATAACCAAACGGATGATAAATGCGATTATAAATTGTTGCCCGCCACGCGCCCGCTTCTAACGAAAGATGCCAAAACGGAGATTTGCGCACGCGCGTGAAAATTAACATTTCTACAGAAGCATTCCCGCTCTGATGTAAATTATAAGGAACGCGGCGATCAGATTGATCAACAGAAAGTGGATGTTTTTTCATGACAAAATTAAGCGTGAGTACGGCTTTTGGTCGGGTCATAAAAAGGAGTGGCGGCAACCGTTGCTTGACAAGAAAATCCTTCTTCACCGGTTACCTGCAACGTCGTCCCCACGGCAGTTAAATCGGGGCGCAAGTGTGCTAACCCCAGCGATTGCTTCATCCGTTGCGACCAACCCGGGCTGTTGACGGTTCCCACCGTTTCGTTGGCATGGATTAAACTTTCGCCGCCCACTAAAGCATCGCTATGTTCAAAAACCAAACCCACCATTTCAAAGCGTTTCTGTTCGCGCAATTTCATCGCCGCTGCTTTGCCCCGATAATCGCCAACACTGCTGATGGTCCAACCCAAGCCAACCTCCCACGGCGAGTGTTCAGCCGTCATATCATAGCCATAAAAGAGTAACGCCGCTTCAATCCGCACTTTGTCTAACGCGGTGAACGAACACGGCATAATCCCTTGTGTAGCGCCGAGCTTTACAATGTTATCCCAAATCTCACCAACGACTGCGGTGGCGGCAAAAATTTCATAACCACGTTCGCCCGAATAACCAGTACGCGAAAGTATGCAGGGGTGATTAAATAAAGTCGTTTGTTGTTGCTGAAAATAACGGAGCGCCGGCAAGTCAAGCGGAGTATGCGCGTTTAGAAAATCAACAGCGAGCGGACCCTGTAAAGAAATATCGTGCAAGTCATCATCAAATGCAATCGTTACCGCTTTGCCCGCTGCGGATTCCTGCAATCGTTCCATGCTCTCCCCGGAACCATGCACCAGTAGCCAGTGTTCATTTTGCAGATGATAAATAATCGCATCATCGCACACCCGACCGGCATCGTTTAATATGCTCCCATAAGCAGATTGTCCAACATTAATTTTGCTCATATCGCGCGAGATAAGATGATCTATTACTGCGGCAGCATCCTTACCGCGCACCTGCACCTTTTTTAACCCGGACATATCAAATAATCCCGCAGCTTCGCGAATAGCATTGTGTTCAATATTAGGATCCGAATCATACGTCCACGCCGTGCCCATCCCATTCCAATCTTCTAAGCCCGAACCTAAAGCGCGATGGCGGTCTGCTAACGCTGATGTTCTCGAAAGTTCTTGTGTCATTTATTTCTCTCCTTATTTAATGAATTGAATTTAGATTATAACCCCAAAAACTCGCTTTGCTCGTAAAATTAAATATAAAAACATCGCTGATGAAGCAAGCAACAACGCCACCCCGCCAACGCGGGCTTATTAACAATAATATGGCATAATAGATTACTCTATAAAACATGTCTACCACTTCCTACAATAGCACCGATTATCTTTGTTTCGTAGAAGATAATACCTACCAACCGCAAACACAGGCGGTGGAAAAATTAATCACACAGGCAAATTTAACGGCAACTCAGCGAGTTGAAATATCTACCCATGCCGCTGATTTAGTAGGGCAAATTCGCACGCAGGCAACGCCCGGATTAATAGAAGTATTTTTAGCCGAGTACGGTCTTTCTACTGACGAAGGCATTGCCCTAATGTGTTTGGCAGAAGCATTGCTGCGCGTGCCGGACGCCGATACCATTGATGCATTGATAGAAGATAAAGTTGCCTCTTCTGATTGGGGGAGACACTTAGGGCACTCTACCTCGCCTATGGTCAATGTTTCTACTTGGGCATTAATGCTAACAGGTAAAGTATTGCAAGAAACCGCCCCCGGCGTTGTCGGCACTTTGCATAATGTGTTGCGCCGCTTGGGCGAGCCCGTGGTGCGTGTTGCCGTTGCACAGGCGATGAAAGAAATGGGGCGGCAATTTATTTTGGGCGAAAACATTACGCAAGCAATGGAACGCGCCCAAACCTTAGAGCAACAAGGATATAGTTATTCTTATGACATGTTGGGCGAAGCCGCATGCACCGAAGCCGATGCCAATCATTATTACTTATCGTATTCGCGTGCAATTACAGCGATTGCCGATGCCTGTGTGCATGAACATGTGCGCGACAACCCCGGCATTTCCATTAAATTATCCGCCTTACATCCCCGCTATGAAGAAGCACAAAAGGCGCGTGTCATGCAGGAGCTCGTCCCCCGCGTGCGCGCATTGGCACTGTTGGCAAAATCAGCAAACATGGGGTTAACCATAGATGCAGAAGAAGCCGGGCGCTTAGCTTTATCTTTAGACATCATAGCCGCAGTGCTGGCAGACCCCGCCCTTGCCGGCTGGGATGGCTTTGGTATTGTGGTGCAAGCCTACAGCAAGCGCGCGACTGATGTGCTGGATTGGTTTTATTGCCTCAGTCGCGAGCGGCAACGCAAGACAATGGTGCGTTTAGTCAAAGGCGCTTATTGGGATACAGAAATTAAACGCGCGCAGGTAGCGGGTTTAGCCGATTACCCCGTCTTCACGCATAAGTCCGCAACCGATATATCGTATATCGCCAACGCCCGCAAGTTACTGCAAATGACCGATACAATTTACCCGCAATTTGCAACACACAACGCGCATACCATCTCTGCGGTATTGGCAGGCGCTCCGGCAGATAAAACATTATTTGAATTTCAACGTCTGCACGGCATGGGCGAAGCATTACACGAGATTATTCGCTACGAACAAAATACCCGCTGCCGCATTTACGCCCCCGTCGGTGCGCATCGTGATTTATTAGCGTATTTAGTGCGACGTTTATTAGAAAACGGCGCCAACAGTAGTTTTGTAAATCAATTAGTGAACAGCAGTGTATCACCGCAACAAGTCGCAGCAGACCCATTTACCGAGAAAGAAAAAAAGCAAAATAATTTAATCAGCGGTGCGGATTTATTTCAACCGCAGCGGGCAAACGCGCAAGGGTTTGATATTGACGACCGCCCGACTTTACAAGCGATAGAACAAGCGCGCACCCCTTATCAACAACAGCAATGGCGAGCAGCACCACTGTTGGCAAGCGGTAAAGTCATTGGCGAAAAAACAAATAACATTTTTAATCCCGCAACCCCCGACTCAGTTGTGGGCGAAGTATTGTGGGCATCTGCCGCCGATGTTGAAAATGCACTCAACAACGCTACCACTTGGCAAGCAAGCGCGCAGGAACGCGCCACCATATTAAATAACGCCGTACTTTTGATAGAAAAAAACTACGGACAAATTTTTGCATTATTAGCACGCGAAGCAGGCAAAACAATCCCCGATGCAGTTGCCGAATTGCGTGAAGGTGTGGACTTTTTACGTTACTACGCCGCCGGTATTTGCGCGCAAGCACCATTGGGCATTGTCGCTTGTATATCGCCGTGGAATTTCCCGCTGGCAATTTTTATCGGACAAATCAGCGCCGCCCTCGCCGCTGGCAACGCCGTCATTGCCAAACCCGCCGAGCAAACCCCGCTCATCGCCCATTACATTATCAGTTTATTACATCAAGCAGGCGTGCCAATCGCCGCTTTACAACTCTTACTCGGTGCGGGCGATATTGGCAAGCGATTAATTTCCGACTCACGTATTAACGGCGTTGTTTTTACCGGATCGACAGAAACCGCGCACAACATCCGTCAAAATATGGCAGACAACACGCCCCCGGGGACCCCGTTGATTGCCGAAACCGGCGGCTTAAATGCCATGCTAATAGATAGCACCGCCTTACCCGAGCAAGCCATCGCAGCAGTCATAGAAAGCGCCTTTCAATCCGCCGGGCAACGTTGCAGCGCATTACGTTGTTTATATGTGCAAGAGGACATCGCCGAACACTTTTTAAAAATGCTAATCGGCGCCATGCAACAGTTACAACTCGGTAACCCTTGGCATTTACACACCGACATCGGACCAGTAATAGACAAAGAAGCCAAACAAAACATTAACACTTATATTGAACTTGCCCGCAATGAAGGACGCGTACTGCACGAGTGCAGTGTCCCTGCTAGCGGTACATTTGTTGCCCCAACATTAATTACCATTAACAGCATTGCCGATTTACAACGGGAAATTTTTGGACCTGTTTTACACGTCGTTACTTTTTCGGCAACGCAAATTGATGATGTTATAACCGCTATTAATTCCAGCGGTTATGGTTTGACCTTTGGCTTGCAAACCCGCATAGATGACCGTGTACAATATATAACAGAACGCATTCATGCCGGCAATATTTATGTTAACCGCAATCAAATCGGTGCTGTTGTTGGTAGCCAACCCTTTGGAGGCGAAGGATTATCAGGAACAGGACCAAAAGCGGGCGGGCCGTTGTATTTATCACGCTTTAGCCAAAACCCACAAGCACTCGGTGCTGACCAATGGCAAGCACCGAGTGCGGCAATACACTTGCAACAAAAAATAGACGAAGTAATAGCCGCCGTAGCCGAAAGAAAAGTAGACACGATTATTATGCCGGGACCAACAGGCGAATCAAATCAATTAACTTTTACTCCCCGCCCGCCAATTTTATGCGCCGGACCCGGTGAGCAAGTGGCAAAACAGCAAGCGCAAGCAATTGAAAAATTAGGCGGCATAGCTGTCTGTGCCGATAGACAAATTGTCGCCGAACAGTTAACAGTGTTATCAGGGATTAGCGGTGTTATTTGGTGGGGGGAAGAAAAAACCGCGCGCCACTATGAACAAGCATTAGCAAAACGCGCGGGCGCGATTGTGCCATTAATCACCGGCAAACCAGATAAAGCCCACGCTTGTAGTGAGCGCCATATCTGCGTAGACACCACCGCAACAGGCGGCAACGCAGAATTGTTGGCAGGTGAATCTGCGTGATAAAATAGTATTTCTATTTGTTATTAGCAAGTTAGGATAAAAACATGCCGTTATCAGTTAAAAATTTAAAACAAGGTATTCACTATTGGGAAGGAACAGGGTGGCCAGAAGATTTTCAGAATAAATTTTATTATGACATGGAAAGATCTAATGCTCAGGTAAATCCTAACGGAGATTTTAATGATGATTGGTGGGACGTGTTTTTGTGTACACTTCACGCTTGGCGTGCTACCCGTCCAGTAACTCACGCAGATTTGACTGATAGGATGCAACAACAACGTGATTCATTTACTGCCGCATGGCATAGAAACATAGTGCCTAATATAGAAAAAAATATTGCACAAGTAGAGTGGAGTCAAATTGAAGAATTTTGTAATATCGTGAGAGAAATAAAAAATGTAGATTCTCCTGTTTTTACTTCTAAATTTTGTCATTTTCTTGTCCCACAAATTTTTCCTGTTATAGATAATGCAGCAATGGGAAAGCCCTTTAATATTTATCAAGAATATTATGAGCAAGGTAAAAATGATTGGAATAACACTTCTGTAGATGAACAAACCAAGATGAAAAAATTATTGAGTGAAAAGATAGGGACGAATATTCATCTTAATTACCCGTTTGAAACTAAAATAATAGAGTTATGCTATATTGGAAAGAATACAAAAGATATTTTTTTCCACGAGGAGAAGAAATACATAATAAAAGTTACACAAATTGGTGATGACTATAATTTTCAAATGTTTTTAGATGATACCCCAGTTAGCCCTTGTCATAAGATATCAATAGAAGTAGATGCTGATTCTAATGGTGGGGCGCTTGAAGTAGGGAAAGAATTTTTAAAATCAGAATTTATAGAAGGTATATATTCTAAAAAGTAATTTTTTAATATTTTATAATGACGCTTATATGAAAACCGCAACCAAAAAAACAAGTTATATTATTGCCGTAGCACTTATCTTAAGTGCTATCGGTATTTATTTACTTTCAACATTTACCAATGTAGAACGCGGGTATTCGGCAGCGCAAGTTGCGGCAGGGGAAGCGGTATTTACAAAAAATTGCCTTGTTTGTCATGGTGTCAACGGTGAGGGAACTGCCAACTGGCAAAAACCCAATGCAGATGGAACATATCCGCCACCACCACTCAACGGCACGGCACACACCTGGCATCATCCATTCTCGGTTTTAAAACAAACCATCAAAAAAGGCGGTGTGCCATTAGGTGGTCAAATGCCTGCTTTTGAAGATACCCTGAGCGATGAAGAAATTGAAAACGTAATATTTTATGTGCAAAGCCAGTGGTCAGATAAAATATATCAAACTTGGTTAATAAAAGTGGAAGCACCTAATTAAAAATCGCTCATCTTTAATAAAATGCGCTACAATAAATTTTTATGGCTATAAAAATCGTAATATTATTAACTTAACAAAGGAACAATACAATGGCACTAATCCCTTCAGCAATGATGCCACTGGGCACTATCGCACCCGATTTTACTTTACCCGATACCGTCAGTGGAAAATCTTTTACACTCAATGACATTAGCGGTGCTAAGGGAATATTGGTGATGTTTATTTGCAACCATTGCCCCTATGTTAAAAAAATTGAACAGGGATTAGCGCAACTCGGAAAAGATTACGCCGATAGCGGCATCGGCATTGCGGCAATTAATGCTAACGATACCGTTAATTATCCCGATGATGCACCCGATAAGATGAAAGCACTTGCCGAGCGTGTTGGCTATACATTCCCCTATTTATTTGATGAAACGCAGGAAGTAGCACACGCTTATAATGCGGCTTGCACGCCCGATTTATTTTTGTTTGCTGCAGATTTAAAGTGCGTCTATCGCGGGCAATTTGATAGCGCTCGCCCGGGGAATGATGCCCCGACAACAGGCGCAGATATTCGGCAGGCAATGGATTTACTCATTGCTGGCAAACCCGTCCCCGCAGAAGGGCAATGCCCAAGTGTTGGTTGCAGTATTAAGTGGAAGTAATTGTTAAAATCTATCGCACCGCAATAACTTTATCATGGTAACAACTCTTTTATTTACACGGCAAATGTCGTTTGCGATTATTCGCACGCTAATAGTACTGTGTTCACTATTGTTAGCCGCACAATCGGCACAAGCCGGCGACAAGCTGAATGACAAGCCCGATTTTTCACTTGCCAATACCTACTCGGTAGATGATTCTATTGCGCTAAGCGATTATTGGATGAGTGAAAAATACGATGGCGCCCGCGCCTTGTGGGACGGCAAGCGTTTAATTTCACGCGGCGGTAAGGAATACGCAGCACCAGAGTGGTTTACTGCAGGGTTGCCGGCACGGCAGTTAGATGGTGAACTATGGTTGGCACGCGGTATGTTTGAAAAAACGATGTCGGTCATTCGCAAAAGCAAGCCGCATGAAGGATGGCGCAACATTCGTTATTTAGTTTTTGATTTACCCGCCCATCAAGGTGTTTTTCGCATGCGTTATGCAACACTACTTAAGTTAAAAGCAGAAAGTAAAAATACCTATTGGGATATTGTTACTCAGTTGCCGATTGAAACGGCAGAGATATTGGAGAAAAAATATAACGCAGTGCTTGCCGCCGGCGGTGAAGGCATTATGTTACGGCGAATTGAATCGATACACCGTGGCGGGCGTAACGATGATTTACTCAAACATAAACCCTTTACCGATGCCGAAGCAGTTGTAATTGGTTACCGCACCGGTAAGGGAAAATATAGCGATAGTGTCGGGGCGTTACAGGTACGCACGAAGGCGGGGGTGGAGTTTTATGTCGGTAGCGGATTGACCGATAAACTGCGTTACCACCCGCCGCCAATTGGCACAACGATTACCTATAAACATCAAGGGGTCACCGCAAACAACAAACCGCGCTTTCCCGTGTTTTTGCGCGTGCGTAACGACGAACCGAATCGTTAACTCGGCAATAATTTAATTAGGCGTGTTGCGCTTGGTCTAATAAATTTTTATTTAATTGCAAAATGTAATAAGATAAGAAAATATTATAAGAAATTACAAAAAATTATAAAAAATATGAAATTATAGGAGAGACTAATGGAACATTTAAAATCAACATCTGGCTTTTGGAAGGGGATACACCCTGGTATGGGGATCGCTTCAAAAGTAATGATCGTCTGTTTTGTTGTATTCACAGCACTTAATGTAGAGTTAGCAGGGAATCTTTATTCTGCTGTACGCGGTTGGATGGAAACAACACTCAACTGGTACTACATTACCGCAGTAACGATCATGCTGTTTGCCTGTTTTTATCTCATGTTTAGTCGCTACGGTTCTATTCGTTTGGGGGCGGACGATAGCCGACCAGAATTTCGTAATTTTTCTTGGTTTGCCATGTTGTTTTCTGCTGGTGTCGGGATCGGGATATTATTTTTTGGTATTGCCGAGCCGATGTTTTATTTTGACAATACTGAAGTTTGGGGATACCCCAATAATCCGTTCGCCGACCAAATTGGTGCTACCGCACTTGACCAGCAACGCGCCGTTGCCGCCATGCGGGTAACCTTTTTTCATTGGGGCTTTCATGGTTGGGCAATTTATGTCGTTGTTGGTTTATCGTTGGCATATTTCGGTTTTCGTCGTAAATTACCGCTCACATTGCGTTCAGCACTGCATCCTATTATTGGCGATAAAATTTATGGTCCTATTGGTCATGCAGTAGATTTGTTAGCCGTGTTCGGCACCGTGTTTGGCGTGGCAACATCGCTCGGGTTAGGTGTTTCGCAAATGGCAGCAGGGTTACATCATCTATTTGGAATTGACCCCGGCATTATTACGCAGGTTATTTTAATAGCGGTTATTTCAATCGTGGCAACATTTTCTGCGGTATCCGGAGTCGGTAATGGTATTCGCATTATCAGCGAGTGGAATATTTACCTTTCTATTGTGTTGTTAGCATACTTTTTATTCTGTGGACCTTTTAAGTGGTTGATGGGATTTTTTGTTACCAGCTACGGCGATTATTTGTGGAACTTTATCCCGATGGGCTTTCAAACTTTGAATGAAGAAGGCGACCGTGCTTGGCAGGGCGGCTGGACGATATTTTATTGGGGCTGGTGGATTTCTTGGGCGCCCTTTGTCGGTATGTTTATTGCGCGTATTTCACGCGGGCGAACCATTCGCGAATTTATGGTTGGCGTGATGTTTGTCCCCACTACAATTGCATTTTTCTGGCTTTCTATGTTCGGCGGTAATGCTATTTATATGGAATTACAAGCGGCAGCAGCCGGCACCGGCGAAACAGCAGGCATTATAGATGTTGTGCGTGATTGGAATTTGCCACAGGCACTATACGGCACGATTGACCAATTAACTGACGTTAGTTGGCTAAATTGGATCATGGCGGCATTAGCCACTTTCCTGTTAGCGACTTGGTTTATTACTTCATCGGATTCTGGCACATTGGTCATTACCACCATGTTGAGTATGGGGAACGATAACCCGCCGCAAAAATTCCGCATTATCTGGGGTTTGGGCGAAGGTTTTGTTGCGGCATCATTGCTGGCTGTCGGCGGATTAGCAGCCCTGCAAACCGCCTCTATCGCGGCGGCATTACCAGTAAGCGTTATTATGTTGTTTATGGTGTGGGGTTTATTTAAAGCATTGGCAGAAGACCCCGCAGTAGGAGGGAATGCAGAAATTGCTCTTCCATCCGATTCTACCGCCGCCGCTCCTGCCGCTGGGTAATTCTACGGACAGCGCACAGTAGCGAAACAAGCCACAATGTTTTAAGGGCATTGTGGCTTGTTTTATTTAATAAGCGCGAAAATTTTATATACGGTAAAATAACGCCATGATTAAAAATAACATTGCGGCGAATGAGCGCTGTATTATTGCCTTAGATGTGCCCGATAACGCGACTGCTTTGCAGTTGGTTGATACGTTGTCAGATGTTGCCGCGTTTTATAAAATCGGTTTAGAACTATTTGCGGCAGGAGTTGGCAGAGGGTTGTTAGATACACTCGTGGCGCAACAGAAAAAAGTGTTTGTTGATTTAAAGTTATACGATGTGCCGGAAACAGTGGCGCGGGCAACGCGGCAAGTGGCGACATCGGGGGCGAATTTTCTAACGGTGCATGGCGATGAAGCGATTATGCAAGCGGCAGTTGCCAATAAGGGCGAGCGATTGAAAATTTTGGCAGTTACCGCGCTAACGAGTTTAGATGAACAAGGGTTAAAGCAGTTGGGTTATCGCGGGAGTATGCGCGATTTTGTTTTGGAAAAAGCGCAACGGGCGCAAGCGGCGGGGTGCGATGGGGTGATTTGTTCGGGGTTAGAGGTTGCAATGTTACGCGAGCAGTTGGGTGATGATTTTATTTTGGTGACGCCCGGTATTCGCCAACAAAGTGATGCCGCTGGCGATCAAAAGCGTATTGCTACGCCGGCGGCGGTAATGGCGGCAGGGGGGGATTATTTAGTGATTGGTCGCCCGGTGCGCGATGCCGCACAACCAAAGCAAACGCTGGCGCAAATTGTTACCGAAGTAGAAACCGCTGTGGCGGCGCGTGGGTAGTATTTAATCTGCTTCTGGTGGTAAATCTTCACCGCCTTTACATAATGGTTGACAGCGTAATAGCCGCCATAAGGTTAACCTAAAAGCGGTAAAAAAATTAAAGCGCGTGAAAACTATTCTGGCGTATTCTGAACAGGAGGGATAAAAGCGACAGCGCCCGCCTAACAATAACCCTAACGAGCGTTGATAACCGAGGATGAGCAATATTGCTAACCGACATGCTAATTTGTTTAAAATTTGCATTGTAAAGAATGCGGAAGTCAATAATAAGCAATAATATTAAGCGCGCTTATTTAATGCGCCAAGTGGTGCCGTCAGCGGTATCTTCTAACAAAATTCCAAGTGCGGCAAGTTCATCACGTATGGCATCTGCCGCGGCAAAGTCGCGGGCGGCGCGGGCGGCAAGCCGTTGGTTAATTTTTTCTTCTATCTGTGCATCTTGTGGCAGTTGTTTGCCGGCGCCGTGAAACCATTCCTCTACATCGTGGTTGAGTAAGCCCAACAGTTGCGCACCGCTTTTTAATTGCCCGCGCCATGTCGCCGCTGTTTGTGCATCGTCAGCATGTTGCGCGTTGTGCGCCAGTTGATGTAATTCGGCAATTGCCGCAGGAGTGTTTAAATCATCCAACAGCATTTTTTCCACCACCTCGCAATCACTGTTGCAGTTGCTGTCGGCAACATCGCCCGCCGCCAACACGCGATACCACTTGTCTAATGTCGCTTTGGCGTCGTCTAATACCGATGCCGTCCAATTCAGCGGGCGGCGGTAGTGAGTGCTAAATAATGCCAGCCGCGCGGTTTCGCCATCGTAGTGCGCTAATATATCTTGCAACAATAATACATTATTAAGCGACTTTGACATTTTTTCGCCATCCATACGCACATGCCCGTTATGCACCCAAAAGCGCGCGAAGTGCGGTGTATTGTGCGCGCAACGGCTTTGCGCGAGTTCGTTTTCGTGGTGCGGAAAAATCAAATCCTGCCCGCCACCATGAATATCAATTTCTTTACCCAAACAAGATTCCGCCATCGCCGAACATTCTATATGCCAACCCGGTCTGCCGCGCCCCCACGGGCTTTCCCAACCCGGCACATCGTCTTTAGATGGTTTCCACAAAATAAAATCGGCAGGATCTTTTTTATAAGGGGCAACTTCTACCCGCGCTCCGGCAATCATATCATCGCGCTTGCGGTTAGACAGCTGCCCGTAGTCGCTAAATGCCGGCACATGAAACAATACATGCCCTTCTGCCGCATAGGCAACATTTTGTTGCAGTAAGCGCTCAATCATATTGATAATTTGCGGCATGTAAGCAGTGGCTAACGGTTCTTCATCCGGCGGCAAAACCCCTAATTGCTGCATATTTTCCGAATAACGTGCGTGCCAGTGCTTTGCTAATGTTTCTGGGAGTTCGCCGTTTTTAGCCGCAGTATTGATGATTTTATCGTCAATATCGGTGATATTGCGCGCATAAGTAACTTTTGGATAATGCCGTTTTAACAGGCGATAAAGCAAATCAAACACTGCGGCGGGGCGTGCATTGCCAATATGCACGGGACCGTAAACA
>JAHZKE010000111.1 GCA_022600535.1 Pseudomonadota bacterium
AACAATGGTGCGCGAATTTAACGACAAATGCTTAGAACTCTATTTATCGTTGCCGATTTCTCGCTTTGTTTATTTTGCCGGCAAGCTCAGCGGCTTTTTTGTTACCGGCGTTGCCGTTGCTGCCATTTACACGCTGATGCTATTGTTTTATGCCGAACCTGGAGCAACTTTGTTTTGGGCACTTTCACTCATCTGCGAATTGATGATTGTCACTGCTGTCAGTTTCTTTTGTGTCATGACTTTCAATCAACAATTGCCCGCTTCTATGGCAACGGCGTTTTTCTTTTATTTGATGTGCCGTGCCAGTGATGGCTTGCTCCTTCTCGCTAAAAGCGAACTCATTTTGCACACCACCGGAGCGGCATATATGACACAAGCAATGGAAACATTTGTGTTGCTGTTGCCGAGTTTAGGGCGTTTTACGCGCTCCGATTGGCTGATTTACGGCGACCCGGCAATTGTTGAATTACTGCCCCTAATTCTCGTGCAAACTCTTATTTATACTTTGCTTCTTTCTTTCGCTTCCTTGTTCGACTTTTTGCGCAAGAACATCTAACCGTTACCATGCACTTTCGTCTGTTTGTTGCCGATGAATATAAACCGTTGCGGACGGTGCCGCCGCTGATGTGGTTGGTCACCGTAGCCCTGTTGGCGAGCCAAATTTTATTTACAACCTACCTCTTACCGCCACCGGAAGTGCGACAGACGGATTATGAAAACCCGCCATCTTCCAGCGTCCTTTCGCTTCTCGCTTTGGG
Organism: Pseudomonadota bacterium; assembly: GCA_022600535.1. Lineage (GTDB taxonomy): Bacteria > Pseudomonadota > Gammaproteobacteria > Tethybacterales > Persebacteraceae > JAHZKE01. The sequence continues at coordinate 759 of JAHZKE010000111.1, forward strand.
CGAACCAGCAACGTTAGCAAAATTATTAGTGTTACGCATTCAAGCGTTTGATAATCAACCCGGCGTGTCAGTGCCGTTCAATGAGTTAGATTATTACAAATTAGGGCTTTGGTTAGACGAAGCAGTTTTGTTAGATGAACGCGCCGAATACCCGCATTTTTTAATGTCTAAAATCTATGCCAGTGTGAAAGACGAAACAAGACAGTATCAGGCAGTGGAATGGATGTGGTTGCAATTTTTACGCGACCCGAATGAACGTTGGTGGTGGATGGCACACACCACCAGTATGGTGAAAAATATTTTAAAAAACGATGCCATGGCATTAGAAATGGCGCGCGATTTACGCAATGCGACCGACCCCGAAAAAATTCCCGGTTGGGCGCGACAAATGGAGGCATTCTTTTTAGACAATCAAAACGAGTTTGATGCCGCTGCCGCCATTTTGCAAAATCAATTAGAATCGGGGGACATCACCGATCCGCAAGAATTCGGCTTTTTAGTGGAGCGCCTGCAGGGGATTATTGAAAAATCATTTAAAAACGGCACACTGACGAGCAAGGAAGAATTTGACGAAAGAATTTCTCGGATTGATGACTTGCACGATAAATTCTTGGCGCAGTATGAAGAAAAAAGCAAAGGCGCAAAAGAGGAAGAGCGCGACAAAACGAAAAGCAAAGAAAAAAACACAGAAGAATATACACAATAAAGCAGTGCTGTTGTCAGTACTGATAAAATACCCCCTTCTATGAGAACACATTATTCCACTGCCGTTGACGATTCGTTAATCGGCGATACCGTCCGCGTTTGCGGTTGGACAAATACACGGCGCGACCACGGTGGCGTTATTTTTATTGATTTGCGCGATGAAAAAGGGTTAGTACAATTAGTTGCTGCCCCGCAACAAGAAGCCATTTTTAAAACAGCAAACTTGGTGCGTAGCGAATGCGTATTGGTTGCCACCGGCACTGTGACTGCTCGCCCCGAAGGCACCATTAACGACAAACTTGCCAGTGGTAGAGTAGAAATTACCTTGACGGAACTATCGCTTGAAAATCACGCGCAAGCACTGCCGTTTTTACCCAATGACAACACCAGCGAAGAAACGCGCTTACGTCATCGAGTGATTGATTTGCGCGGCGATACCATGCAGCACAATATCCGCGCCCGCCACAAAGTTGCCCAAGCCGCACGGCAATGGTTAAACAACAACGATTTTATAGAAATTGAAACGCCGTTACTCACCCGTGCCACTCCCGAAGGGGCGCGTGACTTTTTAGTGCCCAGCCGTTTACAGCAAGGGGAGTTTTACGCACTGCCGCAATCGCCGCAACTGTTTAAACAAATGTTAGTGTCCGCGGGGTTTGAACGTTATTTTCAAATTGCCCGCTGCTTTCGTGACGAAGACCTACGTGCCGACCGCCAACCCGAATTTTCGCAAATTGATATTGAAATGGCGTTTGTTGACGAAGAAATCGTTATGCAGTTAATGGAAGAATTTATCACTACTATTTTTACTGCTGCCGGCGTTTCCTTACCCGCCCCGTTTCCGCGCATCCGCTGGGCAGAAGCGATGCAACGCTTTGGTAGCGATCGCCCCGATTTACGCAATCCCTTAGAACTCACCGAACTCACCACTGCGATGCGTGAGGAAGAGTTTAAAGTATTTCGCCAAGCGGCCGAACAAACCAACGGCAGAGTCGCTGCCTTACGCCTCCCCGGTGGCGCAACATTAACACGGCGCGAGATTGACGAACTCACTGCTTTTGTTGCCCCCTATGGCGCCAAAGGGTTGGCGTATATCAAATGCAACAACATTGCTACCGGCGATTTACAATCGCCGATTGTTAAATTTTTATCGCCCGCTGGGGTCACCACCATTTTAGAAAAAACCAACGCTGCCGATGGCGATATGCTCTTTTTTGGTGCCGGCGCCGCCACGGTTGTCAATGCCTCCTTAGGCGCGTTGCGCGATCAATTAGCCGCCATGCGCAATTTAATTCCAGAAAATGAATGGAAACCACTGTGGGTGGTGGACTTTCCCTTAATGGAATCCGACGGCGAACGCTGGCAGGCACTGCACCACCCCTTTACCGCCGCCCAAACCGACGGCGAACCCTTTGCCGTTGCCGAAGCCGGCAATGTCCCCGCGGGACACCTCGCCACCAAAAAAGATAATCCGGCAGCAATGTTACTCTCGCGTGCTTACGATGTCGTATTAAACGGCAGCGAAATTGGCGGCGGCAGTATTCGTATTCATCGTGTCAGCGAACAACTCGCCGTCTTAGCGGCTTTGGGCATTGACAAAACCGAAGCACGAGAAAAATTTGGCTTTTTACTCTCCACTTTAGAATCCGGCGCCCCACCGCACGGCGGCATTGCCTTTGGTTTAGATCGCATCATGGCAATGATTTGCGGGGCGACTTCTATCCGCGAGGTCATTGCCTTTCCCAAAACACAACGCGGTCAGTGCTTACTCACCGGCGCACCGGAAAAAGTAACACCACAACAATTACGCGATTTAGGGATTCAAAAACGCCCCGCTGTTTAACGCATGCACTTTTGTCAACAACTGATTCAACACGCGCGCCGCTGTCCTTGCACGGTCGTTTTGCCCGAAGCACTGGATGTGCGCGTACTCACCGCCGCCGCCCGTGCCAGCACCGATGGCATTGCCGAATGCATCTTACTCGGCAACTCGGAAGCAATTCGCACGGTTGCCGCGGAGGCAAATATTACGCTACCGACGACATTAACAATCGTCCAACCGCAAATAGAGGACTACCTAGAACCGTTAATTGCTCTGCGCGCAAAAAAGGGCAAAACCCTCAATGCCGCGAATGCCCGCACCATGCTTGCCAACCCTGCCACCGTCGCCGCTTTGTTTGTTGCCGACGGCAGTGCACAAGCAATGGTTGCCGGTGCGATCACTGCTTCGGCAGAGGTATTACGTCCGGCATTACAAATCATCGGCTTGCGTAACAACAGCCCGCTGGCTTCCTCTGCTTTCTTAATGTGTTTTGACGCGGGCATGAAAGTATTTGCCGATTGTGCATTAAATATTAATCCCAATGGTGAACAACTTGCCGCCATTGCCGAACAAAGCGCCGCCACTGCCAGCGCTTTCGGGCTGACTCCGACCATTGCCCTGCTCAGTTATTCCAGTGGTGATTCGGGCAGCGGTGAAGCGGTGGAAAAAGTACACGCCGCAACCGAATTGCTTAAAGCGCAACTGCCGCATTTGCAAGTGACCGGACCGATTCAATACGATGCTGCCGTCTCGCCGGAAATTGCCCGTGTTAAATTGCCGAATGATCCCGCTGCCGGTAATGCTAATGTATTAATATTCCCCGATTTACAAGCGGGCAACATTGCTTATAAAGCGGTGCAACAAGCGGCAGGGATTGTTAGTATTGGCCCATTAATGCAGGGATTAGCAGCAACAGTTAATGATTTATCACGCGGTGCCAGTGCCGATGATATTTACTATACTATCGCTGCCTCTGTTGTACAAGCGGCAGCGATGCAAGATTAAAAGAATTCTAAGTGGGCGAGGGGGCACAAGCCCTCGCTCTTTCAACTTAATAATAAATCCTCTTTTAGTTGCGGAATTAATCGCCTAAAACGACTCCTTCGCGGCGTTTGTCGGCACCGCCTTGCAATCCCTTACGCGATAATTCTATCGCGTGCAACCCCGAGGTTAAGGTGTTTTCATTAACCTTGTGTCCTAATGCTGTCAATTGCTGTGCCCAAGCTGCTGCTGTTGTGCCTTTTTCAACATCGGTATCGCCATTGCGATTGACCACATGCCCCATATCAATGGCTTCTTGCGGAGTCATTTTCCAATCTAACACGCCGATAATCGCACGGGCAACATAATTGATAATACGACTGCCGCCGGGGCTACCGACTGCCAGCACCGGACGCTGGTTGCGAAAAACAATGGTCGGCGACATGGAACTACGCGGACGTTTGCCGCTTTCAACACGGTTTGCTACCCAAAAATTATCTTTCTTCGGGGTGCGCGAAAAATCGGTTAACTCATTATTGAGTAAAAACCCGCGCACCATCAAGCGGCTACCAAACCCCGTTTCTATTGTTGTTGTCATGGAAACAATATTGCCGTATTGATCCACAATGACAAAATGGCTAGTGCCCGGACGGTTTAAAGTTTCCCCAGCGGCAAATGCCTGTGCCACCAACGGCGGCGGTAGCCCTGCTTCTACTTTACCGGCAGCACGTTGCGGGTTAATTTGTTCTGCCCGCTGTGCTAAATAACGTTTATCTAACAAACCCGCGGGAACGGTCACAAAATCGGAATCCGCCATATATAAACCACGA
>JAHZKE010000016.1 GCA_022600535.1 Pseudomonadota bacterium
GATTACTAAGACGACTGAGGGGGGGATGAGGATGCCTAAGGTGCCGCCGGCGGCGAGGGTGCCGGTAGCAAATGCGGATGAGTAGCCGGCGCGTTTGAGTTCGGGGTAGGCGATTTTGCCGATGGAGGTGGCGGTGGCAAGAGAAGAACCGCAGATGGCGCCGAACCCTGCTGAAGCACCGATAGCTGCCATGGCGATGCCGCCGCGACGATGCCCGAGCCATGCGCTAGCGGCGCGAAAAAGAGCTGCCGACATGCCGCCTTTGGCAGCAAATTCTCCCATTAATAAAAACAGCGGGATGATGGAGAGGGAGTAGTTGGTGAATACGCCAAAGGTAAATATTTTTAATTGACTGTTCATCATGCGTGCATCGCCAGAGACGATGTAGGTGCCGGCTAAACCGACGAAAAATAAAGCAACTGCCAGCGGGATTCGTAAGAATATTAATAGCAGTAAAATCGGCAGGGAGAATAACCCGATTTGAAAGTCGGTAAGCATTATTTGACGGTGCGCATTGCACGCAAGTTGCGCCAAACACAAAATAAACTGACGATAAATAATAGAATGACGCAGACCTCGGCGATGGCGTAGAGGGGCAGTAGTTTGATTTCTAATATCTGCGATTCGTCTCGGGTTTGCAGACGGGCGGCAAGTTCTGTCCAGTTACCGCTATAGAGTTGCTGCCACAGGGTATTTGCATCGTGCCGCGCGGGTTTGAAAATTAAATACCATTGTCGTGTCATTAATAGGTAGGAAAATATTGCTAAGATGATACTCCCCGCTAAATTTAAGATGCGGTTGCAGGTTTGGCTGAAGTAATTTTCCAGTAGGTTGATAACGATGTGGGCGCGTTGCAGGGTTGCCCACGGTAAGGCGGCGAATAACGCAAAACCAACGGCGTATTGTACGAGTTCTTCTTCGCCTAAGATGGGATTGATCCAACTGAGGGCGGGCGGATTGAAATCCGTTCCCAGTAGAGTGTTCATACTGCGGCGGATGAGCTTACCGATAATGCTAAGACAGGTGACTGTGATTGCGGTTAATAATCCCACACCTCCTGTCAATGCCAGCCAACGCGCAAAGGTGTGGATGATTTTTTCTACACTTGTGAATACCATTATTTGTGTATTATGCCACCACTGCTGACGTTGCGTGCTTATTGGTTGGCAACGATGAGAGATTTTGCTTGGGCGATGGTTGCTTTACCGTCAAATCCTTTTTCGTTGGCGTGTTCAAGCCAACGGGTATAGACGGGATGTGCCGCTTTTTCCCAACGTGTAACTTCGGTTTTATCTAATACGATGATGCTATTGGTGCCGGCTTTTTCGCGTCCAAAAGCGTCAGCGTTGTGCATGGCAGTGGCGGAGGATGCCGATAATGCTTTGCCGGTTTCGGCGTCTAAGAGAGCACGGAGGTCGTCGGGGAGAGCGGCGTAAGAGTCGTGGTTCATCGCTAATACAAATGTTGCGGTGTAGGGGGAGCGGGCGCCGCTAAATTCGGTGTGATAATCCACTAATTCAGCTAAGCGAATGGAGGGGGTGACCGACCAAGGTAAGAAGGCACCGACGATGACTCCTTTTGATAAACTAGAGGGGATTTTCGGTAGGGGCATTCCTAACGGGATAGCACCGAGCTCACCGAGCATGTCGGTAACAACGCGAGTGGGTCCGCGCATTTCTTTGCCGGCGAGATCTTCTAATGTTTGTATGGGTTGTTTGCTATGTAATACACCGGGACCATGCACCCACGCGGCAAGGATACGTGTTTCTTCGTATTCGCTGGCTTGTAAATCGCTTTGGACAAAGTCCCAAAATGCTTTGGAGGTGGCGATATTGTTTTCCATGATGAAGGGGAGTTCAAATACTTCGGTGCGGTTGAAGCGTCCGGCAGTATAGCCCGGTAATGTTAGGGCAATGTCCACTGCGCCGTCTATGGCTTGGTCGTATAGGTCGCCGGGACGCCCCCCTAATGACATGCTGGCAAAGAGGGCTAATTTCAACCTGCCGTTGCTGGCTTTTTCTATCCGCTTTGCAAGGGGAACTAACATGTCAATATGCAACGGAGCTTTTTCGGTCATAAAGTGATGCACTCGCAGGGTGATTGATTCTTCTGCTTGTGCTGTGGTGCCGATTGTTGCGGTGATTAAAGCAAGCGCGATTACGGCATGTAAAAACATGCGGTTGATGGTTTGTTTCATTGGTTATTCTCTCGGTTTTTTCTATCTTGGTGAAAAAAGTTTTTTGATTATACAGTTTTAAATATGGTGTTGTACTGTATGTTCAATAATTTAATTTACGGTTGTTGCAAATTTATCACCTCTTTAAATTTTTCTCATATTTCCACCCGCTAGCGCGGACGTTTTAAATTCCCCTCCTTAGATGGGCGTGCCTACTTCCCCTCCTCTCGGTGTGGAATTTAATATAGTTCGCGCTGGCGGCTCGGCTTAAAATAAAAAACCCCGAATCAATAGAAACGGGGTTAAAAAACCCTAAATGACTAAATTCAGGATTTATGGCTTAACTTATTCGTCATTAACTCTTTGGCAAAAGATGTCAAAATTTCCGAAACTTACCGCGGTGTGCTTCCCTCGTCATCTCCGACGTCCTACGCATTAGTTTGTTAGTTACTTTCCCTTCCATCACTTTATTATTTGTGCGTTGGTTTTATTGAAAGTATGCAAAAAAACCGAATCAAAGACCTGCGGTTTGCGGTTTGATGCTACTTTACTGATAATTTCTTTAGAAATTATCAGTAAAGTTTATAAGCAGTAAAGCAATTATAAATAAATGGCTATGCTATTTTTTTCAAAATCTTTTTATTGCCTGTGTACAAAGTCGTTTTTTTGAACCAGTCAAGATCTGTCAACATATGCCCAGCAGATAAATATTTATGCAAGGCTATCGCCATAGCCCACTTAACGTGCGCTACCGAATTACCTGCCTCTACTTGCGGTAAAAGGATATCCAGCTCTGTTTTTAAAGCTTTTAATAAATAATTGTTGGTTTTTTTTGTTTCCATTTTTTTATCTCCGTGCATCCAAAGGAAATATATATGTATATTATACAATTTTTTTTTTTTTTTAGTAAATTTTTGTGTGTCTAAGTTATTATTTCTTTCTTATCTCTATCCAGTTACGGTATCGCTTTATTTCATAAAGATTTTTATTTTTTTGCTCTAATGCATCCGAAAAACTATGGTAGACCATACTTACTAGTTCATTATTAGAATATAATTTACATAGGTCAGCACCATTTTTTTCATGTGTGATTTCTAATACTGAATCAAAAACAAATTGATAAATATCCAAAAGTAGATTGACCTCTCCATTATGAATGATTTTTTCCGATATATCTTGATAAATGTGAAGGTCCATGTGTTTACCGTAATCTGGATTAGGCGGTAAAACAAGGGTTAGACGAAACGTACCGTATTTTTTTGTTTCATCTTTTTTATCAAAAATAAGATAATTATCTTCATCCAAAATTTTATATGCAAGATTCATTATTTTTTCCTAATGTTTATAAAATAAAAAAACCCCGAATCAATAGATCCGGGGTTGAAAACCCTAAATAATTTAATTCAGGGTTTATGGTTTGGCACCATCCTTTTACCAGATAAATTTTTATTAAAATTTATTCTGCGAAATTTATAAACAACCAGTATGAGCGGACACCGAAGTAATATAGCTGCCAAAAAAACAATTATATTACTATACTTGGACTTTTCCGAGAAAGGAGGTAATCCAGCCGCAGGTTCTCCTACGGCTACCTTGTTACGACTTCACCCCAGTCATGAAACATACCTTAGTGAGCGTTCTCCCCGAAGGGTTAAACTACCCGCTTCTGGTATCCTTCACTTCCATGGTGTGACGGGCGGTGTGTACAAGACCCGGGAACGTATTCACCGCGACATGCTGATTCGCGATTACTAGCGATTCCGACTTCACGCAGTCGAGTTGCAGACTGCGATCCGGACTACGATCGGCTTTTTGAGATTCGCTCCCCCTCGCGGGTTGGCTGCCCGTTGTACCGACCATTGTATGACGTGTGTAGCCCTGCTCATAAGGGCCATGATGACTTGACGTCGTCCCCACCTTCCTCCGGTTTGTCACCGGCAGTTTCGTTAAAGTACCCAACTTAATGCTGGCAACTAACGACAAGGGTTGCGCTCGTTGCGGGACTTAACCCAACATCTCACGACACGAGCTGACGACAGCCATGCAACACCTGTGTTTCGATTCCCGAAGGCACTCCTGTATCTCTACAAGATTCCGAACATGTCAAGAGCAGGTAAGGTTTTTCGCGTTGCATCGAATTAAACCACATCATCCACCGCTTGTGCGGGTCCCCGTCAATTCCTTTGAGTTTTAATCTTGCGACCGTACTCCCCAGGCGGTCCACTTAACGCGTTAGCTTCGCCACTGAATCTTAAATCCAATAGCTAGTGGACATCGTTTAGGGCGTGGACTACCAGGGTATCTAATCCTGTTTGCTCCCCACGCTTTAGTGACTCAGCGTCAGTATTGGCCCAGAAGAATGCCTTCGCCATTAGTGTTCTTCCATATATCTACGCATTTCACCGCTACACATGGAATTCCATCTTCCCCTGCCAAACTCTAGCCACACAGTTTCAAACGCAGTTCCCAGGTTGAGCCCGGGGCTTTCACATCTGACTTGCATAGCCGCCTACGCACGCTTTACGCCCAGTAATTCCGATTAACGCTTGCACCCTACGTATTACCGCGGCTGCTGGCACGTAGTTAGCCGGTGCTTCTTATCAGGGTACCGTCAGTAACGATGATTATTTACCATCGCCGTTTCTTTCCCTGCGAAAGAGCTTTACAACCCGAAGGCCTTCTTCACTCACGCGGCATCGCTGGATCAGGGTTGCCCCCATTGTCCAATATTCCCCACTGCTGCCTCCCGTAGGAGTCCGGGCCGTGTCTCAGTCCCGGTGTGGCTGATCATCCTCTCAGACCAGCTACCGATCATCGCCTTGGTGTGCCGTTACCACCCCAACTAGCTAATCGGGCATGGGCTACTCCATTAGCGCGAGGTCCGAAGATCCCCCGCTTTTCTCCGTAGAGATTATGCGGTATTAGCCATGGTTTCCCAAGGTTATCCCCCACTATTGGGCATATTCCCATGCGTTACTCACCCGTCCGCCACTCGCCGCCAAGAAAGTAAACTTTCTCGCGCTGCCGTTCGACTTGCATGTGTAAAGCGTGCCGCCAGCGTTCAATCTGAGCCAGGATCAAACTCTTCAATTCAAAGAATTGTAGTTTGGTGAGCTGGCAAATTGACGGTAAGTATATCTACCGTTTTGGTTTCTGCACAGCCACCGGTTTTTTTTGGTTATTTCCAAGTCCGGTGCCCGCGCATACTGGCTGTTTATAAAATTATTAAGGAACATATTGCCGTAGATATTATTGTCTAATCTCTCGGCTAAGATGTGCATTGTACTACATTTTTCTGCCATACGACAAGTTATTAAATAAAAATGATAAATATTGCACCATTCTATCCTCCTTCAACGGTACCGGTTATATAATCCCTCTTTATCTACACCATGACCGAAACCACTACTTTATATTACTTTCACGACCCGATGTGCTCTTGGTGTTATGGGTTTGCTCCGACTTGGCAGCAACTCGGCGAATTACTCCCTGCTTCCATAACCGTGCAATATGTTGCCGGCGGCTTAGCTGCCGATAGCGATGCCCCCATGTCGGCTGAAATGGCAACTCATTTACAAGGGATCTGGCGACAAATTGAACAAACTTGCGATGTGTCGTTTAATCATCAATTTTGGCAACACTGTCAACCGCGCCGCTCTACTTATCCTGCTTGCCGTGCTGTAATTGCCGCGGGCAACAAGCAAAAAGAAATGATTGCGGCGATACAAAATGCCTATTATCAACAAGCACAAAATCCTTCTGACCGCGATACATTAACGGCGTGTGCGGCGACGATTGGTTTAGCGCCAACAACGTTTTTAACCACATTACAAGCAGAAGCAACGGAGCAAGAATTGCAACGGCAGTTAAAATTTACGCGCCAGTGTTTTGTTAACGGTTTTCCGGCGTTGCGATTGCAACATCAAAGTGCGCTTTATGAAATCCCCGTGCGTTATGGTGCAGCGGCGGCGATGGCGCAAGATATTACAAACGCTATACTTTAAAATACTTTCGGGAAATTTAAATTTTACTTACTTGGATACGCCGTGATAAGCACGGACACTATGATGCGCTTCGGCGAAAAATAACCAGCGTTCTAATAAAATACCGATCAACATCAACACGACCGCGATTGCGACATAAACGAGGGCGTACGGTAATTGTGCGATTGTTACTAACAAAGAAAAGGCGGCGGGAATAAACATTAATGCGAATGCCCATAAACGCCGCTGTCGTAATACGGCGGCGGGTTGTTGGTAGATAAATTCACGGGTGAGGAAGGTTTGTCCGGTGTGCCCTGCATCTAATAACCGCGCTTTTGCTTGCGAAAAACCAGTCGCATTGCCGACGCTAATATCTTGACAGGCACCAATGCGGCGATAGTGAAATGCTTTGCCGATGAGCGCGAATAAAACAAATAATGCCGTTACCCCTAAACTGCTTGTTGATAGCCGACAACTTGCTACGACGAAGGCGTTAAATAATATACCACCGCTCATTAATGATAATGCCAGATAATTAAATGCGGTGTTTGGATGGTGCCATTGCGCGATTGTTTTTAGTGATTGATAAATCATCGCTGTGCAATAAACTGTTAGCAAGGCGATGATACTCAGAACCACGCGCAGTATTTCTACCGCGGTGCCGGGGGAGGCGGTGTGTAAATAGGCATACAATGCCATTAGCGGAAAAAACACGGCGGCGAATACGGCTTCGCGCGAGAGCCAAGAGGTACGCACCCGCATGAATGCCCGCCACGCGTTTTTTGGGTTTGCCAAATGTAGCGCGGAGGCGCCTAAACCGCCGCCGACAAGTAACAAAGATATAGCAATTGCCGCTAAAAACCAGCGTTGCGATAGTGCGCCGGCAAATAATGTCGTGAATACGGCTAATCCCAAACCCGCGCCGGACAATACGGTAAAAAATACCAAAGATAATGCCGGTTTCATTTTTTGATGAGTTTATTAATCCAGTTGGCGATGGTGCCGCTTGTCGTTTCTTCTTGCGCGTTATGGTCTGCAACTTCGGCAGTAGCAACATCAACGGCAACCGCTGCCCGCGGCGGTAGATATTGATTGACGGGCTGATAACCTAATTCGGGCATTAACCCTTTGCCGCCGCGCTCGCGCACCACCCGCGATACTTCTGAATCGGGGTCGTCAAAATCACCAAAGATACGCGAGTTCGTCGGGCAGGTGAGCACACAGGCGGGTTGCCGCTGTTCTTCTGGTAGGGCTTGGTCATAAATACGATCTACACACAAGGTGCATTTTTTCATTACGCCGTCTTGCGGGTCTAATTCGCGCGCGCCATACGGGCACGCCCACGCGCACAAATTGCACCCCATACATTTATCTTGGTCGACTAAAACAATGCCGTCTTCTTCGCGCTTGTAGGAGGCACCAGTCGGACACACGGTAACGCAGGCGGCATCTTCGCAGTGCATGCACGACATCGGAAAATGCACGGTTTTGCCGTCGGGCAATTCGGGAGTGCTTTCTACTTCGTAGGAGCGAATGCGGTTAAACCAAACGCCTTCGGGGTCGCGTCCGTAGGGGCGCTCGTCGGTGAGGGGACCTGTCGTTGCCGAAGTGTTCCACTGTTTGCAGGCAGTGGCGCAACCGTGGCAGCCGACACAGGTATCTAAGTCAATGACTAATCCTAATTTCATGATGGCATACTGGTGTTAAAGGTTTCGTTGGGGAAATATTTTTCCAATCGCGCATCGGC
>JAHZKE010000017.1 GCA_022600535.1 Pseudomonadota bacterium
AAAAAAATCATCGGGCGTGCGGTGCGCCGATAATACACGGGTTTCGTAGGGAATATTGAAATCTTGCAGAATTTCGGCGGCGCCGCGCATAATTTTCCAATCATTAGCGCTGCCCATCCAAATACCGACTAAAGGGGAATTATTGTTCATGTTTATAATGGATTGTGAAGTGAAAAAAGGTTTATGTTACCGAAAAATGATTAAATGACAAAATTGCCAATCAATCTGCCAGATAAGTGAAAAATGGGCGCTTTATGCGGTGGATTTGGCGGTAGGTTTGGCAATAGGTTCAGCGATAGGTTCGGTAATAGGTTTGGCAATAAATTTGGGGCGAGAAAATTGTAAGGCGCAAATACTACTGACAATAATAAGCGTAATACCAAACCAAGCGGCGGCGTCGGGGATGGTCTCCCACAGTAAATATTCAAACCCGCCGGCAAATAGAATGCTGCTATACATCATTGCCGATGAAACCACCGTTTGCCCATAATGTAAACCGCGGGTGAGCGCCAACTGTCCGAATGTGGCGGTTAGCCCGACGGCAAGCGCCCAGAGTAATTTGGGGTGAGAGTATGGGGCGAGGTCATCGCTGAGCAAAAGCGGCACGGCAGATAACAGCGTGCAAATTAACGTAAAATAAAATACCGTGCGGATGCCGCCTTCTTGTAATACGCCCAATCGGCGGACATTGTAGTAAGCGCAACCCGCAGTGAACCCCGCCACTAAAGCAGCAGCGCCGTAGACGAACATTTGCCCATCGTGTTGCGGTTTGAGTACAAACAACATGCCGGCAAAACTAACAAACAACGCCAATAACAAAATAGGGCGCGGGCGGTCGCGCGCCAACACAAACGACAGCAGTGCTAAAAACAGCGGCGAAGTTTGCAATAACGCCAGCGTTGACGATAAGCGCATGTGTGGAATTGCATAAAAAAACAGCAACAGCGAAATAAAACCAAAAAACGCGCGGACACAATGCACCGAAAAATTTCCCGTGCGCAACGTTTTGATACTAGCGCGCGTAATGAGCACAATAAACACAAAACCAAACAGCGAGCGGTAAAACACCAATTCTAATGTTGTCATGTGGTCGCTTGCGTACTTTACGCATATCCCCATTAACGAAAACAACAAGGAGGCGATTACAATCCAGAGCGATTGCAGGGAAGACATTTATAAACGACGACGCTAAAAGATAGCGGCGGAGGAAAAGAAAAAAAGGGATAATAACGGAAAAAAGAGAGTAAGTCAATCTGTAAGCCGGATTCTGTATAGGACGACCATTCATCTGCGAGCACCGTTACCGATACCCTGTTGCGATCTACCCGAAATAATCACGCGAGCCACGTTATTTCTGCTTGATCTTGCTCCAAACGGGGTTTCTCCTGCCACTGATGTTACCATCAGCGCGGTGCGCTCTTACCGCACCATTTCAACCTTACCTGCCTTAAAAAGACATCGGCGGTATATTTTCTGTGATACTGTCCATCGCCTCACGGCGCCCGGGCGTTACCCGGCGTTTTGCTCTATGGAGTCCGGACTTTCCTCCCCACTATAAATAGCAAAGCGATCGTCTGACTGACTTACCGCGTCCATTATAAACTAATAGCTCGCTACGATAGTATAAAAGAGGTGTTCCCGTGCAATAAACTAAAAACAAGTCGCTCACTGAGCTTGTCGAAGTGCCCTAGATAGTGCTCCCAAACTTCTCTCATACTAATTGAAGGCACTTCGACAAGCTCAGTGAGCGGATTCGGTAACGTTAAATTCCCCTCCGTCGGAGAGGTGGCAGGTGAGCAAAGCGAATTTAGATTAAGAATTTTGATTCCAAATTGATAATTCCCAATGTTGTAGTGAATCGTAATTATCTGCCTTTTCTTTGAGCGTATCAATCCATTTTTGATAAGTGTCTTCACAATCAAGCTCTGTCCAATTTTCATGAATGCCCGCATTTTGTAGAACGATTCTATCCAAAGGGCAATGCGGTGGGTTCGCTTTGTTTGGGTCAAGACACCAAAGAAATTTGAGATATAGATTGAACGCTTTTTGCACTGTGCCAAAATTCAATCTAGAATTTATTAAAATATCGCCATGTTCTTTTGAAATATAGTCACACATTCTTTTAATGTTTTCAATGTGATTTTCATCTGATACGAGTTCAGAATAATTTTCCGAATATTTTAGAATTTCTTTAATAAATGTTTTTCTTCTATTGTCAGGGGGAAAAACTTCAGGTAGATAGGTAGGATTGCGCTTTAAAGACGCATTTACGGAATTAGACATTGCTTTACTTTTATTATTCACTTTAGTTTTTTTCAAGAAAGCACTTATCGCTGTTTGAGGTCTTACCGTAGGGATATTGTTTAAAAAATCCATTGTTGGTGTAATCTCTTGTGTTTTTATATTATATTTTTTTTGGCGAAATTTTTCAGCATAACATTTACGCTCTTCTTCGCAAGTTGAGATAATTTTAATGACTATTGCATTATCCACTAAAACTTCAATTTCCGGATCATTACTTTCATTTCCAGACCAATAATTTTTTGCAGCATTAGATATTTTTTCTGCCTCCAATTTAGATATACTATTGATAGCTTTGTTACGTCCTTCTTGGATAAGGAATCGTTGAGCATCACAATTGAGGAGATCTAGCATTTTATCTATTTGCTTTATATCTCCCCGATGAAAAATTAGATTAGTGCCGATAGACACTTCATATAAGTTTCCTTCTCTCATATTTGTCCAATAAGCTTTGGCACATTGTTTATCTTCAAACAAAAATAGGTAATTTCTGCGATTTTTCTTATCCTCAGGGCTATTTTCTTCGAGCAAATCATCTATATATTTTGTAGATTCTTCAAATTTATCGTAGTACTCACCAGCAGCTGAAATTTCATCGCCACATAAAAATAGCCGTGTATCTACTCGGTAGTAAATTTTTGGTTGATTTATCTCTATGCAGTTTCTATATTTGTTAATTTCTTTGTCTTTTGGCATTATTCATAATACGTGATTGTAAGCTTATCTTTCATTCAATAATCTCATTGGCTACTCTAATAATTAAATATCTTTTTAAATCTCCGTTTTTAGTCTTAACTTTGCGCACTACACATGACACCGTTCTATATTGCTTTTCGTATTCATGAATAGCATTTGCGCTAAGGCTTGTAACAATTAGTCGAACAAACTCATTGTTTGTATCTGTCAATGTAAATGAAATTGGACGGCCTTCTTCAAAGACATATATGCGCCCTTTAAGTGTGTTGCTATTGTAACTAGATATTCTTCCAGTAATGATATAAAGCTCCTTGTCATAAAATTCTTCATGGATATATTGATATGTTTTAAGATTCATAGGAATACCAACATTGGCATCGGTTTGTCCCAAATTACTGAAAATTTTGGCACCAACAACAGATTTTTTTCGTATAGGGCGGTGTATTTCTGAGATTGCAGTGTTACATTTTTCTATTAAAGAATCTACTTGGTGTTGTTGTGGTATTTTCTCTTTAACGTCTTTATGTTTTTCGTATTGCTCTCTAAGAGATTGTTTATAGTCAACATGAAACCCAAGACTTTCTTTGATTACATAATCATATGTTGAGAAAATTAAGTGTCCGAGTGGGCTGTCATTTGGTAGCGTAGATAAAGAATATATTCCCGCAAAGACGACAGCAGTCATTTTCCAACTACCTTCTTCTGAAGGGAACGCTTGAATATTAGCACCTTTTAAAGATGGCGCTTGGGTGATGATTTTCCCATTTAATACAAGATGTGTTGTTAAAGCAATAGATCTTTGGAAGCCAATTAGCGCTTGTGCCATATCGTACATATCGATTAAATGATGGTCAGCAGAACCGCCTTCAAAGGACAATGTAAAATTGATACACATAGATTTTTTTTGGTTTGTGTCCATAACATTAACTCCAGTGTGATTAAATTTTTTCAATGTTATTTTTATTTAGTATGTATTAACTTAGTATAACATGTATATTTTATAAATTCTTGTGGTAGCTCATTAGTGCTTCTACAGATATTATTTTATTGTAGCGCAGTCGTATGTTTTACGATGTCTTTGCAATGGTTTATAACAGGTGGCTATTTAGGTGAAAATACCCCCCCAACATGCCCGCAGAACAACTCAATCCCGATGGCTCGTTAGCGCATTTGCTGACGTTCTCTTACTTGGCGTCAATTATAACGTGGTTACCTCTAGTAGCCATTTCCAAAGTGTAGGGCTGAGCAGACAAAGTAGTGCTAATAAAGATAGGACAAAAGGAAAGATTGTTTCTATAAAAAGCCAATTCCAAAAGGGGATTCTCTCTAATTTTTTACGAATATTCAAACGTGTTTTATAGTGGGTAAAAGATTCTTCGTCTCTTTTTGATAGTTCTTTTAAATCTTGTTGAATTATTAGTATTTCTTCTTTAATTTTAAATTTTCTCTGCTCTAAATATACAATAACATGGAATAAAAAATGAATGGTATGATAAAGAACAAAAACAAATAAACCCCAATTAATAAAATTCGGTCTAATATCTTCAACAACCACTCCAAATAAATTAAATGACGTAATAATTCCACCGGATAGTAGATAAAGTAATGTAACAGAATTAGCAATTAATAGATTGCGTCTAATACGACCGACTTCCTCAGAAAAACCAACAAATGGAGTGTGAATAAACTCTTCTGTCTTTTTAGTAAAATAGGCATCATTTTTTTCAAAATTATTACTCATTAATTATCTCCTCGTAAAATTATGATTATATCTTGCTCAGTACATTTTAAATTAAAAGTAAAAGCTAATTATAACAATGTTACCCTAGGTATTAAGAAGGTTCACAACATTACACAAAATTAGGTTAAAATATCCCCCAACATGCCTGCAGAACAACAAAATCCCGATGGTTCGTTAGCACACTTGCTAACGCTACAGGATATGCCCCTCGCCACTGCGGAACGTTTATTTTCGTTGGCAGATTTTTATGCCGCCGGCAATCGCGCTCGGCGCTTGCGCGGTAAATTATTGGTGAATATCTTTTTTGAAAGTAGCACACGCACGCGCACGGCGTTTGAAGCGGCGTCCAAACAGTTGGGGGCGGATGTGGTTAATTTAGATCAAATTCGCATGGCAGGGGCGACCAAAAGCGAATCTTTAGAAGATACCGTGCGCACGGTGTCGGCAATGGGGGCGGCGGGCATTGTTCTGCGCCACGGCGAAGACGGCGCCGCTCACAAAGCCGCCGCAGTTGCCCCCGCGGGGGTGGTGATTATTAACGGCGGCGATGGGTGTAATTCCCACCCGACGCAGGGGCTCACCGATGCCTACACCATGCGCCAGCACTTTGGCAAGGATTTATCCAAGTTATCGGTGGCGATTGTCGGCGATGTTTTGCATTCGCGTGTTGCCCGTAGCAATCTGCACATTTTGCGCTTGCTCGGGGTGGATGATATTCGTTTGGCTGGTCCCGAACAGTTGTGCCCGAGCGCATTGGCGCAACAGTTAGGCGCGACGGTCAACCACAATATAGATGATGCGTTAGCAGGGGTGGATGTGGTGATGATGTTGCGTATTCAACGCGAGCGGATACAAGCACTCAACCGCAATGTAGATATGTCGGAGGCGGAATATTTAGCGCAATACGGGCTTACCGAAGCGCGCGCGGCAGCGCTCAAGCCGTCGGCGGTGGTGATGCACCCGGGTCCAATCAATCGCGGAGTAGAAATTGCCGACAGCGTTGCCGATAGCAAGCGTTCATTGATTTTGCAGCAAGTGCATTATGGTATGGCGATTCGTATGGCAGTGCTCACCGATTTGATTGCCGACGAATAAAATAATAAAAAATAACAAATCGCAACGGTAGTAGCAGATGCAACAGCGGCAGGGCGGTATTCAATTTATTGTTTTATGCTTTTTACAATACAATAAAGGTTTTTTATCCTGAGCAAGTAACATTTATGTCCGTGCAATACTTAAAACAAGCAGCAAAAACTGCAACCAGTAACGATAACGATGTGCAACGCACCGTAACCGATATGTTGGCGGCAATTCGTAGCGGTGGCGATGACTGCGCGCGCGATTACACGCAAAAATTAGACGGCTACAGTGGCGATATTGTTTTATCCACCGCCGCCCTGCAAGCCGCCGTTGCCGAAACTCCCAAACAAACGCAGGAAGATATTAAACAAATTATTACCCACGTTGGCGATTTCGCCCGCGAACAAAGAAACAGCATTAAAGAATTTGAAACAGAATTAGCCCCGGGTTTATTTGCCGGGCAGTGCATTGTGTCGATGCAAAGCGCGGGGTGTTATGTCCCCGGTGGGCGTTATGCTCATATTGCATCAGCAGTAATGAGTGTCGTTACTGCCAAAATTGCCGGTGTGACCGAAGTCAGCGCCTGCACGCCGCCGCGTAACGGCGGCGCACCGCACCCGGCAATTTTATGCGCTTTGCATTTTGCCGGTGCCGACCGCGTGCTGGCATTAGGCGGCGTGCAAGGGGTCGCCGCACTCGCCTTTGGTTTATTTGGCGGCAAGCCGGCGGATATTATCGCCGGTCCGGGAAACCGTTTTGTCGCCGAAGCCAAACGCATGTTATTTGGCGAAGTCGGCATTGATATGTTTGCCGGTCCGACCGAAGTCGCTATTATTGCCGATGAAACCGCAGATGCGCGTATTGTCGCCATTGATTTAGTCGGTCAAGCCGAACACGGTTTTGACAGCCCCGCGTGGTTGGTCTGCACCGATGCCGCCTTGGCAAAAGAAGTGTTGCAGTTAGTGCCGGCGTTGATTGACGATTTACCCGACACCGCCAAACAAGCCGCCACCGCCGCATGGCGCGATTACGGCGAAGTGGTATTGTGCGATACCCGCGAAGAAGCCGCGAGTGTCAGCGACGAATACGCCGCCGAACACTTAGAAGTGCACGCCAAAGAGTTACCGTGGTGGCAACAACGCTTGAAAAATTACGGCTCGCTATTTATGGGCGAAGAAACCACAGTGGCGTATGGCGATAAATGTTCGGGCACCAACCACATTTTGCCGACCAAAAAAGCAGCGCGTTATACGGGCGGTTTATCGGTGCATAAGTTTTTGAAAATCTTAACCACCCAACGCATGACGCGCGAAGCCACTCGCAGTACCGCCCCCCTGTGTGCGCGTATCTCGCGCATGGAAGGCATGGAAGCCCACGCCCGCACCGCCGATGCGCGATTGGAAAAATATTTCCCCAACGAAACCTTTAACACCAGTATGCCATCATGAAATTAGGATTAGTCATTGACTTAGATACCTGTGTCGGCTGCCACGGTTGCGCCACTGCCTGCAAACAGTGGAACACTT
>JAHZKE010000112.1 GCA_022600535.1 Pseudomonadota bacterium
AATACGCAGTTGCAGTTTTTATTTGGCAACACGCCAAATGGCGCGGAAGCATTGTACAATAACGGTCTTTATGTCTGACCAATCGCATATCCGCAATTTTTCTATTATCGCGCATATTGACCACGGTAAATCAACGCTTGCCGATTTGCTCATTCGCCGCTGTGGCGCGTTGGCAGAGCGCGAAATGAAAGCACAGGTGTTAGACACCATGGATTTAGAACGCGAACGCGGCATTACCATCAAATCGCAAACGGTAACGCTACATTATCAATCTGCCGACCAACAGCAATGGACACTCAATTTAATTGATACCCCCGGGCATGTGGATTTTTCCTACGAGGTGTCGCGTTCGTTGGCGGCGTGCGAGGGGGCGTTGCTAGTGGTGGATGCTTCGCAAGGGGTGCAAGCGCAAACGATTGCCAACAGCAATTCCGCTTCCGATTTAGATCTTGACATTATTCCCGTCCTCAATAAAATTGACCTCCCCGCTGCCGATGAAGCGCGCACGCGCGAAGAAATTGAAGAGATGATTGGCATTGATGCTTCGGATGCGGTTGCCGTCAGTGCAAAAACCGGGGTCGGCGTAGATGCGATTTTAGATGCGGTGATTGCCCGCATTCCGCCGCCGGTCGGCGATAGAACAAGCGCATTGCGGGCGTTGATTGTTGACTCGTGGTTTGATAAATATCTCGGGGTGGTGATTTTAGCGCGGGTGATGGAAGGCACACTACGCAAGCGCGACAAGATTAAATTTATTTCTAATAACGAAGTGCGCGATTGCGATACGATTGGTGTTTTTACGCCGAAAATGGAAGAGCAACCTGTATTAGCGGCGGGGGAAGTCGGTTATATTATTACCGGTATTAAAGACATTCGCATCGCGCAAGTGGGCGATACCATTACGCACGAAAAAAATAATGATGTGGTCGCCTTGGTCGGTTTTCAGCAAGCGAAGTCGCATGTTTTTGCCAGTTTCTTTCCTTCCAGTCCGAATGATTTTCCACTGCTGCGCGATGCCGCCCTCAAATTGCAACTCAACGATGCCGCGTTTAGTTTTGAAACCGAAAAATCGCCGGCGTTGGGGTTTGGTTTGCGTTGCGGTTTTCTCGGCATGTTGCACATGGAAATCACACAGGAACGTTTAGAGCGCGAATATAATTTAGATTTAGTGGTTGCTTCTCCCGGGGTGGTGTATCAGGTGTTGCACCACGATGGCGAAGTGGGGTTGGTAGACCACCCCTGCCGCCTGCCACCGCCGACCGAAGTGCGCGAAGTGCGCGAGCCGATTGCCGAAGTCACGATTGTCGCCCCCAATAACGAAACCGGCACGGTGATGACATTGGCGTTAGACAGCCGCGCCCGCCAAACGCGCATGGAACACACGGGCAAGCGCGTCATTTTGCACTACGAAATGCCGCTTGCCGAATTGGTGGCAGGATTTTTTGACCGCATGAAATCTGCCACCCACGGCTATGCGTCGCTAGATTATCAGTTGCTTAATTTTCAACGCGCCGATATTGTCCGCTTGGATATTTTAGTCAATGGCGAGCGTGTTGATGCCTTGGCGAGTATGATCCCGCGCGAACAAGCCACCCTTCGCGGACGCGCGATAGCGACTAAAATGAGCGAGTTGATTCCGCGGCAGATGTTTGATATTGCCGTGCAAGCTGCCATCGGCGGTAAAATTATTGCCCGCGAAACCGTACGCGCCATGCGTAAAAATGTTACCGCCAAATGTTACGGCGGCGATGTTACGCGCAAACGCAAATTATTAGAAAAACAAAAAGCCGGTAAAAAACGCATGAAGCGTTTTGGCAATGTGGAGATTCCACAAGAAGTATTTTTAGCCACCCTCACCCGAGAACAAAAGTGATTACTTTTGACCACCTGCTTTTTGCCGCCACCATCATTTCGGGCATGATGAGTTTGGGGTATGCCCTATTTCGCCACAGCGCTCCAGAAGAAAAAAGAAAAATCATTAAATTTTGGTTGGAGATTTTTTCACTCTGTTCGGTGTTGCTGGTGGTGCGTTTGTTTTATACCGTGTTTCCCTCGGTGCCGCCCGATAAATTCTTTTTCGGTTGCACGCTATTGGCGGGGGCTTTTTACCTCTACTATAAAATCACCCGCCACAATGCAACGGATGAAAAAAAGAAAGTCATCAAACTCTGCCGCGATGCCTTTTTGTGTTTATTGCTGGTGTTTGTTTTTCGCGGCTTTTTTTACGATTGGTTTCGCATCCCGTCAAACTCTATGCAACCGACTTTAGCCGTTGGCGATTTGGTATTGACCGATAAAAACCGCTATGGCTACCGCTTGCCGTTGTTTAACACCCGCCTCACCCCGGGCACGCCACCGGCGCGCGGCGATATTATTATCTTTAAAAAACCCGGTGAAGAATTATTTTATATCAAGCGCATTGTCGGCATCCCCGGCGATATGGTGCGTTATGGCGATGATAAATCGCTGGCGATTAACGGCGAATCGTTACTCTTTGAAATTGAATCGCTGAATGAAACGCAAACCGTCATGACGATACGCGAACGCATTAATGACGGGTGGCATGATATTTTACTTTCTTCCAGTAACAATATCATGTTCCGCCCGCCCGATGCCGAACATTGTTTGCTCAATCAATCGCCCCTCGGTTATATTTTAAATTGCGAAGTCCCCGCCGGGCATTATTTTGTGTTGGGAGATAACCGCGACCACAGCAACGATAGCCGCTTTTGGGGCTTTGTGCCGGAAGAAAATATTGTCGGCCCCGCCTCGCGGGTGATGTTTAATCATCGCTTTTTGACTGCTTTTGATGCCACTCAGCTACAACGCTTCTGGTTACCGTTAGCGTTAGAAGAACAATGAAATTAGCAGATTGGTATCAATTTAAAAATCCGCAACTGGCAGAAACAGCCCTCACCCATCGCTCTTTCGGCACCCCGCATAATCAACGTTTAGAGTGGTTAGGCGATGCCATTTTACAATTTGAAGTCTCCTTACTGCTGTATCAGCAATTCCCGCAACTGTCCGAAGGCGGCTTATCGCAACTGCGTACCGGTTTGGTTAACCGCGATGCACTGGCAGCGATTGCCCGCCGCTTAATGCTGGCAGAACATATCCGCTTAGGTGCTGCCGAAATGCACGCCGGGCGCGATAATACAAAATTACTTGCCGACATGATGGAAGCATACATTGCCGCAATTTATTTAGACGGTGGCAATATTCGCACCCTATTGACCACTCTATTGCAAGAAGATATTGCCATCTTAACCGAACAAATTAAACAAGGCGGTATCGCTTCGCTCAGTAGTTATAAAACACAACTGCAAGAATTATTACAAAAATATAAATTGCCGCCACCGCGCTATACTTTACTGCAACAACAAGGCAAAGATAACGCCCCGACTTTTACGATCTGTTGTAGCACCGAAAACGAGATTCGTGCCGAAGGGCGCGGCAAAAGCCGTATGGCAGCCGAACAAGAAGCCGCGCGTAAATGTTTGCGGCTATTGTTGCAAACGCAACCGCAATGAATAGCGGTTTTATTGCCGTTGCCGGTCGCCCCAATGCTGGCAAATCCACCTTGCTCAATCGTATCGCCGGAAATAAAGTCAGCATTGTTTCGCATCGGCGGCAAACCACGCGGTCGGTGATTCGCCAAATCAGCACGCATGACGATTGCCGCATTGCTTGGTTAGATACCCCCGGTTGGCAAACGCAACACGGCGGCGCGTTTAATCGCGCTTTAAATGTAGCGGCAGAATGGGCGACCCAAATTTCCGATGCGATTGTTTTTGTTGCGGTGGCAAATAGCTGGACGACTGCCGACAGCGGCTTATTGAAAAAATTGCCGAGAGATAAAAAAATTATTTGCGCGTTAAATAAAATAGATTGCATTGCCGATAGAAACCAATTATTACCCCTGCTCGCCGAAGTATCGCAACGGCACGAATTTGATGCGATTATTCCGCTGTCGGCAAAACGCGGCGATGGTGTGGAGGCGTTGATTCGGGAATGCAGCCAGCATTTGCCGCAACAGGAAATGGAAGAAGTGCATAAAGATTATCCGTTTTTTTTCGCCGAGTTATTACGCGAAAAATTATTTCGCGCATTGGGGGACGAACTGCCGTATTGCTTGGGGGTTATTACTGAGGTCGCCGCAACGGAAAAATTATTAACGGTAACCGCGGTAATTTATACCGACCGCGAATCGCAAAAGCCAATGATTATCGGCAAACAAGGCGGCACGCTAAAGCGCATTGCCACTGCCGCCCGTTACGATATGGAAAAATACAGCGGCAAAAAAGTGTATTTAACAACCCGCGTGCAAGTTGCCGATTGGCAACGCGACCCGAATTTATTAAGGCGAATGAAAATCGGCACTTTGTGAATGGTTTCGCTCACCTGCGCTATTGCGGGGGGCGCTATTAAAAATTATCTTTCCAACGGCGCAGCGCGGTAAATACGTCGACGCTATTGCTCAACGCCTGCCCGCGATATTGACTCGCCGCGGCAATGACCGCAGGGACTTGCAAGCGTAAAAACGGATTGGTTTGCCGCTCGCCGCCCAAAGTTGCCGGCACCGTGGGGATGTTGTCGCGTTCTGCTTGTTCTACCTGTGTTTGTTGTGCGCGAATTGCGTTGTTTTGCGGTTCTACGGCGGCGGCAAAACGTAAATTATTGCGCGTGTATTCGTGCCCGCAATACACTAAGGTGTCATCGGCAAAGTGGGTAAATTGCGCGAGTGAATCGTGCATTTGTTGCATACTGCCTTCAAACACTCTACCGCAACCACCAATAAATAAAGTGTCGCCGGAAAAAACAATGCCGTTGCCATAAAAAATAATATGTTCTAAAGTATGTCCGGGAGTGGCGAACACTTGTAACGATAATTCACCGTTTAATAAACTCAATGTTTGCCCGTCGGTGCAGGTTATCGCCCCGCTCACATTGCACCCCGCCGGTGCATACACTGTAGCATCTGGATACTGCGCTCGCAAGGTTGCTACGCCGTCAATATGGTCGGCATGGCGATGGGTGAGGAGGATTGTCGTCAATTTTAAACCGTCAGCAACAAGGGCGGCTTGCACGCCAGAGGCTTCGCCGGGGTCTACCACTAACGCGCAATTATCACGATTACTGGCGATGTAGATATAATTATCCTGTAGAGAGGGAATCGTTTGAATTCGCATGAGCACCATATTAAAACATTTTGGCAAAAATAAAAAATTAACTGCTAAACAATGGTTTCGCTATGGTTTCGGCAGGTGGGTCGCACGTGAAGAAAAACGCCTTTGCCACGAGAGCATTCGCGATGTCTTGGGGTTGTACGGCGTGCAACTGGGCGGACGGGCAGAAGTGCTTGCTGCCTCACCCGTGCGCCATCAGTTGTTAATTGCGCGGCGCGATAGCACTCTGTGTGCCGATTGGCGCGAATTGCCGATAGAAAGCGAAGCACTGGATTTATTGGTGTTAGTGCATGTATTAGAAGCAAGTAACGACCCGCATGCCGTATTGCGTGAGGCAGTGCGTGTGTTGCGCCCCGAAGGGCGATTAGTAATTATCGGCTTTAATCGTTTCAGTTTGTTGCGCTTTGCGCGGGCGGCGCCGTGGCGGGAAAATTGGCTGTCGGTGGCGCGGATTAATGATTGGTTGAAGTTGTTAGAAATGCAGTCGTTAGGCGGGGCGTATGCGGTGTTTTTACCGCCATGGGTGAATTTATTGCAACGCCGCTGGCGCATGCGTTGGTTTGAGTTGGCGGGGCGGCGCTGGTGGCCGCTTGCCGGTGGTATTTTTGTCTCGCATACGGTTAAACGCCGCCATAGTATGCGTTTGATTGTCCCCGCGTTGTTCAAACAACAGCGCAAAAAAGCAGCCCTCGCGCGTTATAAATCAACAAAAGCGCGGCTGTAAAAAGGCGGTAATTTGTTTTGCTACAATACTGCTTATGACGGCGACAAAACCTCCGATTATTATTTATACCGATGGCTCGTGTAAGGGCAATCCCGGTCCCGGGGGTTGGGCGGCGGTGTTGTCGTATAACGGCTACCAACGGCAATTGTCCGGCGGCGCGGCAGATACGACCAATAACCGCATGGAGATGACCGCAATTATCAAAGCACTGGAAGCGATTAAAACCCCGCAGCGCGCGGTGCAGATATTTACCGACTCGCAGTATGTCACGCGGGGGATACGCGAGTGGTTGCCAAAGTGGCGGGAAAATAATTTTCGTAAAAAAGACGGTTCACCGGTACTCAATGTCGATTTATGGCAACAGTTAGAACAAGTTGCCGCGCCTTATCAAATTGATTGGCAATGGGTGCGCGGGCATGACGGCAACCCGGGCAACGAACAAGTGGATGCACTGGCGCAACAACAAGCGGCTTACTATCAGCAACAATGATGAAAATATTTTTAGACACCGAAACGACGGGCTTAAAACCCAATGATGGCGACCGCATTGTAGAAATTGCGGCGATCGCCTATCAGGAGCGCACGCCGGTGGAGGCAAAAGACGGCGGCGAATATCATCAATATATCAACCCGCAACGCACCATGCCCGCCGAAGCGCAGCAAATACACGGCTTAGGGGACGATTTTCTTGCCGACAAACCGCTGTTTGCCGAGGTTGCCGATGCGTTTATTGAATTTATCCGCGGGCACGAATTAATTATTCATAATGCGGCGTTTGATCGCGGTTTTTTAAATGCCGAATTCGCGCGCTTGAATAAACCGCCGTTAGAAGAAATTGCCGCCGAGATTACTTGCTCGTTGGAGTGGTCGCGCAAAAATAATCAACAGGTCAATAGCCATAGTTTAAATGCGTTGTGCAAACATTATCAAATTAATTTAACTGCCCGCGCCGACTATCACAGTGCGATTGTAGATACCCGTCTGTTAGGGGAAGTGTACTTTCGTATGCGCCAACAACAAATAGAAATGAACATGAGCACCGCACCGATTGCGATTGAAGCTCGCGGCGGTGCGGTAACAGTGCAATACGCGCGGACGGAAGAACTGGCTGCCCACGATGCCATCCTCAGCGAGATGGAAAAAGAGCACCCGCCGCTTTATCAAAAATACCCGACGAACTAACGGCATCATGGCACAGTTGCATTTACTCGGCATTGCCGGTTCTTTTATGGCGGGGATTGCCCGCCTTGCCGCCGCCGACGGGCACCACATTGCCGGCAGCGATGCGGCTTTTTATCCGCCGTTTGGCGATGAAGTTAAAAAACTCAACTGCCCCTTATACCAAGGATACGATGCCGATTGCCACGACCGCCCTGCCGATTTATATATTATCGGCAATGCTATTTCGCGCGGCAATCCTTTATTAGAATCCATTTTGCGCCACCGACGACCGTTCATTAGTGCGCCGCAATGGCTTTATGAAAATGTCTTACGCAATAAACACGTGCTTGCCGTTGCCGGCACGCATGGCAAAACAACCACCAGTGCCTTGCTGACTTATTTGCTCACGCAAGCGGGGCTTGCGCCGGGGTTTTTAGTCGGCGGCATGTTGCCTAATTTTTCGCGCTCGGCACAGCTTGCTGTTGATTCTGATTTTTTTGTCATTGAAGCGGATGAATACGACAGCGCGTTTTTTGATAAGCGTCCGAAATTTTTACATTACCACCCGCGCACCGCTATTCTTAATAATTTAGAATTTGACCACGCCGATATTTACCCCGATGTTGCGGCGATTGTGCGGCAATTTCATTACCTCTTACGCAGTGTGCCCGATAACGGGCGGATTATCGCCGCCGCCAACGAACCGCATTTGGCAGCGGCGATCGCGATGGGGTGTTACACGCCGATAGAATATTTTGGCAACGAAAGCAACGAGAATGCGGGGGGAGATTGGCATTGGCGTTATGCTAATGAAAAAATGCAAGTGTGGCGCGGACAAGAACAATGCGGCGAACCGTTCCCCCCGCCCTTAGCAGGTAAAGCCAACCGCAATAATGTATTGGCGGCAATTGTTGCCGCTGCCGCGGT
>JAHZKE010000113.1 GCA_022600535.1 Pseudomonadota bacterium
ATTGTCTTTTTTAAGATTCCTATTTTTGGTGCAGATCTTCCTGTGGTGGTTTTATGGCTGGTCATTGGTGCTGTGTTCTTTACCCTTTATATGGGTTTTATTAATCTAAGGGCATTTAGACATGCGATTGATCTTATTTTAGGTAAGTATGAAAACCCTAAAGATTTAGGCGAGGTTTCGCATTTTCAAGCATTGGCAACTGCCATCTCCGGCACTGTGGGTATTGGTAATATCGGTGGTGTTGCCGTGGCAGTAACGGTTGGCGGAGCGGGTGCAACTTTTTGGATGATTATGGCGGGGTTTCTTGGCATGTCAACAAAATTTGTTGAGTGTACTCTTGGTGTTAAATACCGCGACTATAATGCAGATGGTTCTGTTTCTGGTGGCCCTATGTACTATCTAAAAAATGGTCTTGCCGAATTGGGCAAACCTAAATTAGGTAAAGCTTTAGGTATGTTTTTTGCCGTTGGTATTTTGTTAGGCGCACTCGGTATTGGTAATATGTTCCAATCTAACCAAGCTTACGAACAACTTAATGTTATTGCCAATGGCGCATTAGACGGCTTTGGTTGGTTGATTGGCTTAATCTTAGCGGGAATGGTATTTTTAGTTATCATTGGCGGGATTAAATCTATTGCCAAAGTAACCGAAAAAATTGTGCCCTTTATGGCAGTGTGGTATTGCTTCTTTGCTATCATTGTTATCATTATGAACGGTGAGCATATTCCACAAGCAATCGCCAACATCTTTACGGGTGCATTTTCTGCCGAAGGCATTGCCGGCGGCGCTTTAGGTGCGCTTATTGTTGGTTTTCAACGTGCTGTTTTTTCTAATGAAGCCGGTATCGGCTCGGCAGCCATTGCTCACTCGGCAGTTAAAACAGACGAACCCGTTACCGAAGGCGCTGTATCGGTGTTGGAACCTTTTATTGATACGATTGTTATTTGCACCATCACCGCGTTGGTTATTGGTACCTCTCAGGTAGCAGCACCCGATTTTGCTAATGGTGCCACCGGCATTGCAATGACATCCGCCGCCTTTGAAAGACAAATCTCTTGGTTTCCCTATCCATTAGCTTTGGCAGGTTTATTGTTTGCCTTTTCAACTATGATTTCTTGGTCTTATTATGGGCTAAAAGGTTGGACGTATCTATTTGGAGAAAATAAACAAGTGGTCTATAAGGTTATTTTCTGCGTGTTTGTTGCCTTGGGTTGTATGGTGCAGCTTGGGCCGATTCTTGATATCTCTGATGCTTTGGTATTTTTAATTTGTGTGCCAAATATCTTTGGGTTATATTTGCTATCGCCCATTGTAAAACGAGAGATGGAAAGTTATTTCGCTCGCGTAAAATCGGGTGAAATAAGAAAAAAACCAAAATCTTAAGCAATCAGTATTTTTGAGGTTTGTTTATCTTACGGCGGTAGCACAAAGCTATTATAGTTTTTTGCTGCCGCCTACTTTTAACGCAATCCAATGACGGAAAAAATACTAAACGCATTATCCGATATTATTGACACCCATACCCACCCCATCAACAGTGCCGATTATCGCCTGCACTGTAAAAGCGCGTTGGATGCTAAAGGTGCGTTAATCCTGCCTAATTTTCTAACGCACGAAGCCATTGCAATCATTCAAAAAGAAGGAATACAGGAACAGAAATCGGCGTTTTATACAAAAAGTTCGCACACTGTTTATTTGCTGCCGCCGGATTCTAATTTTCCCGAAGACCATATTAGAAACCGTCAAATTCATTCCTCTAAAGGTTGCATTACTACCGATCAAATTCCTCAACATTCGCCTTTGCATACTCTATACGAGGATACGCACTTTAAAAGTTTTTTATGTTCAATCCTTGGTGAGCAAGCACTTTATCCATACGCCGATTCGCTATCCTCAATCAATTTACATTATGCCAGCGCCGGACAAGAATTAGGTTGGCATTATGACCATTCCTCCTTTGCCATTACCCTTTTGATTCAAAAACCACAACAAGGTGGCAATTTTGAATTTGTAAGAAACGTCAGAGATGCTGATAAAAATGAAATGGCTTTTGAGAACACGCGGAAAATTTTAGATAAAGAAACGAAAGCCACTGCACTTTCTTTTGATGTTGGCGATTTAGTATTATTTCGCGGGCGTAACTCTATCCATCGTGTTACCGCAACCGAAGGAGACACAACGCGAATGTTGGTTGTCCTTGCTTATAACACTGCACCCGGAATTGCTTTATCTGAATCTGCGCGTAAAACTTTTTTTGGTCGGGTAGGAGAGGTTTTATAAATTCGGCATACGCCCTTACGCATTGCTGCAGTTGGTGGAAATTTTGGAAACAACTGAATCTAATTTAACATCCCTGATCATTTCAAAGAGCGGGGCAGTTGTCCGGAAATTCCGGATAACTGAATTTAACGGGAAAAGTGATAAAAAGCGGATTATAGATATTTATAATATGATTTAACTCTATTTTTGGGATTATAGAAATATATAACATTATTTTTGCTTGTTTTTGGGATTATAAAAATATATAATATGATTTTTACTTATTTTTAGAGCTAAAAACCTAACTATGAACACAAATAGCCCCAATTTCCCGGGCGAGTTACGCCATGCAAAAGCAGGATACGATTACTACTTACCCGGGGATATATTTCAAAGCCAAGAGATTACCCTCCCATTTTCCATAATTAAGCAAACGGAAGAAGCTGGCATTGCATTAGGGCGCTTTGCCTCGTTAACCGAGCAATTACCCGACCCATTATTTATTATTGGGGCATTTAGCAAACAAGAAGCGCGCTTTTCTACGCAAATAGAAGGCACGCAAACCGATGTCGCCGATGCATTTATCAAACAAAAAGATGTCCCCAGCGAAAAGCGCGATGATTGGGCAGAATTACACGCCTATATTAAAGGGCTAAATATAGCGGTTGAAGAGTTAAGGGGAAATCTCCCGCTATGTAACCGCCTACTGAAAGACACGCATAAAATATTGCTGTCGCAAGTAAGGGGCAAAAGTAAAAGCCCAGGAGAATTTAGAAAAAGCCAAAATTGGATTGGCGGCAGCCGCCCGAGTAACGCGCATTTTGTGCCGCCGGCGCATGAACATATTGCTGATGTAATGTCTAACTTAGAGAAATTTATCCAAGATGACCAACTGGATATTCCCCACCTGATTCGTGCCGCTCTGATTCATGCTCAATTTGAAACCATACATCCGTTTTTAGACGGCAATGGGCGCATGGGGCGTATGCTTGTTTCTTTGTATCTATTAGAAAAAAAAATATTGCAGCACCCGATACTATACATCTCGCATTTTTTTGAAAATCACCGCCAATCTTACTATATGGCATTAGACCAATCGCGCAAAAATATAGATGGCATGATTAAATGGGTTTCTTTCTTTTTAGATGCGGTAACCGCAAC
>JAHZKE010000114.1 GCA_022600535.1 Pseudomonadota bacterium
AGCGTCTATGCGCACTGGGATGTTAATAATCGCAGCGATTATCGCTGGGCACACGATTTAGCCATCGCCAAAATTAACAGCATTGAGCCCAATGCCGTGTTATTTGCTTTTGACGATTTGGATCTCCCCGTCGGATATTTGCATTATGTAGAAGGGGTGCGTCCGGATTTAACCGTCTTCAACGATCAGGGTTTGGTTTATGGCAACCGCCTTTATTCCCCGTTGATTCCCGATTATGCCCCTGCCGGCAACCCCAATGTCGAGAATAAAGCCGCTATCTTGCGTAAATATGTTGATGAAACACCACGTCCGATTTATTATCATCCGCAACGGCGCGAGTTATATAAACATCCCGCTTACGGTTCTGACTTTATGGGGTTTTTACGCCGCGTCAATCGCAACAACTCGCATGACCGCGTGATCTTATCCGACCTGTTGAAAAAATGGCTCAATGATAACATCAACATCGGGGACGAAATTACTGATTTGTGGACACGACAACAGCACTATTCTACCGTTTCGCAGTTGGTCGGTGCTATTTTGCTTGCCAGCTTGCATGGCTTTGAATTGGACGATAGCTGGTTGGAAGTGATTGACCGTGCCCGCGAAAAAAATGCCCAAACGCGCTTGGTCACCAATTCTCAATACATCAACGCCGGCAGAATGAGCGAAGAAGAAATGCAACGCGAATTAGAATGGACTGGCAGTTACGATATTGATTCCGAAGAATTATTAGATGGGCGCACAAAGAGTAATTTTTTCCTTTTGCGTGCCACTTTATTGCAACGGCTCACCAGCACGGATAACCCTGAATATGAACAAGCATTGTTAGACGGTATGAAACGCTTGGCGAGCAAAGACAACCCCGCACTCAGACCGCTGATTAATTTTTATATTGTAAAAGAAGATTATTGCGAAGTGATTTCATTGGTGGAGCAATATTACCCCAATGCCGATGATATTCCCGATGATATGTTGCGACAAATCCGCCAAGCACGACAAAAAGCCAGCGGCTGTGCCACCGTCGTTGCGACGCAATAATTTAAACCGTTCTATAGAGCGACTATAGACGTTTCTCTCCCATGCCTCCTCCCGCCGCCGCCACTAACGCCCCCGTAAGCGGTGTTTCTCGGCACTGGCGCCGCGAGTTGCCTTTTCTATTTGCGGTTTTTCTATCGGCGCTGGCTTTGTATGCGTTCACCACACCGAGCGCAGTGGGCTTAGAAGATGATGCCATCTTTATTTCTACCTTGCATTTTTTTGGCCTCCCGCACCCGCCGGGGTATCCTTTATATAGTTTATTGGGGGGCGTGTTTTATCATTTAATGCCGTTTGGCACGCCGGCATTCAAAGCACACTTATTTAGCGGCGTTGCCGCTGCTGCTGCTTGCTGTATCGTTTATATCATTACCGCAATGTTAGTGCGCGATCGTATCACTCCCTTGTTTGCCGCTGCCGCTCTTGCCGTTTCTAAAGTGTTTTGGTCGCAAGCCATTATTGCTGAAGTGTATACCTTGAACGCCTTGTTATTTTTCGCCCTCCTCGCCTGTGCGATTTCATACGTCAATAGCGGCGGCAATGGTAGCAATGGTAATAAAAAAATAGTACTGCTCGCGGCAGTTGTTTGCGGTCTCGGCTTAGCAAATCATTATCCCTTATTTATTTTAGCCGGTAGTGGTATTGCCGCTTATCTGCTGTTTGCCCCTCTGCAACAAAAAATACGCACCTTTTTACTCGGCATACTGATTGCCTCGGCAATCGCCGCTTTATTTTATTCGTGGATGGTCTGGCGCTCTTACGACACCATGCCGGCGCATTTTTTTGGCATCCCCTTAGATAGTTGGGAACTCATTCAACACTATATCTCACGTGCCAATTACGCCAGTGTAGATAATGAAGCGGGGGTGACTTGGTATGATAAATTATTAACATTGCAATTTTTAGCCAACGAAATGCGCCAACAATATACAGTGGTGGGTTTGTTGTTGGCATTGCTCGGTTGGTTGGGATTATTCTATTCTCCACAACGACGGTTGTTAGCGATTGCGTTGGGCATTAGTTTTTTCATGACCAGTGTATTTCTGATTTTCATACGTGATTTTAAACCTGACTATTTAGGGTTAGCAATTTTTCGCGTGTATCATTTAACTTCCTACGGAATTTTGGCAATTTTATTGGCATTGGGTAGCGGCTATCTTGCCCGTTGGTGTGCACAAAAAACCGGCAAAGCACGCGGTTTATTTTTGAGCGTGATTGCCGTCGGATTAGTCACGAGCACAATGACCTTACATTGGGAAGACAACAATCGCCGCGATTATCGCTGGGCGGAAGATTTAGCACTTGCCAAGTTAAACAGCGTAGAAGCAAATGCGATTGTTTTTACCAATGCCGATTTAGACCTTCCCATTGGTTACTTGCATTTTGTTCTCGGCGTCCGCCCCGATATTACACTCTATAATTTTAAAGGATTACTGTACGGCGGTGGACTTTATAATTCTTTTGTCCCCTTAGAGCCCACCAGCGATGGCGGCATCAGTAAACGTGCAATTATCCAACAACTAATAGCGCGCAGTTTTCGCCCTATCTTTTACCCGCCGCATTTGAAGGATTATTTTAGCAATGAAAAATATGGCTCTGATTTATTGGGATTTTATCGCCGTGTTCGCCAACGCCCGGGGGACCATATTTCACTATCGGAGCAAGTTTTGCAATGGTTACAACGCCACGGCGAACAAGAATACAATACCTACGATGCCTGGACACGTTCACAACATACGGCGGTAGTAGAAACGCTGATTATCGGAGCGTTAACGGCGCAGTGGAGTGGGACAACACTCAGCCCGCAATGGCAACAGATAGTTGAAAAAATTAAACAAACAAATCCACGCGTACGCGATTTGATGATTTTACACGCATTAGAAACCGCACAACTCTCCCCGCAACAAAGCGCTGCGGCAATACAACAGTGCCAAATAGATACCGCAACAGCACACGAATTAGATAGTTTTACCCTGAGCAATCATTATTTACTCTGTGCAAAATTAGTGCAACACACACACGGGGCGGCGCATCCCGACAACGAACGCTACTTACAACTGGCATTGTCGCAATTTCAAGGCAATGAAAACCCAGCCCTTCCCTACGCCCTCAATTTTTATGTAGAACAAGAACAGTATTGTCGCGCGCAAACCCTTGCCGAAACCTTTTACGGCGATATTGACAATGTTCCCCCTGCGCTACAAAATAGCATAACCACTGCCGTTTCTGCTTGTGAAAATAGCGCCACTGCCCCCGCGCAATAAAATGCGCTGCAAGTAATTGATATAATACCCCCTTTTAATAAAAACAACCTTAATGACTGAGCCACCAGCCCCTTCTCGCTTTACTTACTTCCCGCCCGAACGCTTGGGTTTTTGGCCCAGTCAAATATTTTCGGCAGCCCTGCAACCCCTACGCACTGTGCCGCGAAATTGGCGCAGTGAAGCCCCCTTCGCCGCTTTATTATTTTTTATACTGCTGATTTTCTTTGCCATCAGCACCCCGACAACAGTCACTTTAGAAGACGATGCGCTGTTTATCGGCAATTTACATTTTTGGGGCGTTGCCCACCCCCCCGGCTACCCCGCCTATACCTTATTAGGGGGGATTTTCTACCACTTGTTACCTTGGGGAAGTGCGGCATTTAAGGCGCACTTTTTTAGCGGTTTTGCCGCTGCCGGCACTTGTGTGGCGCTGTATGCGATTGTCGCCATGCTCATCCCCGGGCGTATTTTCCCCGCCCTTGCTGCCGTTGCTTATGCCGCTTCAAAAACATTTTGGTCGCAAGCCATTATTGCCGAAGTGTACACCCTCAATACTTTCTTGTTTTTTACCCTGTTGGCATTTGCCATTGACTACGCCAGCCAACGCCGCCCGCAACTCCTGCCCTTACTCATCATGGCAGCCATTACCGGTGTTGGGCTTGCCAATCATTATCCGCTCCTGCTGTTAGGCGGTGTCGGTGTTTTTCTACTGGTTTTTCCGCGCCTGCCGAATAAAATTTTCATGACTCTGGCAGCAATGGCAACGGCGGCGGCAACGGCGCTCCCCTTTTATTTGTGGTTGGTTTGGCGCTCGCATCAAACCGCTCTTGCTGCCCATTTTTACGGCGACCCAATCAACAGTATCAGTTTATTTTGGCACTATGTACTACGCAAAGGGTATGCAACAGTAGATCAACAAAGCGGTGTGGAATGGAGCGATAAACTATTTTTTGCCGAAAATTTCGCCGGGGGGTTGCTCTGGCAATTTACCCCGATTGGCTTTGCATTAATTCTGATTGGTTTTGTTGCAATGGCGTGTTCCCGTTACCGCTGGCTTTGGTTGTGTATGGCAATGAGTTTTCTTTGCAGTAGCGTCGTGTTGCTTTGGCTATTGAATTTTCAAGTCGGTTTTATCGCACTGGCGGTATTCCGCGTTTATTATTTACTTGCCTACGGCATGATGGCGATTTGGTTGGCATTGGGGGCGGCGTGGCTGATTGATTTACTCGCCAATAAACCCATACCACTCAGACGCATAGCCGCCTTAGCGCTCTTTACTGTCGTCAGTGGCAGCATTATCGGCACCCATTGGACGATTAATAACCGCAGCGACTATACTTGGGCAGAAGATCTTGCCAATCGTAAACTCGCCAGTATTGAACCCAATTCGGTATTATTCGTACACGATGACTTAGACCTACCGACCATTTACTTACATCAAATTCTTGGCAAACGCCCCGACATCCTCCTTTATAGCGATCAAGGGTTGATTTTACCGAATCGTTTATTTTCACCATTATTGCCGGAATTTCCGCCTGCCAATAACCCGCAAACAGAAAGTCGCATTGCTTATTTACAGCAGTTTATCAATACTGAAACCGCACCGATTTATTACAATAGCGTACGCAGTAATGTTTTTACCACCCCCACTTTTGGTTCTGATTTCTTAGGTTTTTATCGCCGCGTCAACCGCACCGCCGCAAATGGACAGGTTCTCTTAGACGACAGTGTCAAAACCTGGTTGCAGGAAAATTTATCCGATACAATAGTATTACGCGACCCCTGGACACAGTTTCAACAATACGAAACGATTTCTTCTGTCATGAATGCCGTGGTGCAAGCCGCTGAGGAAGGCAGCTTAACATTGACCGAGCAATGGCGTGAGATTATCCGCACCGCGCGCGAGAAAAACCCGAAAACGCGCGTATTGACTAATTTTATCCGTTTAGAAAAAATGGACACGGAAGAACGACAAACGGAAATCAATTGGTTAGCGAACTTTGATCTCAACAGCGATGCTTATATAGATAAATTTGGGCGCGGACGTTTTTATTTATTAAAAGCGCGTTTAACGGAACTCAACAACGACAAGAGCGACCCCTTATACGAAGAAAGCTTACAACAAGCACTGGTAGAAGATGAACGCATTAGCAACCCCGCGATTGAATGGCTGTTAAATTATTATTACAGCGACCCGAGCCACTATTGCAGTTATTTGAATTTAATTAATCGCTATTATCCCAACGCCGAACAAATTTCCCCCGCACGGCTCGCCGAGTTGCGCGTCATTCGTAAAAACGCCTTGTGTCTGTAAACGTTAAATTCCATACCCCCGATGGGGAATTTAATAGCGGTTATTCTCTGATAAATGCGGGCTACTATATAATAGAGATAATTTAATCACTTATTATTCTACGGAGGAAACATGTCGCCCGTACACGCATCTTTTAAAGACGTTCAAAAATCTTATGACGGCGAAACGCTGGTTGTAAAAAAATTAAATTTAGATGTCTTGGAAGGAGAATTCTTAACCATGTTGGGTCCTTCCGGCTCCGGAAAAACAACCTGCTTAATGATGCTCGCCGGATTTGAAACCGTCACCCACGGAGAAATTTATATCCGCGAAAAACCGATTGCACGCATTCCACCGCATCAACGCGGCATCGGTATGGTCTTTCAAAACTACGCGCTGTTCCCGCACATGACCGTGCGCGAAAATTTAGCGTTTCCTTTGCAAGTACGCAAAATCGCGCCTGCTGAAATTCAACAAAAAATTGAACACGCATTAAAAATGGTCTGCTTAGAGCAATTTGCCGACCGCTTCCCCGGGCAATTATCCGGCGGGCAACAGCAACGAGTCGCCGTCGCGCGCGCCTTAGTGTTTAACCCCGAATTAGTGCTGATGGATGAACCCCTCGGTGCATTAGATAAAAACCTGCGCGAGCAAATGCAATACGAGCTAAAACATATTCACGAACAACTGGGCGTAACAGTCGTTTATGTAACGCACGACCAATCCGAAGCACTGACCATGTCCAACCGTATTGCTGTTTTCAATCAGGGCATTATCCAGCAGTTAGCATCTCCCAACGAATTATACGAAGAACCGAAAAATGCTTTCGTGGCGCAATTTATCGGCGAAAATAATCGCTTTTGCGGCACCGTCAGCACGATTGAAAGCAATATTTGCAATGTAGACGTTGCCGGCAAGCCGATTCGCGCACGGGCCGTATGCGCCAGCGCCAATGCCGCCACGACCTTATCACTGCGTCCAGAACGTGTTTTAGTCAGCAACACGGCAGAGCAAGCGGACAACTGCTTTACCGGGCACTTGCAAGAAAAAATATATTTAGGCGACCACATTCGCTTGCGTTTTTCCTTATTAGGATCGGATGAATTTATTGTCAAAATACCCAACAACGGCAATTATACAAAATTGAATGTCGGTGATTCCGTCCCGGTCGGTTGGCAAGCACACGATTGTCATGCTCTCGATGCCTAATTTTTTATTTCTCACTTACGGAAAGTAAACCATGTCTAAAAAAGTCCCCCTCCTCATCAACGGCAAATTCATTAATAGTCGTAGCCGTCAATCCGTTAACGTTAGCGACCCTG
The DNA here is from genome assembly GCA_022600535.1 of Pseudomonadota bacterium. GTDB lineage: Bacteria > Pseudomonadota > Gammaproteobacteria > Tethybacterales > Persebacteraceae > JAHZKE01. The sequence goes on from JAHZKE010000114.1 coordinate 6,918, forward strand.
CCACACAAAAAATCTTAGGGCAAGTCCCCATGGCAACCGCTACCGAAATTAACCGCGCCGTCGCCGAAGCGAAAAAAGCACAAGCCCTCTGGCGCGAAACACCGGTACCCGTGCGCATGCGTTTGATGTTAGATTTTCAACGTTTATTAAAAGAAAATTTAATCCCGCTGGCAAAAATTGTCGCGCAAGAAAACGGCAAAAATTTAGAAGACGCCAAAGGCGATGTGTTTCGCGGGATTGAAGTTGTTGAATTCGCTTGTTCTATCCCGACCTTACTCATGGGTGAGGGCGTTGAAAATGTCGCGAGTAAAATTGATACCTACAGCATTCGCCAGCCGCTTGGCGTATGTGCCGGTATTTGTCCGTTTAATTTTCCCGCGATGATTCCGCTGTGGATGTTTCCGCTCGCCATTGCTTGCGGTAATAGTTTTGTCCTCAAACCTTCAGAACAAGTCCCGCTAACGGCGATGGCAATTGCAAAATTATTTCTCAAAGCCGGTGCGCCGAAAGGCATTTTGCAAGTGGTGCACGGTGGTGCCGAACAAGTTAATATGTTGCTTGACCACCCCGATATTCGTGCGATCTCTTTTGTCGGCTCGGTGCCCGTCGGGCAGCATGTCTACCGCCGCGGTTGCCATAATTTAAAGCGCGTGCAATCCTTAGCCGGTGCAAAAAATCACATGGTGATTATGCCCGATGCCGATAAAGAACAAGTCATTAGCGCACTCGTTGGCGCCTCCTGCGGTGCTGCCGGACAACGCTGTATGGCAATTAGTGCCGCCGTGTTTGTTGGCACCGCTAAAAAATGGCTGCCCGATGTTGCCGCTGCGATGAAAAAAATCCGCCCGGGGATATGGTCGAATAAAAAATCAGCTTACGGACCGGTGATTAATCAAAAATCATTACAACGTATTTTGCAACTGATTAAAGAAGGCAAACAATCCGCCGCCGAATGTCTGTTAGATGGCAGCCGTTGTAAAGTACCCGGCTACCCCGACGGCAACTGGCTCGGACCGACTTTATTTAGTAAAGTGACCCCCGATATGTCTATTTACCGCGAAGAAATTTTTGGTCCGGTATTAGTTGCCTTAGAAGCCAACTCATTAGACAGCGCCATTGAATTAGTCAATGCCAACCCCTACGGTAACGGCACTTCTATCTTTACTTCGTCTGGTGCGGCGGCGCGGCATTTTCAACACCATATTGAAGCTGGACAAGTGGGCATTAACTTACCCATTCCCGTTGCCTTGCCGTTTTTCTCGTTCACGGGTTGGAAAGGTTCGTTTTATGGTGACTTACACACCTATGGCAAACAAGGGGTGTTGTTTTATAGCGAAACAAAAACGGTTACCGCACGCTGGTTTGACCACAACAAACCCAGCCAAACGAATATGACCATTCAACTCAAGTAATTACAGTAACTTCGTTGAGTCGCGGTTACTGGCGCTGATAAACAACAAAGGCATACGCCGGCGTTGTTGCCGTAGCGACATACGCTTCGCGTTCAATTTCCTGCCACTGCGTCAAATCAATTTCAGGAAAAAAAGTATCCCCCGCTGTTGTTGTGGTGGCGACTTCGGTAATATATAAACGTTGCGCCAAGGGCAATGCTTGACGATAAATTTCGCCACCGCCGATAATAAAAATTTCAGGCGCTGCTTCTGTCGCTGCTTCTGTTGCTAATTGTAATGCTGCTTCCAACGACCCCGCCTGTTGACAACCTTGCCAATTTCCCGCATGACGACTAATCACAATATTTAACCGCCCCGGCAACGCCCGCCCGATTGATTCGTGCGTTTTGCGTCCCATAATAATCGGCGCTCCCATCGTTAACGCTTTAAATTTTTTCAAATCTGCCGGCAAGTGCCAAGGCAGTTGATTGTTCACACCAATCACCCCATCGCTACCGCGCGCCGCAATCAATGCCAATTTCATTAAACGGCAACCGGTGCGCGAATTGCCGCGTGTGCCTGATAATCCCGCAACGCGATATTTTCGGCGCGAATATCTTCTAACGCCGTATCCGCCCCGATTGCCGAATCTAACAACAATGTCGGCGGCGGCAACACCGCGCGTGCTAATTGTGTTTGTGCTTGCTCGCGGTGGTTGTTATACAAATGCAAATCACCAAAAGTATGAATAAACTCACCCACGCGCAAGCCACATATCGCGGCAACTAAATGCACTAATAAAGCATAAGAAGCAATATTAAACGGCACTCCTAAAAAAATATCCGCACTGCGTTGATAAAGCTGACACGATAAAGTGCCGTTCGCAACATAAAATTGAAACATCACATGACAAGGCGCCAAACGCATACGCGGCAAGTCTCCTACATTCCACGTAGATACCAGCAAGCGCCGTGAATCAGGGTTTTGGCGAATTTCGCGGATAGTATTTTGCAGTTGGTCTACCGCGCCGTTGCGGGTTTCCCACCCGCGCCATTGTTTGCCATAAATCGGACCCATCTCACCATTTTCATCTGCCCATTCATCCCATATCTTAACTTTGTTTTCTTGCAGATAAGCAATGTTTGTATTGCCCTGTAAAAACCACAGCAATTCATGCACGATAGAATGCCAATGTAATTTTTTTGTCGTCACTAAGGGGAAGTGATGACGCAAATCAAAACGCGCCTGCCTGCCAAAAACACTGACCACGCCGGTACCAGTGCGATCATCTTTTGCAATGCCGTTTTCAATCACGTCTTGCAATAGGGTTAAATACTGTTGCATAGCCGTATTTTAACAGGATAATTAGATTATTTTGCTTCTCTGTAGGGTATCCGCTAATATTCTGCAACCCGCTAGCGCGGAGGGGAATTTAACGGTTGCCCATCGTTATAGACTTCACCATAATTTTACCTCTACCCCTTGTTCGCGTAAGGTATCGGCGCGTTTTTGTAAAAAACGTTGGAACTCGGGCTGCTGCAAATAAGCACCTGATACCACATAATCAAAAACCGAATCCAAATGAAAATCCCGCAAATAACCATCTATACGAAATTCTTCTTGCCCCTCGGCGTTAAAAAAAATTAACGTCGGCACAAACGCCACGTGCTGCTTGGCAACCCACGCCGCCTCGCCCATGCCATGCATCACCTCCTGTTTGCCGTATAAATTAACTTCCAGCACATCGCGTGCCTGCCGCCAGAGAACCGCCGTTTCCGATTGCAAAAAATCCCGCCATTCGTTACAAGCAGTGCATTGCGGTTGGCTAATCAATACCGCCGTCGGTTTTCCCGCGTGGATAAAGTCATACGGTAAGGTGACAAATTTTTGCGGGTATGTTGCCTCCGTTGTACTCGTTGTGGTCGGCGGCGACATGCGGCGCAGGTAATCTGCAAACGGCTCTTGCTCTTCTTTATCAATCACATATTGCAAGGCGATTTTAAATTTTTTCGGCGGTTGATAACCGGCAAGGCGCAATATTTCTCTACCTTGTTCATCTAAAAACAATAAAGTCGGCGTAAATTGAATTGACAAACGCTCCGCCAATTCTTTTTCGCTGTATTCATTGCCATCCACCCATACCGTATCTAAATCGCCGTAAATATTCAATGCAATAGAATCTAAATGATTACGCATCTTTGTCACAATCTCGGTTTGGCGATAATTTAAATCGTGTAATTTTTTGCAATACGGGCAGCCATCTTGCCCGAAATAAATCATCACCCGTTTATTTTCTGCCGCCGCTTCTGCAGCATCCTCACTAAAATCTAAAAATGATTTTTTAAACCACTCGGGCGTATCGCGATCAACAATATAATCCATACTCTGCTGTGCCGCTGCCGCCATACTCAACAGCAAAACAAACGCCAGCAACACCGCGCGTAACATTATTTTTCTAACCCCGTAACTTTACGCACAGCAACACCCACCGCTGCCCCGCCAAAAGCCGCCAACAACCATAGCCACCCGTGCGCACTGCCCGAAGACAAAGCACTGACATACGAACCAATATTGCAACCGTAACTAATTTGCGCCCCGTAACCCATCATCACCCCGCCGGCAATAGACAACAACAAACGCTTCGGTTCATAACGACGCAGGGGGGATTTTAATTCGCCAGCAAAAGCAGCCGCTAAGGCAACCCCTAACAACATCGCAACCGTTGTTACCATTTGGCTACCGGCAAACCACCCTTGCTCCAGCACTTCTTCCCCGTTTGCGTAACGCGTCCAAAACTCCCAAAAGATAATATCTTCATGCCCCGCCAGCACCAGCGCTTTCCCGCCGGCAATGGTAAAACCATTAATAAGCCCCCAAGGTTGTTTGCCCAATATTAAAATCAACACACTTAACAATGAAATATAAATCGCCCCGCGATACAGCGACAAAGAACGGGAAGATTCTACTGGTGTATTTTGCGGTAACCAGCGCGTTGCCACCGCCACCGCTGCCGCCATCAACATCAGCACCACTGCGCCGCCTAAACCCCACTCTTGATAAAACGAAAACGCCGCGTAGGCAGGAAGTTCATTCCAAAACTCAATATGCACTGCTGCCCACAATGCCCCGACAACAAAACCAATCAACGATAACACCGGCACTCCATTACCGCTACCGACACCAACAATAGACCCCGAAGTACAAGCCCCGCCCAGTTGCATACCGATACCAAAAATAAATGCCCCGGCAACAATCGCCATCGTCAAGGGGCGAACATTTGCCGTCGCCTGTGCCGGCAAAACATCCCCCGCTCCCGTCAGTAAAGCAAATGGAAGTGCCGCCAATATAATCCACAACATTTGCGCGCGCAAGCCACTGCCATCGCCGCGTAAAATCAGCGCGCGCCAAGTACTGGCAAAACCAAACTGACAACGATAAAAAACAACCCCCAACGCCACCGCCACAAACGCCAGCGCCGCATGTTGCCAATGATAATTAGTCAATAAAAACGCGGCAAAAACAGTAATTAGCAACGCCAATACAATAGATTGCCACTTCGCCCCACGGGATTTATTAACGAACAACAGGGGATTGGTAAGAGAGTGAGTAACAAAAGATTTCATTATTTAAAATTATGGCATAAAATATAAATTATACTATTTTTTTGGAATAAAAATAATTTAAGGTGGAGAGCTTAACTTTATTGAGCACGCTCTATAGCACTTCTATACTTCGGCAAGCTCAGCACAGACAAGATCAAGCGACTTGTTTTAAGTTTAGGACATTGGACTGTCTTTAACTCTACGAGCGAAGCGAGCTATTGATGAGTGAAACCGTTATAATACCTTATGTTTCCAATGCGCTTTTTTCACGCCAATTACTCGCCGATTTATGTACCGGCTGTTTTGTCGTTTGCCGGCACTTTGTTTTATCTCTATGCCGACCGCCTGCAACTCATTGCACTACTTGCTGACCGTTGGTCGTTGCATTATTTAATTGCTACGCCGTTTATTCATGCCGGTGCGGCGCATTTTATATTTAATGTCATGGCGCTGCATTACGTTGGCGGGCAAATGTTACTACCGCTGATGGGGAGACGCCACTTTATTGCCTTATTCGCCATCGGGGCGATTGTCGGTAATTTACTCAATAATATATTGTCGCCAACACCTGCCATCGGCATTAGTAGCGCGATTATGGCGCTGCTGGCGTGTGCGTTGTATCCCTACGGTAAAGTGCCGATGAAATTTTTATTTATTCACGACATCCTGCGGTTGCCGCCGTTTCAATTCCGTCATATTGCCGCTTTTATTGTTGCTTTGGATATTTGCGGCATTATTTTCAACTGGCATTTTTTCGCCCACTTTGCTCACTTGGGGGGATTTGTCAGCGGCGCAGTATTCGGTTATTTTAGATTTAAATATAAACGCTAACTTCCCGCCCCTTTCATTTTCTCTCATTTTATTTTCCTCATGTCTACAACTTCTTTCAACTGGCAAGATGTATTTTTATTAGAAACGCAACTGACTGACGAAGAGCGTCAAATTAGAGACAGTAGCGAACGCTTTGCCGATACTGTATTAGCGCCGCGCTTGGCGGAAGATTTTCAAAACGCCGGCGCGTATCCGCAAGTGATGCACAGCATGGGGGAAGCCGGTCTACTCGGTATGACGCTAACGGCGGCAGCGGGCGATTGTGGGGAGAGTTACGGGGGGGCGAATTATGTTTCCTACGGTTTAGCCGCACGTGCTATAGAACGCATTGATAGTGGTTATCGCTCTATGTTGTCGGTGCAATCCAGTTTAGTGATGTTTCCCATTGCTGAATACGGCTCCGCGGCACAAAAAGAACGCTACCTGCCGGCACTGGCAAGTGGTAAAAGCATTGGTTGTTTTGGCTTGACCGAAGCCAACGCCGGTACCGACGTTGCCGGCATGAGTAGCCGCGCCGACAAAACAGCAAACGGCTATCGCTTAAACGGCAGTAAAGCGTGGATTAGTAATAGCCCGATTGCTGACCTTTTGTTAGTGTGGGTGAAATCTAGTGCACACGATAACCAAGTGCGCGGCTTTTTGTTAGAACGCGACATGGCAGGCGTGAGCACGCAGGCAATTGATGGCAAATGGAGCTTACGCACTTCCATTACCGGCAACATTACCTTGCACGATGTTGAAGTGCGCGAAGAGGCGCTGTTACCGTTAGCAGTCGGTATTAAAGCGCCGTTCACTTGCCTTAATCGCGCCCGTTACGGCATTGCTTGGGGAGTGTTGGGAGCGGCAGAATATTGCTGGCACGCGGCACGCGAATATGGACTGGTGCGGCGACAATTCAACCGCCCGCTCGCCCAAACGCAGTTATTTCAAAAAAAACTTGCCGACATGCAAACCGAAATTACTTTGGGTTTGCAAGCGGTGTTGCGCGTTGGGCGTTTGTTTGATGAAGGACGTGTGCAACCGGAAATGATCTCACTCATCAAACGCAACAACTGCGGTAAGGCATTAGACATTGCCCGTTTGGCGCGCGACATGCACGGCGGCAACGGCATTAGCGAAGAATACGGCGTAATCCGTCATCTGTTGAATTTAGAAACCGTTAACACCTACGAAGGCACACACGACGCCCACGCCTTAATTTTAGGACGCGCACAAACGGGGTTGTCGGCATTTTGAACGCTCCCTTAGCCGGTATTACTGTCATTGAGCTGGCGCGGGTGCTAGCGGGACCTTGGCTGGGGCAAACGCTTGCCGACTTGGGGGCGGATGTGATTAAAGTAGAAGCGCCCGCGGGGGATGAAACGCGGCAATGGGGACCGCCTTTTATTGAACACAAAGGCGAACAAAACGCGGCGTATTTTCATTGTTGCAATCGCGGTAAACGTTCAATCGTTGCCGATTTAAAAACACCTGACGGACAGCGTTGTGTGCAACAACTCGCCGCGCAAGCGGATATTTTCGTGCAAAATTTTCGCGTCGGTGCTTTAGACAAATACGGCTTAGATTACGCTACCCTTGCTGTTACCAATCCGCGTTTAATTTATTGTTCTATTAGCGGCTTTGGACAAGACGGACCGCATGCCGCCCTCCCCGGTTATGATTTTTTAGTACAGGCAACTGGCGGGTTAATGTCTGTTACCGGCGCCACAGACGGCGAAGCACAAAAAGTAGGCGTGGCATTTGCCGATTTATTTACTGCCCTCTACGGCGCCATCGGCATACAAACCGCCTTACACGAACGCCAAAACAGCGGACGCGGGCAACATATTGATGTTTCACTATTGGATAGCATGGTGGGGGTCATGGCAAATCAGGCAATGAATTACTTAGCGACCGGCGTTGCCCCGCAACGCTTGGGCAACACGCACCCCAACATCGCCCCTTATCAATCGCTACCCACTGCCGATGGTATGGTGATTATCACCGTCGGCAATAACGGGCAATTTCAATCCTTATGCACGTTATTAAAAATGGGGGATACTGCTGACGACCCGCGTTTTAGTAATAATGCCGCGCGAGTAAAAAACCGCGATGCATTGACAGCACTGCTCACGGAAAAACTGGAACACTGGCAACGGGCAGCATTTGTTCAAGCCGCACAAGCAGTAGGCGTGCCGGTAGCAGCGGTAAATAACATGGCAGAAACATTTACCCACCCGCAAGTGCAACATCGAAAAATGCAAATCGCGCCCGAAGGCGTTGCTGGTGTGCGCACCCCGATTTTATTTTCCGGCAACGCATTAACCTCAGAACGCGCCTCCCCCGCTTTAGGCGAACACAGCGCCGAAATAAAAAAGCAATTTAATATTAGCAAATAAGCGGCAAAAATGGTGCTGTTGAGAGGATTCGAACCTCCGACCTACTGATTACGAATCAATTGCTCTACCAACTGAGCTACAACAGCAAACGCAAAAAAACATTATTTTATCTGAAAAATAGAAACATCAAATAAAATATTTTTATTACAATTTTTCATATCGTAACCAGCGAGTAAAGCAGGGGCGCAGCGCCTCAACCGTTAATAAAGATTTGATACGGAGAGGAGCAGCAATCAAATATGCAATTAGCGGCGGAGTAAAAACACGGTATAACCCAATGCCGTATGTAGAAAAAATGAAAATCGCTTTTTTCTAATTGGCGGGCAACACCTCTACCACCAATACTAAGGTTTTGCTATCTCCTGCATTGTTCGCATACTGGTCATCAATCACTATCGTCAGTTGGAATGTTTGTACATTACTACCACCGCTATTTTGCCCACTCACGACCCTAATTTGTCGGTCGGCGCCCACTTGCAACACGCTATCATCCCCACTACTGCTAATTTGATAATCGCCGCTACCCAAATAGCCCCCGGCAATTGCAAGCGATGCCACCGCCCCAACATAACCCGCACTCACCGTTGCCGTTGCCGTCAAACCGTCCGCTGCCACCGTAATTGCGACCTCTCCCGCCGCAACAATAGAGCTCTCTATCGGCGGCACTTGTGCCGCTGTCGGCGCATCACCCAACACAACAGCAATATCTCCCTCCTGGCGCACTAACTCCGGATAAGCAACTGTTATCTCATACCACTCATTATTTTTACCGCTACTACTTGCCCAAATATTAGAGGATATATTGCCACCGGTTACAATTAATTTATCTTTATAAACCAATGCCGCTCCATCCAACTGCGTTTCGCCCCCACCGTCATAGACAGTCCATGATGTTGGATCCGTCGGCGTGCTACTGTAGCGTATCTTTTCATTGTCAGTGTTTATATTACTGACACTATCTATAATAAATAAACTCCCACGAAAGACAACAGCATTCGCCCCGTTGAATCCATTGGAGACATCCTCTGCGGCAAAGACATTACTATGAACCGTCCAGTCGACGCCATCCGCACTGCTCCATAAATCGCGAGAGCTTCGTTCCGTTAGATAAATTGTATTATTCAGTACGGCACTGCTGAAATTTGAACCAAAGTTAGGAAACTTATTTTCCGCTAATCTTTCCCACTGAATGCCATCAATACTGGACCAAACATCTCTTCTGTACGAACCTCCAGTTTCTTCTTGTCCCCCCATCAATAACATTTTGTTATTGTGCACAACAAGCCCAGCGCTCAACCAGCCAACATCGGATGCAGCTGGCATATTTGCAATCGCTGTCCATTGCACACCGTCAGCTGAGCGCCATACTTGTTTATAATTTATTGCTCCCCCTACTATTGCCCCCCCCATCAGATAGAGATAGCCGTTATAAAAAACCACTGCCTGCTCTATCCCGGGAGTGGGAAAGCCGCTTGTCGTTATTTTATCCCAAGTTTCCAGAGATAAATCACTACTTGCCCATACATCCTGCAGAAATTGCAAACCACTGGAAAATCTATATCCGCCGGCAATGAGCAAAGAACCATAACCCGATACGCTGTCATCGGTTAAACTTTTGAATTTGCCAATCACACGCACCGTTAGCGTCGCCTTGTTCAACCCGTCGTCAACCTCAATCACAGCATCTCCCGCCCCTTGTTCTGACTCCGAAAACATTGCCGTTAGCGATAGATAAGCAACACTCCCCTCCGCAACAAAAGTTACATGCGGCAAAAGATAGGCATCAAGCGTGATTAATTTATACACGTAAGTCCCAGAACCTTCACTTGCCGTCAACGTATAAAAATTAATATCAATATCCCCCAGGGGACCTGTGAACACTGTTGCCTCTGCCTGACCCGATAAACTCACCGTTAATGACGGCAAAACTTCCAGCACCAAAGCTAAAGTTTTCGTATCCGCTGCGTTATCGGCATAGTGGTCATCAATCACCATTGTCAGTTGGAATGTTTGCACACTATTGCCTGTGAGGTTTTGCGCACTGACGATATTAATTTGTCGGTCGGCGCCAAGTTGCAACACGCTATCATCCCCACTACTAATAATTTGATAATCGTCGCCGCCGAGATAACCGCCACTAATAGCGACAGATGCCACTGCACCAACATAACCGGAAGGCACCCGCGCCGTTGCCGACAAACCGTCCGCTGCCAGAGTAATCACCACATCCCCCGCCGCACCAATAGAGCTCTCTATCTGCGGCACTTGTGCTGGTGTCGGTTCTTCTCCCAATACAATCGCAATATGGTGTTTACGGTTAACCCAATCCTCTGCTATAGAAATTTCTTCCCAAGTCCCTTCTTTGCCACTGCGACTGCTCCAAATATCAAGATAATTTCCGTCACCTGATAAATC
>JAHZKE010000018.1 GCA_022600535.1 Pseudomonadota bacterium
ACCGCAATCGGCAATGGAAACCCTACCTTTTGCTTGCGCGATTGGTAGCACACTCGCCATTCGCCGCATGGTGCGCGATGGCGAAATGGCAGCATTACGCACTGCCGGATTATCACCAGTGGTGATTGTGACTCTGCAACTAATTGCCGCGTTACCTTTTCTTGCTGCTTATATTTTATTCAGCGAAATATTACTACCGGGGGGGGCGAACTTAGCACAAGCAATTGAAAATAAAAGCAATACCGTGCATGGTTTATGGTTAGCGGAAGGCGATGATTACATTCACATTCAAAAATTAGAAAACAATAACGTTATGCTCTCGGTGGCAATTTATCACACCGAAAACGCCACCCTCAAAGGCATTACCCGCGCCGCCCGTGCCGATTTTAAAAACGATAGCTGGCGCTTACACGATGTTGTCCACCTCGGCAACGACAACGGTGCACTCAGCGAACAACGCCAACAACAGCAAGCGTGGGCGCTGTCTTTACGTCCGTCTTCATTTAGTGCGGTGAGTGCTAATCCGCGTGAAATGGCAGTGTATGATGCCATGCGTGCTGCCGCCGACCTTGCCGCCGCCGGACAACATAACAGCACCTTACAAAAAGTTATCTGGCGGCGGTGGTTAACATTGCCGGCGATTTTATTATTAGTTGTCTTTGCTGTTGGATTTATCAGCGCCGGACGGCGCGGGCGCTATGCTGTTTCGCTGCCCGTATTAGCGGCGGCGGCAGTTACCGGAATTTATTTTATCGCCCGCGACATCGCCATACAAACCGCCGAAATCAGTGATACACCATTGTTGCTATTGCTGCCGCCGTTGGCGTTTATCGCGTATTTGATTTATAGTGTGCGACGGGCGGCGGTGGTTTAGGGCTCTCCCTAACAATTTCACTTTTACAAATACAGCGGGTTTTTGCGGTCGCTGTCTATTTTGTATTTTTTAATTGCGGCGGTGGCGGTCTTGCCGGTGACTTTGCTGCATTTTTTATCTTCTGCTAATGCTGCGATTGCGGCATAGGCGATGTGATAACTGTCAACTTCAAAGTGACGGCGTAAGTTCCAACGGGTGTCGGAGCGACCAAAGCCATCGGTGCCTAATACAACATAACGCGCGGGTACAAATTCGCGAATTTGATCGGCGAACATTTTCATGTAATCACTCGCGGCGACCACGGGTGTTTCGCTACCGCTTAATAAGGAAGTAATGTGCGGCACTTTTTCTTTTTTGCCCGGGTGTAATAAGTTCCAGCGGGTGCATTCCTGCCCGTCGCGTGCCAACATGTTAAAGCCGGGGGCGCTATAAATATCAGCGGCGATATTAAAATCTTTCTCCAATAGTGCGGCGGCTTTAATGGCTTCGGTTAATATTGTGCCACTTGCCAATAGTCGCACATTGCCATCGGCTTTTTTCAACTTACTTTTATTTAGTAAGTAGCCCCCTTTTAAAATGTCCGCCTCGCACCCTTTCGGCATTTCGGGGTGGCTATAGTTTTCATTCATCAGCGTGATGTAATAAAACACATCTTTTTGTTCGTCTAACATTTCGGTTAACCCTTGTTGCATAATCACCGCTAATTCATAAGCAAATGTCGGGTCGTACGAACGACAGTTGGGGATTAACTGCGCTTGTATTTGGCTGTGTCCGTCTTCGTGCTGTAGCCCCTCGCCGTTTAGCGTGGTGCGTCCCGCGGTTGCGCCTAACAAAAAGCCGCGTGCGCGCATGTCGCCCGCTGCCCATGCTAAATCGCCAATGCGTTGAAAGCCAAACATAGAATAAAAGATATAAAACGGTATCATCGCTAAGCCGCAAGTGCTGTATGCTGTTGCTGCTGCAATCCATGACGACATCGCCCCGGCTTCGCAGATGCCTTCTTGCAAAATTTGCCCCTGCTTGTCTTCGCGGTAATACATCATCTGGTCGGCATCTTCCGGACGATACAACTGCCCTAAACGTGAGTAAATCCCCAACTGACGAAACATGCCTTCCATGCCAAAAGTGCGTGATTCATCGGGCACAATCGGCACCACACGTTGCCCGATTTGTTTGTCGCGCACTAATGCCGACAAACAACGGACAAATGCCATTGTGGTGGATATTTCACGCTCGCCAGTGCTTTTATAGAGGGCGGCAAATATGTCTTTGGCAACGGTTAGCCGATCTGCCTCTACTTGACGGTTGGGCACACTGCCGCCCATTGCTTGCACACGTTCCTGTAAATATTTAATTTCGGGCGAATCTTTTGCCGGTTGATAAAACGGCACTTTGTCCAAATCTTCATCTTTGATAGGAATACGCCAATGGTCACGCACGCGTTGCAATGCTTCGTTGCTGATTTTCTTTTGCTGGTGAGCAATGTTACGTGCTTCGCCGGCATCGCCCATGCGATACCCTTTGATTGTCTTAGCCAATATAACCGTCGGCTGCCCTTGATGATGAAATGCGGCATGATAGGCAGCATATACTTTGTGCGGGTCGTGTCCGCCGCGGTTCAGCCGCCAAATGTCGCCATCGGTCATATTGGCAACCATGGCTTTGAGTTCGGGATATTTCCCAAAAAAGTGCTCGCGGATGTAGCTGCCGCTGTTGGCGCGATAGGTTTGATAATCGCCATCTAACGCTTCTTCCATGCGTTTTTGCAACAGCCCTTTTTTATCTTGATATAACAAGGTATCCCAATAACTGCCCCAAACGACTTTAATAACATTCCAACCGGCGCCGCGAAAAGTTGCTTCTAATTCTTGAATAATTTTGCCGTTGCCGCGTACGGGTCCATCTAACCGTTGTAAGTTGCAATTAATCACAAAGATAAGATTATCTAATCCTTCGCGTGCTGCCAATGAAATAGCGCCGCGCGATTCGGGTTCATCCATTTCGCCATCGCCCATAAATGCCCATACTTTACGATCGCACTTTTGCATTAGGTTGCGGTTTTCTAAGTAGCGGTTAAAGCGTGCTTGATAAATCGCCATCAGCGGGCCTAACCCCATAGAGACAGTGGGAAATTGCCAAAAAGAAGGCATTAACCACGGGTGCGGATAAGATGACAAACCGCCGCCTTCTGTCTCCATGCGAAAGCGCTCTAATTGTTCGCTGCTGATTCTGCCGTCTAAAAACGCGCGGGCATAAACGCCCGGTGCCGAGTGCCCCTGAAAATAAACGGAGTCCCCGGGGAGGGTTTGTTCGTCGGCGTTAATTTTGCCGCGAAAAAAGTGATTAAAACCGACATCGTACAACGTTGCCGATGAGGCAAAACTGGCAATATGCCCGCCCAAATCGCCGGGTTTGCGGTTGGCACGCACCACCATTGCCAAAGCATTCCAACGTACATAAGAACGCAAACGTGCTTCTATTTCGGGGTCCCCCGGTGATGCTTGCTGTTGCGACGGCGGAATGGTATTAATATAAGCCGTATTCGCCGAATAAGGAAGGTAGGTGCCGTTACGACGCGCTTGGTCAATTAATTTTTCTAACAAAAAATGGGCGCGTTCCGGCCCTTCGTTTGCCAGTACCGTATCCAATGCATCCTGCCACTCGCGTGTTTCTTCGGCATCAATATCCATTACTTCTTTATTATCCATGCTGCTATTTTCTCTCCCTTTTTACTAGAAAAAATTCGGTTAAAAATAGATAATACAAGAAAACCCCCTCCTTTGCAAAAATAAATGGCTTTTTGCTTGCTGTAAAATAACATCAAAATCACTTTTATATCAAATTAGCATAAAAATACATTTTTATGCTAAAATTTAACTTTACTCATCCAAAGGATAAAACCATGTCATTACGCATTAACGATATTGCCCCTGATTTTCAAGCCCAAACCACAGCAGGCGCTCTTGCTTTTCACGAATGGATTGGCGACGGTTGGGCCGTTTTATTTTCTCACCCCAAAGATTTTACGCCCGTATGCACGACCGAACTCGGCTATATGGCAAAAATTCAGCCGGAATTTGAAAAGCGTAATACTAAAATTATCGGTTTAAGTGTTGATGCAAGCAGCGATCACGAAAAATGGCTGAATGATGTTGAAGAAGTCGGCGGGGCGCGGGTGAATTATCCCGTCATTGCCGATACCGATTTGCAAGTTGCCAAACTCTACGATATGTTCCCCGCCGATGTAGAAGGCACTTACGAAGGGCGTACCGCCGCGACTAATGCGACCGTACGCTCGGTGTTTGTTGTTGGTCCCGATAAGCGTATTAAGCTTATTCTCACTTATCCGATGACGACGGGGCGTAATTTTGATGAAATTTTGCGCGTGATTGATTCCATGCAACTGACTGCCAAACACAAAGTGGCGACTCCGGTGAACTGGCAACAGGGCGAAGATGTGATTATCGTGCCGTCCGTCAGCAATGAAGATGCAGAAAAAATCTACCCGGAGGGCTGGAATACAGTCAAACCCTATTTACGCACCGTAAAACAGCCCGTCTAAATTTTGCCGCCTCTAATTTAATATGGGGGGTAATATTTGCCTGTAGATAGGAAATTGCGGTATAATGCACCTCTTTTTATTGACGAATAATATCATGCAAAAAACACACAATGTAACAGCGGGCGAAATTATCCAGGATTGGTTGCTGTACGACGCCGATAACGTTGTTCTTGGACGTCTTGCCAGCGCTATTGCCCACCGTCTCCGCGGCAAGCACAAACCGAGTTTTTCTCCTCATTTAGATAACGGCGATTTTGTCGTCGTCATC
The DNA here is from genome assembly GCA_022600535.1 of Pseudomonadota bacterium. Lineage (GTDB taxonomy): Bacteria > Pseudomonadota > Gammaproteobacteria > Tethybacterales > Persebacteraceae > JAHZKE01. The sequence goes on from JAHZKE010000018.1 coordinate 4,705, forward strand.
AATGCTGAAAAAGTGCGTGTTACTGGCAATAAAGAAAGCGATAAACTATATCATCGCCATAGTGGTTACCCGGGCGGCTTACGCTCACAGTCGGTGCAAGATGTGCGCGCCAAACATCCAGAACGCATTCTTACCAGTGCCGTGCGCGGGATGTTGCCGAAAGGTCCTTTGGGGCGGCAAATGTTGAGCAAACTCAAAGTATATGCAGGCAACCAACACCCGCACAGTGCGCAACAACCTAAACAACAAGCGTTTGAACAAAAAAACGCCAACTAATTCACTAGCGAACTTACGATCATGAAAAAACAAAGCAAAGCGAAAATTACCTACGACTACGGCACAGGTCGGCGGAAAACAGCGGCAGCCCGCGTTTTCATCCGTCCGGGAAGCGGCAATTTTACGGTTAATGACCGTCCGTTAGAAACATTTTTCTCGCGCTTGCGTTCACAAATTATCGCCCGTCAAGCATTGCAGGTGACTGAAAAAGAAGGGCAGTTTGACTTGTTGGTTACCGTACGCGGTGGCGGCGAAAGCGGTCAAGCCGAAGCCGTCCGGCACGGCATTGCCCGTGCGTTAGTGCAATATAATCCAGAATTAAAAACAACCTTGCGTACCGCAGGGTTAATTACACGCGACTCCCGTGCGGTGGAACGAAAAAAGGTTGGCTTGCGCAAAGCCCGTCGTTCCAGACAATACTCCAAACGTTAATTTTTTTATCGCTTATCAGCGGTATTGGCAATATCAGCGATGTCTGAACGTCATCTACATGCTGTTGTAGTCGGTGCCACTGGCTACACGGGGAGCGAGTTAGTACGCTTACTTGCCGACCATCCGCACGTCACAATATCTGCCTTTGTTTCTTCTACCTCTGTCGGTGAAAATGTGGCGGATAAAATCCCCTATTGGCGCGGGCAACCGCAAATGTTTTTTCATGCACTGGATGACTTACCGCAATTAGCGGGCGATGTGGTATTTTTTGCCACGCCGCACGCAGTTGCTATGCAACAGGCGGGGGCACTACTTGCTGCCGGAAAAGTCGTTATTGATCTCGGTTCCGATTTTCGCTTGCAGGATGTTGATGTTTTTCGTCAATGGTATGGCGAACATACGGCGACCGATTTATTACCGCAAGTGGTCTACGGGCTAACCGAGTATAACCGTCAGCAAATTAAATCGGCGCAATTAATTGCCTGCCCGGGTTGCTATGCAACGGCGATAGAATTAGCCCTGCTGCCGTTTATTGCTGGCGGGCATATCCAAGGCGACATCATTGCCGATGCGAAATCCGGCACCAGCGGTGCGGGCAAACAGAGTAACCGCCCCGACCTTTTATTTGCAGAAATGGCAAACAACTACAAAGCATACGCACTCGCGGGGCATCGCCACCACCCCGAAATAATCCAAACCTTAGCCAGTAGCGGCAAAACAGTGCCGACGCTGACTTTTGTGCCGCATCTGCTGCCACTGGCACGCGGTTTGTTTGCCAATATCTATTTTAATAGCGCACAACCCGAAAACGCCACCGCCCTGTTGGCAGAGTATTGGGCTAATCATCCGTTTATAGAAGTCGTGCCCCCCCCGCTCACTGCGGAATTGGGGCAAGTCGTCGGCACGAATCGCATTATTCTTTCTGCCCACCCGATAGGGGAACAGCGGGTATTAATTTGTTCCGCCCTTGATAATTTATTAAAAGGTGCTGCTGGGCAAGCCGTACAAAACATGAATATCCGTTTTGATTTACCGGAAACCGCTGGCTTGGTCGGTGGATTAAGTAACGCATTAGGCGGCGAGCAACCCGCTTGAACCCGCCCCGCGCTGCAATTTTTGGCAGCGGTGTATAATACGAAACTATGCGATGGTTTTTTGCGGCGCTCACAACATATTGGCACTGGTGGAACAAAAAATACATATCGGTTAAAGTCGCCACTGCCTACCTTTTACTACTATCGGGGCTTTTTTTCCTGTTGGGAAAACAGCACCCGCAATCCGACTACCGCAAATTAGAAAACCAAGTAGAAGAAACGAAAGCAGAAATGCGTTTATTCGCCAGCGAAATTGCCCGCCGTAATGGATTAGTCAATAACATCCGCGCCCGCGAAAAGTTAAATGAAAAAACGATAGAATTACTTGAGGAACAAATAAAAAAATTAGAAACGAAAAATGTGCAATGGCAGGAAAAAACGACCATCTACCAACATTTATTGGAAAATAAAACCTCTGAAAACGTTGAAATTATTATTCACGCATTGGAGATTAACCCCGATTTTGCGCGTCAAGGATGGGAGCTGAGTGCAATTTTAGTACGACAGGGAAAACGCAAAACCTTTAAGGGCAGTTATTATTTTGAATTTGTAACAACAGACACAGACGGCAACCACACGGTTAACCGTTTACCCGAAAGTGGCAACAAAAAATTTGATATGACCTTTTATTATGAAATAAAGGAATTGATTGATCTACCGCAAGACATTAATATAGATAATATACGCATTGTTATATTGAATCAAAAAGAGAAACAAGTGACCGCTGCAGAATTGGGCTATAACCGCAATAATGACGATATTCAAAACGGCAACGGCAACGGCTATGACAACGGCAATGGCAATGGAAATAATTTTGAAAAAACGCCGCCTGATTTGCAACTGTAACGGAGAAATATTTTGCCGTTAGCAATTTTACATAGCCGCGCTTTAACCGGCGTGCGGGCAACTGCTGTGAGTGTAGAAATTCACATCTCCGGCGGGTTGCCGCGCATGAATATCGTCGGATTGCCCGACACCGAAGTTAAAGAATCACGCGACCGCGTACGTGCCGCCCTACTCAACTGTCGCTTTAAATTTCCGCCCTCGCGTATTACGATTAATCTGGCACCGGCAAATTTACCGAAAGAAGGCGGGCGCTACGATTTACCGATTGCTTTAGGCATTTTAGCGGCATCCGGACAACTGCCATTAGACAAACTCAACGATTACGAATTTGCCGGCGAATTAGCACTTAACGGCAACCTGCGTAGTAGCGGTGGTGCGCTACCGATGACACTCGCCGCCGCCGCCGCCAATCGCACCTTTATTATGCCGCCGGCAGATGCCGCCGTTGGCGCCCTTGCCGGTGTGGATGTATTGGCGGCAAAATCACTCACCGAAGTATTTGCACATTTAACCGGCAAGCAACAACTCGCCATCGCCACCGCACGCGCCGAAAATAACGATGCCTTTTCGGCACAATGCTTTAGCGAAGTGCGCGGGCAAGTGCACACCAAGCGCGCCCTCAGCATTGCCGCTGCCGGCGGGCATAGCGTATTAATGATAGGACCACCGGGCAGTGGCAAAACTATGTTGGCATCGCGTTTTTCCGGCATTATGCCGCTATTGACCGAACAAGAAGCATTAGAAGCCGCTTCGGTGCAATCATTAGGGGACAAACCATTTGATGCAACCTGCTGGCGCCAACGCCCCTATCGCGCACCGCACCACTCCGCCTCGGCAGCAGCATTAGTCGGCGGGGGCGGCAAGCCGCGCCCGGGGGAAATATCGCTGGCACACAACGGAGTACTCTTTTTAGATGAACTGCCGGAATTTGAACGCAACGTATTAGAAGTGCTGCGCGAACCCTTAGAATCCGGGGTGATTACCATCTCACGCGCAGCACGACAAGCGGAATTTCCTGCCGCTTTTCAGTTAATTGCCGCGATGAACCCTTGTCCATGCGGTTATTTAGGGCACGGGCAAAAAGAATGCCGCTGCACACCGGCACAAATTTCCAAATATCGCGGCAAAATTTCAGGACCCTTATTAGACCGTATTGACATCCACATAGAAGTGCCGGCATTGCCGCAATCCGACCTTACTGCATCTGCGAGCGGTGCCGCCAGCAGCGAATTGCGTGCTGTTGCCAGTGAAGCACGGCAATTTCAACTCGCACGACAGGGAATTTTAAACGCCCGTCTCTCTGCCTCCGGTGTTGATCGTTATTGCTCGCCCGACGAACAAGCGCAACACCTTGCCAAACGCGCAATGGAACAACTCAAATTATCCGCCCGTGCCTATCACCGCATCTTAAAAGTCGCCCGCACCATTGCCGACATGGCACAAGAAGAAGACATCACCGCAAAACATATTGCCGAAGCAATTCAATGCCGCCGACCGATTTTAGATACACTCGCATAGCGCGCTGCTATGGCGATATATTGATATAGTGATATGGCATTACAAATAATTTTAGTCCACCCCGAAATTCCGCCCAATACCGGCAACATCATTCGCTTAGCGGCAAACAGCGGCGCCGATTTGCATTTAGTAGAACCGATGGGATTTAACATAGACGACAAACAACTACGCCGCGCCGGATTGGATTATCACGAATACGCCAACCTGCGCGTACACGCAGCACTACCGCTGGCACTCACCGCCGCCGGCAACGGACGGCGTTTTGCCGTGACCGCCGAAGGCGGCAAGCGTTACGATACTTTAAGTTATCAATCGGACGACATTTTGCTTTTTGGCAGCGAATCCTGCGGCTTACCGGCAGATGTGCGGCAACAATTTAACAGCGAACAGCAACTCTACATCCCGATGCGTGCGAATAACCGCAGTTTGAATTTATCCAACTCCGTCGCCGTTGTCATTATGGAAGCATGGCGGCAACTAAATTTTAACGGCGCTGTTCGTTGAATTTTTATTGTCGGATTCGGGTGGCAATGTTATTTCTACACCACAATCACGACAGTATAATTTAAACTCGCTATCAATTCTTTCAGTACGTTGAAAATTAAAATTATCGCCATCGTATTGATAGATATCATAAGCATTCGCTTCGGTAATATATTCTTCGCTCCCGCAGTTACATTTTAAAGTCATTTTCCTGAACCATATTTAACTTTTTTATCCAATAACATCAATTGCTCCTTAGCAGAGAGGCGGGCGGCACTGACTTGCTTACTCTTCGGGATACAGCTCATTTCATCTACTTGTTTTTCTTCCTTTTTCTTTTCTGCCATTATTTGTATAGCATCAACATCACGGATAGTAATAATATTTCCCAAATATTTAGAAATATAAGCTTCTTCGTGAGTTGTGGGCATTGTGGTAGCGATTTTGTCTTTAGCGATAGAGACATATTCCTTATCAATCTCACTACCAATATAATGTCGCCCTAATTTTTTAGCCGCAATGGCTGTCGTGCCAGTGCCCATAAATGGATCAAATACAACATCTCCGACATCTGTACTCATTAAAATAATTCGCTCTAATAAATGTGGCGGTAATTGACAAGGATGAGAATCTCGTCTTTTATTGTGCCGTATACGATGAATATCTGTCCAAACATCTCCAACCAAAGCACCGAAGGGGTGGCGCTGACTTTCTTTGCCGCCATAATCCTTTAAATATTTACCGCACAATCTACAAGTTAGATGCGGAGCGCGTAAATCATAAAATTTAAATAATTTTTCGTCTTTAACATAAAACAAAATACCATAATGCGATGGCAATAGGGTTTTCCCCAATGGGCGACCAACCGCCTGCCAAGCAATCCAATGGCGAAAAAACGCTTGCTTATTTAATATTTCTGCATAGTATGTCAACCATTTAGGGATATTATGTACAAAAATAGACCCGGTGGGCTTTGTTACACGCACTAATTCAGATAACCATGCTTCGCACCATTGCACATAATCATCTTTTTTCAATACATCATTATAAGAAGTGTAACGCTTATTGAGATTAAACGGTGGGTCAGCAAAGCACATGTCAATACTATTGTCTGGCATTTTTGCCAATAAGGTAAGACAATCTTGATTAGCAATTTTATTTGCCAATTTTTTAATCGCTGTTTTCATGACGTTGTTTTCGTATGTTGTTTGATTATAGTTGGTAATTGCATTAGCATACTATCATTTAAGCAATAATCACAACTACTGTATAGCTTTTTTAAATCACTACGCCTTGCTAACCACCCGCCACCATCTACAATGTTAATAAATATCAAAGGTTGCTTATTGGGGTAACGCGCATTTCTTTTGCAGATTTTACTGTACATTTCTGTTTGCTCATTTGCCCGTGTTGTTTGACCACTAGAAGTAGTTTCATAATAACAAGCCATAATCATAATTTTTGGGTTATCCAAAGAAGGAATTGCATGGTCTACTTCTTTTTGCACTAACTCAACTTGCCCTTTATCATGTTGAATATTGGCATCGGTAAGAATTTTTTTTATTTTTTCTTCAAATTCTATTCCTTTTTCATTATTATATTCGCCTGCTAATTTTTTTCGCGCAATACGAGTAATATAATTTTTATCGTGCATGAGAGACTCCCAATCTTCAGATAACGATAACTGCTCCAAGTAAAAACTTGCCACTTTTTCTGCCAATAGATTATTGTTACGTCCTTCCAATAATAAATTCGCGACTTTTTCAGCAAATTGGTCATCTTTCTTTATTTTTGTGTGTACTTTATCAATGCCCCATTCGTTACCGTAATCTTTTTGAGAAAATCGCTCTGCAGACAATATACGTAAAAATTTTTCTTGCGGTATGCCCGTGACGTTAAGCATAAGTCCTAAAAAATCTTTTTCTTTTTGCAGAAATACTTGTAAATTTCCCTGTGCGCCATTAGAGGTAAAATCCAATAATTGCTTCAAAATACCCTCTATCCGACAATTCATGCGTGCTTCTAATTCTGGCATAATTAAGAAATGTGCACAGCTCTTAATAAAATCATCAAATGGTATTTTTTCTATGGTTTCTTTTGACATATAGTGATTTTATCACTAATAAATCTACCCTTCAAAAAATACCAAACACCTACCTACAAATTGCAAAAATCACCCCCGCCCCATCGCCGCTATCACAATATTGGCGCATGCTCTTGCGTCTGATAGGGCGTTATGGTGATTAAGTGGTATATTTAAATGGTTACATACATCGGATAATTTAGTGGGGCGAATGTCCCACGTATCTCTGGCTATTTTTACGGTGCATAAAAAATCAATCTCAGGGGTTTTTATTCCTTCATTATTGCAACATGCTTGTAATACGGAGCGATCAAATGGGGCGTTGTGGGCAACAAAATAATCTGCACCCTTTACAATATGTTGCATGGTGCTCCATACCGAGGCAAAACTGGGGGCGTTTTCTACGTCTTCCTCGGTAATGCCGTGGACATCCGTATGGATAAAATATAACTCCGGCGGGCAGATTAATTGCTCGGCTTCGGCAACAATTTTACCGTTTTCAACCCTGACCAATGCGACCGAACAAGCGCTATCGCGCGCGTTATTTGCGGTTTCAAAATCTATCGCAACGAGTGTTTTATCCTGATAATTTCGCATAATTTAACTTCTTTATAATGAATGCTTTATTATAATTTATTGTGCAATAAATAAAAATCACCCCCTTCCGCTGATTTAATTGCGATGCTGTAAAATACCTTCTTATCCAAATAAAAATTTCTTATGAATAACGCCCTCACTACAGATAACACTCCTACCGTAGCCGCAGCCACTGATACCCCTGCTATTCACTTGTCGCATGTGGCGCTGACTTTTCCGCCAGCGGTGGAAGTGATTAAAGATGTTAACCTCACCATCCCGCGCGGGCGGCATGTTGCGCTTATCGGGCGTTCGGGTTCTGGCAAGACCAGTTTGCTGGCTATTATTGGCGGATTGCTCAAACCCAGTGGCGGACAGGTGCAAACACTTGGACAACCCATCAACGACTTAGACGAAGACCAACTGGCACTGCTGCGGCGCGATAATATTGGTGTTGTTTTTCAACATTTTCATTTACTGGAAACGATGACGGCACTGGAAAACACTGCCTTGCCGCTGGAATTGGGCGGGCACCCCAATGCACTGGCTCGGGCAAAAGAAATGTTAGCGGCGGTTGGGTTAACCAATCGGATGTCGCATTTTCCGGCGCAACTGTCGGGGGGCGAGCAGCAACGGGTGGCGATTGCGCGGGCGTTTGTTTCTACCCCGCCGTTATTGCTTGCCGACGAGCCAACCGGCAATTTAGATGATGATACCAGCGAACAAGTGTTGCACATGCTGTTAGATATTGGCAAACAAAATAATACGACGATGCTTTTTGTCACGCATAATAATACGATATTAGATCGCTTTGATGAGGTGTGGGAGATGAAAAACGGCACTCTGCACACTATGCAAGTGAAATAAGCGCAATGCAGGCGGCAGGCATTTTATTCCGCCGCGAATTGCGCGGTAAAAAAGGGTTGTTTTTATTTGCTGCCGGCACGATGTTGCTGGCAACGACTGCACTAACTTTGGTATTGTCGCTGTCTTATTCTTTTGAATCTTCACTGGTCGCTCAAGGGCGGGTGATTTTAGGCGGCGATGTCGATTTGCGTTTGTCGCAACGCGAATTTAGCGCTGCCGAATATGATTGGATCAAACAAAATAGTACTGCTTTGTCGCATATCCGTATTTCACGCGGTTTGGCGGTTGCCGGCGAAAATTCACAGCTGATACGCATTAAAGGGATAGATGAACAATATCCGCTGTTTGGTGAATTACCGCTACGCACCCCGAGCGAACGCAACACGCCCCATACCGCCGTATTACAAACAACAAACGGGCAAACTCCCGCCCCCGCCTATATTAGCGAAAATCTGGCGCTATTATTAGAACTGGAAGAAGGGGATATTTTTACCGCTGCCGGCATTACGCTACAAGTGAAAAATTTTATTATTAACGAACCCGACCCCGACCCGCGCTTATGGGCGGGGGCGCCGTTGGTGTTGGTCAATAAAAGTGTTTTAGAGGGGGAAAGTTTTATGCGCCCCGGGGCACTGGTTTCGCGCCATATCCGCGCGGTGTTGCCGGCAGGAGAAACACTGAAAACTTGGGAGCCAAAATTAAACACGGCTTTCCCCGATGGCGGCTGGCGCTTGCGCACACCTGAAAATTCGCAAGGGACGGTACGCCGTATTGCCAACAGAATGCGCGACTTTTTAGCATTGGCATCGTTGGCGGCAATCTTACTTGCCGGCATTGGTTGCGGCAATGCTCTGTCGGCATTTTTGCGGGCGCGGATGCGGGCGATTGCGGTGATTAAAATGGTTGGCGGTAGTGCGGCGTTAATTCGGCGCATTTATTTAATGTTGGCGACATTATTTGCCGCCGGGGGCGCATTGATTGGAGCGATGGCAGGAATGGGCGCAATGTTTATCATCGCCCCGTTATTGTCGGTCTATTTACCTACGCCGTTAGTTGCCGAATGGTCTACTATTACTTTTTTGCGCGCTTTGCTCACCGCACTGGCAATGACGGCAGCTTTTGCCGCCCCGCCGATTTTACGTTTTGCCCGTATTAACCCGCTCACTTTATTTGCCTCCAGTGCCAACGAAGACAGCACCCCGGCAAATGATTGGCAAGATCGCGCGGTTACCGGAGCGGCATTTGTTTTAGTCGCGTTGGCGCTGCCATTGGATTGGGATAAAAAAATAATGTTGCTGGGGATTGTTGTCATCGCCGCCGTGCTTTATGGTCTCACGCTGGTGTTTGCCGCAGTCGCGCAACGATTAGGCAATTACCTCCCTATCGCTTGGCGCTGGGGCTTGCTGGCAATTGCCCGCAACCGCCGCCAAACTGCCGCGGGGGTAATGTCGTTCGGGGTCGGCATTTGCGTGTTGATTGCAATTATCAATACTGAAAATAATTTTTCCGCCCGCATTGATGATACTTTGCGCCAAAAAGCCCCGGCGTTATATTTCATGGGGATTCTCCCCGACCAACATCAACCTTTAGAAGAAATTGTAACCGCGCAATCGGCACAAGCGAGCTTACGGGTGATTCCTTTTATTCGCGGCAGAATACATTCTATCGGCGGCACACTGGCAAAAGATATAGACGCGCCCCCGGGGGAGCAGTGGATTTTGCGCGGTGACCGCGGGCTGACTTGGACAGACGGCAGTTATATCGGCGGCAGTCGCGTTTCCGAAGGGGTGTTATGGGATGATTCTATTGACGGTTTACAAGCATCGTTTGACGATGAAGCTGCGCATGCTTTTGGTATAGAAATCGGCGATACTTTGGAACTCAATATTTTAGGGGAAAAAGTTACTGCGGTAATTACTAATTTTCGCGCGATTGAATGGCAATCGTTTGATATTAATTTTGCAATTTTATTATCCGAACTTCCGCTTGCAGGTTTGCCGCATACTTTTATGGGCGGTGCCTATTTAGAAAGAGAGGATGCAGTACCCGCGCAAAAGGAAATTTACAATGCCTTACCCAACATTGTGCCGATTAATACGGCGGTGGTATTTGATGCAATTCAAAATTTACTTTTACGCGCCTCTATATTATTAAAAGCAACCGCATTATTTTTAATCTTTTCCGGTTTGCCGATGATATTTGCAACGCTGATAGAAAACCGCCGCCGCCGATTAGCAACAGCAACAACATTACGTTTATTAGGGGCGACACGGGCGGTGATTATTAAAGCCGGCATTGCCGAATTTATGGTGATGGCGTTATTGGCGGTTATTCCCGCGGCGTTATTGGGTGCGTTTGCCGGACGCACCATTACAACCACTATTTTTGAATTAGAATGGCAAAGTCAATGGCAATCTATCGCCGTCATTGCTGTGGTCAGTGCGTTATTATTTTTATTACTCGGTGCCGCTGATATTGCCCGCGCCGCCAAGCAAGCGCCTTTTGCGATGCTGCGGAATGAGTAAAAAAACATAAAGGTAGCACTATGCGCGTGCTATAATCAAATTATGATTATTACGAACATCAATTCTGTCCCTGGTAAAAACATCACCGAACATTATGGCATGGTGCATGGGAGCACAGTTAGAGTCAAACACGTTGGGCGCGACATTATGGCGAATTTAAAAAATATCGTTGGCGGTGAGCTGGTCGGCTATACCGAATTGTTACAAGATTCGCGACAACAGGCACTTGAACGCATGACAGAACAAGCGAAAGCGTTGGGGGCAAATGCCATTGTTAATGTACGTTTGTCCACTGCTTCGGTTGCTTCCGGCGCTGCCGAAATTTTATGTTACGGCACAGCAGTACTTGTAGAATAGTACTCGTTGCATTCGCATTCTGCCTGAATGCAACTGCTGGGGAACTACCAAAAATAGATTCTGCGGGACTAAACGAGGGCGATTACTTTTCTCCTATCCTATCAATAGATCGCGAAGAGTTATTAAACTATCGTCAGCAAAAAGTAGAAGCCCTCCGCCATTTAGGGCTATATCCGCAAGATTATGTGTCGACAACAGAAATTTTTAGCGGCGCCGTTGATCAACAGCCCTCAACAAAATCATCGGGGTTTTATCTCGCCAACCCGCACTTGCTGATTATTCCCTCGCGACCGGGCAGTGTATTACCTATTACCTATTTAGCTCCCAAAGGAAACCCCGCACACGAACAAACAATGCAACACAATGAGCAGCAAATGCGTATTGTGTATCGCCATGTTTCTGCTAATCACTGGTTATATTGGGTGCATGGTTCAGGTGAAAAAATACGCCTATGGGGAATCAACGCTCGTGATGCTGGCTTCACTCATGCCATGTTGGATGTAGAAAAATCCCGCAATATTAATATATCCACATCAGGGAATGTCGTACGCCAACCGACAATACTTAAGAGTTTCTTTCATTATGGTGCTAATGTTAGTGCCAATAATCTATCCCCAGCATATCCCGATATGGTAGTGTCTTTAGATGATATCTATGCTGAAGAAACACACATTTATATTAAATTGTGGCGTGGAGAGCCCGAATCCCCCACACAAGCGGAAGATTACGCCTACATTATTCAAGTATTCCCAGACCCCGATGCTGCAGATTATGATGATCTTGCTGCAAAACAGAATTTTTATGACGCACCAGAACTGGATGTTTATGACGTAATTATAAACGAGATATTCTTGGATTTTCGCCCAAATCTTACTTTATTTGTCGCGCTACTCATTGCCGGCTATCTATTTGGAAAAATGTTAGAGCACCGTCACTATCGCAGTATTCATCGCCGCGAAAAAGAACTACTTCATATTCCAACAACTACGACATGGCACTACGATACAACGCGCGAGATTGCTCGCGTGCAATTTGCACACGGTGGCGTAGCCGTATCAACCGATTTCTACAAACGGGCGATTGCTTTTTTTCGCGGGCTTATCGGTGGTGAAATAAAAACCTATTCGCCACCACTTGACCGCGCGAAAAGAGAAGCATTATTACGGATGAAAGAATCTTGCCCCGACTGCGACATTTATGTTAACTGTCGTTTTCAAACTTCTGCAATTAAACACGGACGTAGGGTTTCCTGTGTTGAAATCATCGCCTACGCGACCGCCATCCGATATAAAAAATAATGAAATATATCGCCAAGCCGCTCTCTAAAGAGATTGCGGATATTTCCCGCGGACATTTTTCATGGTCTGATATATTAAAAGGCACGGCTTCTGCAATTGCTGTACTTGCCCTGCTATACTTACTCGCTTTCGGCACTGCTCACCTCGTGGCAATTGCCATACCCGACAGCGTAGAGAAAAATTGGCTCAGCAAACCTTATAATTATATTTTTGAAAATGACATTATTGTTGCTGAAGATAAACAACTGGCGCGGAGTCAGGAAATTTTTAATACCCTACTCGCCAACAACAACGATTTACGGGAGTTAAACTACCGCCTTTATCTCATAGAAGCACCACAAATGAATGCTTTTGCCATCCCCGGTGGTGGGATTGGGATAACACGGGAATTGTTAAATAAAGTAATAACCGATGCCGGACTCGCTTTTGTATTGGCACATGAACTTGAGCATCACAACAAGCGCCATACCTTAAAATCATTTTGGTGGGCTATTTTTTGGAATATGGCGCAAACTCTGGCAGGCGTTTCCAGTGCCGACGCGCAGGAAATATTAATTTTTACCAACTCTAATTATTCGCGTGCATTTGAGCAGGAAGCCGACCTCTATGCCGCACAACAAGTATATGCATTATATGGCAATCAAAAAGAAAACGCCACCGAATTATTTACCGTTATGTTAGCCGAAAATGATAGTATGATTGATAGCAGTTTGTTTGCATGGATAAGCACCCATCCATCCACATCGGAACGCATACAATATATTCATGAAGAATTTCAACGTCTGCATGAAGGTCAATAGTCGTTACGGTTGACGGATAACTCGCGCCGCTGTTCTTTCTTCTAATTCAACTATCTTTTTACCGTCTTTTGTTTGCAGCGTCCATTTATCATCTAATACAGGAAACAATTCTATCAAACGAGGGCTTTCATCTAACGCCTGACAAACAACACAAACGCGGTATTTTTTTTGAACTTGCATTTGCTCATATTCGTTTGGAGTTAATTCAAATTGAATAACATCACCTTTATGCCCTTTAACTTCAACGTGTAATATTTCACCATTTTTAGATACATCCAAATCCCAACCTACATTCTCTGTTTCTACCGATTTAACTTCATATTCTTTGCTTTCATAGTATTCTGTCACTTTTGCAACTGCGCGGTCTTCTATCTGACGATTTTCTTCTACATTTGGCTTGTTGCTCCATCCACCTCCTATTTTATTTGGTTTGTTGTCTTCTTTACTCGCTTCTGTTTCGTGAAGAAATTCTTTTAACAATATCTCTTTTATTTCTTCATCTCTTCCTTCTACTCTATTCCAACCTTGTCCGCTAAGATTTACATTAATTCGCTTTTCAAACTCTGTTTTTAATATTCCATCCTTACATCTTTTGAGGGTATCTATATTAATACAAAAATAACTTGGATTTCCTTGCACTACACCAGATGCGACATGTGCAAAATAAACAATTTTGGATTGATAGGTAAAAATTAATAATTCGCCTACATCTAATTTTTCCGACGCTATCTTACCATTAGTGCCAGTATAAAATTTACCTTCAGGTTCTCTATTGCGAACAGTTTTTGTTAAAAATTCGTGCATACCTTCTTCGGTTCGCGCCCTATTATCTTTATCAGATAATTTAATCACTCGCATAATTTATCTCCTATTAAAAACAATATCATTTTGCCAGCAAAATCATATTATCTGCTGCCCATGTTAGCCAACCTAATTCGCCGACGTTCACGGGGGTGAAATTACGGCGATCGTTGGTTAGGGTGCATGTCCATAAGGTGCCGTCTTGACTGCGACAATATAATAATGTTTCATCACCATGATAAGAATAATTTTCTAATACGACTGCGTTGCCCACATTATCTGCGGGTTTATCTTTACTAAATATTACTTTTTCCGGACGTACGCCGTAATATATTTTATCGCCTGCTCTCACTCCCGGCAATGGTGCGTGGCGCACGCTGATTTCTCCCATATCACCGCCCGCATTAATGCAATAACCATTATCTTGCTCGGCGATTACGATACACTCATGCATGTTCATGCGCCCGATAAAGTCGGCAACAAAGCGGCTACTGGGGGCTTCGTATAAAACGCGCGGGGCATCTACCTGACAAAAACTGCCTTCATCCATCACGGCGATACGGGTTGCCATAGATAGTGCTTCGTCTTGGTCGTGCGTTACAATAATAAAGGTAATTCCAACGGTTTGCTGTAAGCGCACTAACTCTGTTTGCATGGCTCCACGTAGTTTGGCATCTAATGCGCTTAAGGGTTCATCTAATAACAATATCCGCGGTTTTTTAATTAATGCCCGTGCCAATGCCACTCGTTGCCGCTGTCCGCCGGATAATTTATCGGGGGGGCGTTTGGCAAATTCTTCCATGCGCACTAATGCTAATGCTTCTTGTACCCGTTGATTGATTTCTGTTGTCGGGCGTTTTTCCATACGCAAACCGTAGGCAACATTATCTTCTACATTCATGTGCGGGAATACTGCATACGATTGAAACAACATATTAATTTGGCGCTTATTCGGGGGCACATCGGTAATATCAATACCGTCCATAAATATGTGTCCAGAGGTCGGGCTATCAAAACCGCCAAGCATTCGTAATAGGGTTGTTTTACCGCAACCGGAAGGACCTAACAGCGCAAAAAAATCACCATCTTGTATCGTTAAAGAAACGCCGTTGACCGCCGCAACATTACCGAATTTTTTGACAATGTTTTCTATTGAGAGAACAGTTTTACCCATTAGTTTTTTCCTTTTGTATACGCATTGCCAACCACACAGCAACAATGGTAATAATAATTAATATGGTGGAGGCAGCATTAACTTCTGGGGTGACCGAAAAACGCACCATAGAATTAATTTTAACCGGCAAGGTAATGCTATCTGGTCCTGCGGTAAAGTACGTAATAACAAAGTCCTCTAATGACAAAGTAAAGGCGATTAACGCCCCGGCGATAATGGAGGGTTTAATTTGCGGCAATAGAACATCTATCATCGCGCGCCATTCGCTAGCCCCCAAATCCATCGCGGCTAATTCAAATTCACGATTTAACCCTGCTAACTGCCCGCGCACAATCACCGCCACAAAGGGGAAAGTAAAGGTAACATGAGCAATAATGATGTTAACCAAATTCAACGGCCATACTAAATTATTGGGCCACCATTTATTAAAAAACACCAACATTGCCACCCCCATACAAATTTCTGGGATAACAATCGGCAGTGCTAATACCCCTTCCACTGCTTTTTTTGCGGGAAAACGAAAACGCCATAATAATATGGCAGTGATGACTCCCAATAGGGTGCCTACGATCATATTAGCAACGGCAATGGTGAGTGAATTAATAAATGCCTCTATTAAACTATCGTTTGCCCACGCTTTGGCGTAGTATTTTCCAGTGGCGCCGCGCCAAACAATATTGCGTTTAGAATCATTAAAACTAAAAATAATCAGGATAACAATTGGTGCGTATAACAACAAAAAAAACATTGCTAAAAATAAACGCATCCACCAACGGGCAGCATAATCTAATAATGCTGGTTTAGACATCTACCCCGCCAATTTTTTTGCTTTTTTTGTTCACGATACTATACAAGATAAGTGCCGCAAAGGTTAAATACATCAGTAAAAAAGATAATGCTGCGCCAAAGGGCCAGTTGTTCGCACCCAAAAATTGACGCTCTATGACATTGCCAATGAGCAAACTATCGGTACCACCCAACAAGTCGGCGATAAAAAACACTCCCAATGACGGCACAAAAACAATGATGCATCCCGATATAATACCGGGAGTAGTCAGCGGCAATAACACAGTAAAAAAAGTACGCCAATGCCCCGCGCCCAAATCCAACGCCGCTTCTAAATAAGATTTATCAAAACGTTCCATCACTGCATAAAGTGGCAATATCATAAAAGGGATAAAGACATAAACAATACCTGCGGTAGCGGCGACGTTGGTATAAAGAAACTGTAAGTCTTGATAACTGCCGACTTCAATCCCAAACCACGCCAAAACACTGGCGCCGATACTCCAAAACCATTCCAAGGTAAAATTTAAAATGCCGCGGGTGCGGAAAACGGCAATCAAGGCATAGGTGCGAATCAGGCCATTAATCCAAAAAGGTACGGTTACCGCAAACAATAATGCAAGTTTAAGCCACCGTGGTGCAAAGGAAATTGCCAATGCCACCGGGTAACCGACGAGTAGACAAATAACAGTTACTGCTGTGGAGGTAAGTAAGGTTTTCGCAAAAATGCTAAGATAAATGGGTTCAATCGCGCGGATATAATTTTTCCAATCCCATACTAATTCGTGACCAATAATACCACGCTTCTCAGAAAAACTAATGATAAAAACAGCCGCGAGCGGAATAATAAAAAATATCAGCAACCATGTTAGTTGCGGCACGCTAACGGCAAAAAATACTCGCTTATTTCTTCGCCAATTATCTGTCTCCATAAAAACTATTATATAGAAAAATTATTTATTTAATGCACATTTACAAAATATCAAATATTCCTTGCTAAATTACCGAATGTTGTTTTATCATTGAGTAAAATATCAATAAAAAAGGGCGGCGCCATTTAACTGGAAGCCGCCCTTTTTTAAGATGCACTAAGCAATATTACGCAGACAACACACGCGTCCACTCGCTATCAAAAACCTCCGTGGTTCTCTCATCCGAATACAAATTTGGCTCCAAAGACGCGATTTCTTTCTCTGTCGGAAAAATAATCGTGTTCGTGCGATAGGCTTCGGAAGTTAGTTGACGCGCCGCTTCGTTAGGAGTGGCGTATTGTATGTATTCGGCTAAATCACGTCCGACTTCTTGGTCTAATAAATAGTTAATAAAGTGATGCGCATTTTTCGGATGAGGGGCATCAACAGGAATGCACAGGCAATCTTCCCAATAGTAAGAACCCTCCTCAGGAATCACGTAACCGATGTCA
>JAHZKE010000019.1 GCA_022600535.1 Pseudomonadota bacterium
GCCGGCAAACAAGCGGGCGAAGACGCGCGCGCCTTGCTATTGCAAATTGCCGATGGCGATGCCCGCCGATTAATTAACATTGTAGAATGTGCGGCAGGATTACAACCCGAGGAAACAATCAGCACCGACAGCGTTGCCGCCGCTGCCGGCGGCAAACAGCGGCGTTTTGACAAAGGCGGCGATTATTTTTACGATCAAATTTCAGCACTGCATAAATCAGTACGCGGTTCCGACCCCGATGCCGCTTTATATTGGTTGTGTCGCATGTTAGATGGCGGGGTAGATGCGCGTTATCTTGCCCGCCGTCTTATCCGCATTGCCTCCGAAGACATTGGTTTAGCCGACCCGAAAGCCCTCAACTTAGCCCTTGCCGCCGATGACGCCTATCGCCGTTTAGGCACGCCCGAAGGCGAGTTAGCATTGGCACAAGCCACCGTTTATTTAGCCGCCGTCCCCAAAAGCGATGCCGTCTACACTGCCTATAAAAAAATGCGGGCATTTATTCACAAAGACCAAACGCGCCCGGTGCCGGCACATTTACAAAATGCGCCAACCGCATTAATGCGCCAGCACGGGCACGGCAGCGGCTATCGCCATGCACATGAAGAAACACAAGGATACGCCGCCGGCGTGCATTATTTTCCTGACGACATGACTGCTTTGCGTTATTATTCCCCCAGTGCACGCGGTTTAGAAAAGAAAATTGCCGAGCGCTTGGCGTATCTACGCAATTTAGATAAAAAACATTCTAATAAATAAATTTCCCATGCGCTATAATTAAAACATGTCGCTTACCGAATTTGTCTCGGCATATAAAATCGTATTTAATACCATTTTCCAGTAAAATCCGATTTTTTATTATTCTCAAATTGCCGCAATTATGAATCAAAATAATATCGTTCCTCTCAAAAATTTATCGTTGCGCGATTTGGCACGTGTGGGAGGGAAAAACGCCTCCTTAGGCGAGCTCATCAGCGGCTTATCCGCCGCCGGCGTGCAAGTGCCGGGCGGGTATGCAACCACTGCCGATGCCTATCGCCGATTTTTAAAAGAGGGCGGATTAACCGATAAAATCCAAGAAGTATTACAAACCTTAAAAGAAGACGACACGCGCCAACTGGCGCAAGTCGGCAGTGACATTCGCCAGTGGATAGAAGAAGCACCACTGCCCGCCGATATTGAACAAGACATTCGCGCCGCCTACGCCGAAATGTGCAAGGAATACGGTGCCGATACAGCCGTTGCCGTGCGTTCTTCTGCCACTGCCGAAGATCTGCCCGATTCCTCCTTTGCCGGACAACAAGAAACCTTTTTAAATATCTGCGGCGCCGAAGCACTGATTGCCGCCGTGCGTAAAGTGTACGCCTCGTTGTTCACCGACCGCGCTGTTTCCTATCGCCGCCATCGCGGCTATGGCGATGAAGAAGTCGCCTTATCCGTCACCATACAACGCATGATTCGTAGCGATTGCGCGGCAAGCGGGGTGATGTTTACTTTAGATACCGAGTCGGGTTTTGCTGATGTTGTTTTTATCACTGCCGCTTACGGCTTAGGCGAAAGCGTCGTGCAGGGCGCGGTCAATCCCGATGAATTTTATGTCTATAAACCTGCATTAGATGCAAATCGCTCGGCAATTATTCGCCGCAGTTTAGGCGAAAAAGCCGACAAAATGATTTTTGGCGAAATCGCCGAAGCAGGTGCGTCAGTAAAAATGGTCAAAACAGAAGAATCCGACCGCCAGCGTTTTTGCATTAGTGATGAAGATATTTTACAACTTGCCCGTTATGCCCGTTCCATTGAAAAACACTATGGCAGACACATGGACATAGAATGGGCAAAAGACGGTAAAGACGGTGGCATTTATATTGTGCAAGCGCGTCCCGAAACCGTCAAATCGCAAATGCAGGTTTCGCAAACCGTTACCCGCTATCGCGTTGGCGCCAAAGGCAACGTGTTGGCAGAAGGGCGGGCAATCGGGCAGAAAATCGGTGTGGGCGCGGCGCGTGTCGTTAGCGGCAGTAGCGACATGCACACGGTCAAAGAAGGCGAAATCCTCATTACCGACATGACCGACCCCGATTGGGAACCTGTGATGAAACGCGCCGGCGGCATTGTTACCCGCCGTGGCGGACGCACCTGCCACGCCGCCATTATCGCGCGCGAGTTAGGCGTGCCGGCAGTGGTTGGTTGCGGCGATACCTTAGAGGGGATCAGCGATGGCAGCACCGTCAGCGTTTGCTGTGCCGAAGGCGATACGGGTTTTATTTATGACGGCGCGATGGAATACAACATAGAAGAAATTCAATCAGAAGCACCGCCGCTGCCGATTAAATTGCAAATCAACATTGCCAATCCCGACAGCGCCTTTGATTTTTCCACCTTACCCGTAGACGGCGTGGGGTTAGCGCGTTTAGAATTTATCATTGCCCGCAGTATCGGTTTTCATCCGCGTTGCGCCTTAGATTATGCGACCTTGTCGGAAGAATTGCGGCAAAAAGTGCGGCGTTTGTCGGCAGGTTATGCCGATGCCCGTGAGTGCTATGTCGGCAAACTCAGCGAAGGCATCGCCACCATTGCCGCGGCATTTCATCCGCGCGAAGTCATTGTCCGCCTCTCCGATTTTAAATCTAACGAATACGCGGGGTTAGTCGGTGGCAAACGCTTTGAACCGATAGAAGAAAACCCAATGATTGGTTTTCGCGGTGCTTCGCGTTACATTACCGAGCGCTTTAGCGATTGCTTTGCTTTAGAATGCGAAGCGCTGTTGCGCGTGCGCGAGCAAATCGGTTTAGATAATGTGTGGATTATGGCGCCCTTTGTACGCACCGTCGCCGAAGCAGATGCCGTCATTGCCGCCTTATTAGCAAACGGGATTAAACGCCCCGATTGGAAAATTGTTATGATGTGCGAAGTGCCATCCAACGCATTATTGGCAGATGATTTTTTACAACGCTTTGACGGATTTTCAATCGGTTCTAATGACCTCACACAATTAACATTAGCATTAGATCGGGATTCCGAATTAGTCGCCAACACCTTTGACGAGCGCAACCCTGCCGTTAAAATGTTAATTTCACAAGCAATTTCTGCCTGTCGGGCGCAGGATAAATACGTTGGCATTTGCGGACAGGGACCTTCCGATTATCCTGATTTTGCCGAATGGTTATTGCAAGAAGGCATTAAAGCCATTTCGTTAAACGCCGATGCCGTACGCGAAACCCGTATCGCGTTAGCAAAAATAGGAAAAAAAATCTCCTAACTCGTGTGAGCATTTAGTAACATGCGCACTCCCTATGCACCAACAGCACCATTTGCCAGCGGCATGTTGGACGTTGGCGACGGGCACCGCATCGCTTATTTTCAATATGGCAACCCCAACGGCAAACCCGCGGTTTATTTACACGGCGGACCCGGTGCCGGCAGCAGTGCCTCCACCGCTGGCTTATTTAACCCCGAAAAATATCACATCGTGCTGTTTGACCAACGCGGTTGCGGCAAATCTACCCCGCACGCCGAACTGCACGCCAACACCACTTGGGATTTAGTCAACGACATTGAAAAGTTACGCCAACATCTAAAAATAGAAAAGTGGTTAGTGTGCGGTGGTTCTTGGGGCAGCACCTTAGCCCTTGCCTACGCCGAAAATCAGCCGCAATCGGTGAGCCAAATTATCCTGCGCGGCATTTTTACCTTACGCCGCGAAGAATTACTCTGGTTTTATCAACACGGGGCGAGTTGGTTATTCCCTGACTTATGGCAACACTACCTTGCCCCTATTCCTGCCGCGGAGCGCGGCGATATGATGAGCGCCTACTACCGCCGCCTAACTGGCGATGATGCAGCCGTACGCCTGCAATGCGCGCGCGCATGGAGCCGTTGGGAAGGCGCCACCCTGTCATTTGCCGCCGATCCAACCCGCGAAGATGAATTTAACGATGCAGATTTTGCCTTGGCATTTGCACGAATTGAATGCCATTATTTTGTTCACGGCGGTTTTTTTAAATACGACGGGCAGTTAATCGCCGAAGCCGCGCGTTTGGCAGAGATTCCCACCGTGATTGTGCAAGGGCGTTATGATGTCGTTACGCCGATGAAAACCGCGTATGAACTCGCCCAAGCACTGCCGCAGGCAGAGTTTATCGTTGTGCCCGATGCGGGGCATGCCGTCAGCGAAACAGGAATCACCAGCGCTATTATCGTCGCCACCGATGCCTTTGCGGCGCAATGAAACACGTTGTCGCTGCTGTTGGGATTTTACAACGCGCGAACCACACCGTATTCATTCAAAAACGCAGCGCCGATAATCATTATTATCCCGATTATTACGAATTCCCCGGCGGCAAAGTAGAAAACAATGAGACGCCGAAACAAGCGGTATTACGCGAATTAAAAGAAGAAATCGGGATTACCGCCACCGACATCACGCCGTGGTTGGTCTATACCCATCAATACACTCACGCCAACGTTACCCTGCACGTGTTTCGCGTATGGCAGTGGCAGGGCGAACCCGACGGTTGCGAAGGGCAAGATTGGCAATGGCAAGCAATCGGCACAACACCGCCGAAATTACTGGATGCCAGTATTTGTTTATGGAAATGGCTTACCTTACCGCCGTTGTGTATCGTCTCGGCAGCCGTATTAATCGGCGTAGAAAACACCATCGCCCAACTGCCGCAGGTTGCCGCCCAGCCGATATTATTGCAACTCCGCGATAAAAAACTCCCCGCAGACGCACGGCAACAGTTGGCAGTTGCCATGCAGCAGCAAGTGCTTGCCAGTGGCGGTTTATTGGTCATTAACGATGACGAAACCTTAGCCCGACAAATCGGTGCTGCCGGGGTGCATTTAAGTGCCGCGCGTCTAATGGCGTGCGCTAAACGCCCGCCATTTGAGTGGGTCGGTGCTTCCTGTCACAACGCCGCCGAACTGACACAAGCAGAAGCATTAACGTTAGATTACGCCGTGTTGTCGCCCGTCAACGCCACCCTTACCCACGTCAACGCCACGCCTATCGGTTGGGACGGCTTTGGCGAACACACGCGGCAATCCTCCATTCCGCTCTACGCTTTAGGCGGCATGGAAAAAGAAGACATTGCCACTGCCATTGCCCACGGCGGACACGGCATTGCCATGATGCGCCGCGGCTGGAACGCTTAGTCAATGCGATTAGAGCAATTACTCGCCGCAGCAAACTTAAACGGCACGCAATTATTATTATTGTTATTGATTGTATTTATCGGTGCTATTATTCGCGGCTATGCAGGGTTTGGGCTTTCTGCCTTAGTCGTTGCCAGCACTTCCTTATTTTTACCCACCCGCGAAGCCGTTCCTTTTGTCTTGGTGATAGAAGTCATTGCCAGTTTACAAATGGTCAAACAAATCTGGCGACACATTAATTGGCGTTTAATCTCGTGTATCTTAATCAGTGTTGCGATATTTAGCCCGCTCGGGCAATACGCCCTGCGCGTAACCGATATTGAATTAATGCGCCTCATCACCGCCATCTTACTTTTAATGGCAGTCGGTTTAGTGGCGGCGGGGCGGTTTTTTACCATTCCCAACGCCCCCTCGGGGTGGTTACTCACCGGTTGCGTTAGCGGTTTTATGAACGGCTTACTGGCAATGGGCGGTATATGGACAATGGTATTTTTAGTCAACAGTGGCGTACAGGTTGCTGTATTAAGAGCGTCATTAGTTGCTTTATTTTTTATTACCGACATTTACGCCATCAGCGTTGCCACCTTTTACGACTTGATTGACCGCAGCATATTAGTGCGCGTGGTCTGTGCCTTGCCATTGGTATTTTTGGGCATTCACTTAGGGGCGGCACGCTTTAACCCGACGCAACAAGAAAAATATAAAACCATCGTTTTACTCCTCCTCACCCTGTTAGCCCTGTTATTAATTATTCGCACATTGGCAAACTATTATTAAAAACTGCTAAAATAGTGTTTTTTTATAATCACTTAATAAAGTCACATGGAAGCATTAACAGTTACCGATTTATACAAATCGTATCATAAAATTCCGGTGTTGCGCGGGTTAAGTTTTTCGGTGCAACAAGGGGAATTTTTTGGTTTTGCTGGTGTCAACGGCGCGGGGAAAAGCACTTTTCTCAAATGTATGTTGGATTTTTGCCACTACGAATCAGGCGATATCTCTGTTTTCGGCACCAACAGCAAAAAAACGCAAGCACGCGAGTGTTTGGCATTTTTGCCTGAGCGTTTTATCCCCCCTTACTATCTCACTGGCGGGCAATTTTTGCGGATGATGATGCGCTTGCACAACGCCCCCTTTGACCAACAACGCGCCGAGCAGATGTCTACCGAATTAGATTTAGACCTCTCTGCCCTCAGCAAACCCGTACGCTCCTTTTCTAAGGGGATGACGCAAAAATTGGGCTTACTCGGTTGCTTTATGGCAGACCGCGATTTTTACATCTTAGATGAACCAATGAGCGGATTAGACCCGAAAGCACGAGCATTAGTTAAACGGCAGTTTGATATTCTCCGCGCCCGCGGTGCTACTTTATTCTTTACCTCACATGCGCTATCGGACATAGAAGAAGTATGTTCGCGGATGGCAGTATTACACGACGGCAACATTTGTTTTGCCGGCACGCCGAGCGAAATGCGGGCGCAGTATCCGACCGCGACCAGTTTAGAAGAATGTTATTTACAAGCCATTAACGCCGATCCGCAAGCGGTAGCAGTGTGATTGCTCCCCATCTGTTGCGCAACGACTTAGCCGCCGTTTGCGCCAACTTACAACGCCGCGGTTATTCTCTTGACACCGCCACCATTAGCGCTTTAGAAAAACGCCGCAAAGAAGTACAAAGCGAATGCGAAAAACTACGCGCCCAACGCAACGAAAAATCGCGCACCATTGGTATCGCCAAACAAAACAAAGAAGATGCCAGCGCCATGATTGCTGAAGTAGAAACCATCAACACCCGCTTAACCAGTGCAGATAGCGATTTAGAAAAAATACAAAGCGAGTTTAACGCCTTATTATTAGAAATCCCCAATTTGTTGCACGACAGCGTACCCGACGGCAAAGACGAAAGCAGCAATGTTGAAGCACGCCGTTGGTCAGAACCGCCGCAATTTGACTTTACCGCCCAAGACCACGTTGCCTTAGGCGAGCAACTGCAATTAATTGATTTTCCCTTAGCGGTTAAATTAACTTCGGCGCGTTTTGTCGCGATGCACGGACAAATCGCCCAACTGCACCGCGCCTTAGGGCAATTTATGCTCAACCTGCACATTAGCCAACACGGCTACCGCGAAGTATATTTACCCTTTATGGCAAACACCGCCACCTTAACCGGCACCGGGCAACTGCCAAAATTTGAAGAAGATTTATTTTATGCCGAGCGCGATGGCTTGTATCTCATCCCCACCGCCGAAGTTGTTGTTACCAACATCGTCCGCGATAGCATTGTCGCCGCCGAAGAACTCCCCTTAAAATTTGTCTGTCATACTCCCTGTTTTCGCCGCGAAGCCGGATCATACGGGCGCGATACCCGCGGCATGTTGCGTCAGCACCAGTTTGAAAAAGTAGAATTAGTACATATCAGCGCGCCGGAAGATTCCTACACCGCATTAGAAGAACTCACCGCAAACGCCGAAGCCGTCTTACAAGCCCTCAAACTCCCGTATCGCACCGTCGCCCTATGCAGTGGCGATATCGGCTTTGCCGCCGCCAAAACCTACGACATAGAAGTATGGCTCCCGGGGCAGGATGCCTACCGCGAAATATCTTCGTGCAGTAATTGCGAAGATTTTCAAGCACGGCGAATGCAAGGGCGCATGCGCCGCAGCGGTGCCAAACCCGAATACCTGCACACCTTAAACGGCTCGGGCATTGCCGTCGGGCGCGCATTAATCGCAGTGATGGAAAACTACCAACAAGCCGATGGCAGTATTGTCATCCCCGAAGTATTGCGCCCCTACATGAACGGGGCGGAAGCCATTCGCGCCTAAGCTGCAGCCCTGCAACACTTGCTTTCTCCTCATTCCTTGTGAAACCCGTTAAAACCCGCTTTGCCCCCAGCCCAACAGGTTACCTGCACATCGGCGGGGCGCGCACGGCATTATTTTCGTGGGCGTATGCACAACAACAAGGCGGGCAGTTTTTTTTACGCATAGAAGACACCGACGCAGTGCGTTCCGATGCCGCACATAGTCAGGCAATTATTGACGCAATGGATTGGTTGGGGATTACCGCCGATGCCGCGCCGATGTTCCAATCCGCCAACCTCCAGCGTCATCAAACAATTATCCAACAATTAATAGACAACGGCAACGCCTATTATTGTTACGCCAGCCCCGAAGAATTACAAGCGTTACGCCAAGCGCAACAAGCGCGCGGCGAAAACCCAAAATACGACCGCCGTTGGCGCGACAGCAACGACACCCCGCCGGTAGGGGTGGCACCCGCCGTGCGCTTTAAAATGCCCTTAGACGGCGACAGTACCTTTGACGATGCCACTAAAAGCACCCTGAGCGTTGCCAACAGTGAATTAGACGATTTTATTATCGCCCGTGCCGATGGCGCCCCTACCTATAATTTAGCCGCAGTGGTAGACGATATTGACATGGAAATTACCCACGTCATCCGCGGCGATGACCATGTGATGAATACCTACCGTCAATGGCATTTATTCCAAGCCATTGCCGCAATGGAAAATAAAGCCATCCCC
>JAHZKE010000020.1 GCA_022600535.1 Pseudomonadota bacterium
GGTGTTTATAGTTCAACAGAGCTCAGTAATCCGCGTTCGGTATTGTCGGGAGCGGCGCCGGAAATCCGCCCGTCATTACATTATTTTTTGCGCTTAGCGGGCGAAGAGGAAACCCTGCAACAATGGATTGGCGACAACATTGACAACCCTGCCAACCCCGACGCCAACGACAACATCCCCCGTATGCAACGCGAAGCCGCAAACAAACTCAGCGAGTGGCTAACCGACGGCTTGCGCGATTGGGATATTTCGCGCGATGCACCGTATTTTGGGTTTCGCATTCCCGATGCAAAAGAGGAAAAATATTTTTACGTTTGGTTAGACGCCCCCATTGGTTACATGGCGAGCTTTCGCCATTTGAGCGAGAAAAACAGCGCGATTTCATTTGCTGATTTTTGGCAAGCAGAAAATGAAAACAAAACCGAGCTTTATCACTTTATCGGCAAAGATATTTTATATTTTCATGGTTTGTTTTGGCCCACTATGTTAGCCAACAGCGGCTATCGCCGCCCGACCCGTTTATTTGCGCACGGCTTTTTAACCGTCAATGGCGAAAAAATGTCCAAATCGCGCGGTACCTTTATTACCGCCGCCCAATACTTAAAAAGCAAATTAAAACCCGATGCCCTGCGCTACTACTACGCCTGCAAATTGGGCGAGCGCATCGAGGACATTGATTTAAACCTAAGCGATTTTACCCGCCGCGTCAATGGCGATTTAGTCGGCAAATTATTAAACATTCCCAGTCGCAGTGCCGGTTTTATTCATAAATTTTTTGACAGCAAATTAGATGCACAAGCAGACGAAGCCGCCCTGACAGCAGAAGTCGTTGCCGATATCGCCACTGCGTACGAGCGCCGTCGCTATCAAGACGTTGTTCGTATCATCATGCGCGAAGCCGATGCCATCAACGCCGAAGTAGACAACACCAAACCGTGGGAGTTGGCAAAAACAAGCGGCCAACATCAACGCGAATCCCTGCACCGCATTTGCTCCCACGCCTTACGGCGTTTTCATTTATTAGTTGGGTATTTGTCGCCCGTCGTGCCGAAGTTGGCACAAGAAACCAGTGAATTTTGTAGTGGAGAACCTTACGCATGGCAGGAAAACGGCATCGCCCCATTGCCGCCACACCACACCATTAATAAATACAAACATCTAATGACCCGCATAGAAGAAAAAGACACCGCACTTCTGATTAGCACTCCGTCTACCGCCCAAGTGCCGGCAACCAAAGAATCCCCCGCAATTAGCATTGATGATTTTAGTAAAATGGAAATACGCATTGCCACCGTTGCCGATGCCAGCGCAGTAGAAGGATCAGATAAATTACTCTGCTTGCAGTTAGATGTTGGCGATGGACGTTTGCGGCAAGTATTTTCCGGCATTAAAAAATCTACCACCGCCGCCGAGTTAGTCGGCAAGCAAGTTGTCTTTTTAGCCAACTTAGCACCGCGTAAAATGCGCTTTGGTATCTCCGAAGGAATGGTGTTAGCAGCGGGCGAAGGTGATAAAATTATCCTCATTCAACCGGCAAACAACATTCGTGCCGGGGCAAGGGTGAGTTAATGCGTATTACATTATTTGGCGGAAGCGGCTTTATCGGCAGGAGTTTAGCGGCAGAATTAGTGCGGCGAGGACATTCGCTCTCTCTCTTAGTGCGCGACCGCGAACGCGCCAAAGGGCCTTTAATCTTACTCCCCAATACCGACGTCTACGGCTACAACCCCAACGAAATTAGCAGCGTTAAAAAAGGGTTTGCCGGTAGCGATGTCGTTATTAATTTAGTCGGCATTCTCAACGAAAGCAGTAGTCATTTATTTGAGCGCGTGCACAGCGAATTTGTCCGCAAAGTCATTAGCAGTTGCATTAAAAACAACGTCGGGCGGGTGATTCAAATCAGTGCCTTGGGTGTTTCTCCGGGGGCACCGAGTGCCTATTTACGCAGTAAAGCCAAAGGCGAGCAAATTGTGCATAGTTGCGATGCCTTGCAACACACCATTATTCGCCCCTCTGTTGTTTTTGGCAGAGAAGATAAATTTATCAACCGTTTTGCCGCCATGGCACGTTTGCCGTTGCTGCCGTTGCCGTTGGCAGAAGCACAGTTTCAACCGATTTACATCGGCGATTTAGTCACCATGATCGCCAACGTATTAGAAGACGAAATTTATAACAACGAAGTGCTCTACGCCGGCGGACCTGAAGTGTTATCGTTACAAGAAATTGTCCAACGCACCGCCGCCGCCTTACATCAATCGCCGCGCATATTCCCCTTGGGGCAGCAAAGCTCCTATTTACTCGCCGCGCTATTAGAAAAAATCCCCTTTGTTGATGCGCTGACGCGCGACAACTGTTTATCGGCACGCTTCCCCTCGGTTTGTCCGAAGGGCAGTAACGATGCGGAAAAAATAGTCGGCACCCTGACCACGTTAGAGAGTGGATTGGCTTTTATGTTTAGCCATAACAATGCGTATAAACAATTTCGTCATATTGCGGGCAGATCTTAATCGTCATGCTCTCGGCGGCAAATAATCCGCTCGGCAAATCATGTCGCACACGCTCCCCTCTTGTTTTTCTGTCCCTGCTGGCACTTGCTATCGTGTTGGCGGTGTCGTCCGCGATACCTTATTAGGCATTGACAGCAGCGATAACGACTACGTCGTCGTCGGTGCCACTCCCGAACAAATGATCGCGGCAGGTTTTTTAGCGGTCGGCGGGCATTTTCCGGTATTTTTACACCCGCAAAGTAAGGAAGAATACGCCTTAGCACGCACCGAACGCAAGAGCGGTCGCGGATACGGCGGCTTTACTTTTTACGCCGCCCCCAGCGTCACCTTAAAAGAAGACCTCATCCGCCGCGACCTCACCATTAATGCCATGGCGATGGACGCCGCCGGAAACATCATCGATTACTACGGCGGACAGGAAGATTTAGCAGCAGGGCAGTTGCGTCATGTCTCCCCCGCCTTTGCCGAAGACCCGTTACGGATTTTGCGCGTTGCCCGTTTTGCCGCCACCTTTCCGCAATTTACAATCGCCGCCGACACCATGACATTAATGCAGCAGATGGTCGCCACCGGCGAACTCAACCACCTAAGCAAAGAACGGATATGGCGTGAACTCGCCCGCGGTTTAGTTGCCGCGCAACCCTCTAAAATGGTGCAAGCCCTATACGACTGTATCGCATTGCAACAACTACTGCCGGAAGTCGCCGCATTAGTCGGTGTTCCCGAGCGCATAGATTATCACCCCGAAGGCGAAAGTTATCGCCATACCATGATGGTGATTGATTGTGCTGCCGCCCGCGGCGCCAATGCCGCAGAAAATTTTGCCGCCTTATTGCACGATGTTGGCAAAGCGCAAACCCCCGCGGAAATCCTCCCCAGTCATCACGGGCACGAACAAAAAAGTCGCCTCTTAGCCGCCGACATTTGCAACCGCCTCAAGCTACCGCGTGCGGTCACAAAATTAGCCCAAGTCATCGCCGCCGAACACGGCAACGTACACAACGCATTAGAAATGCGCACTGCCACCTTAGTGGATTTACTCACACGCATCGGTGCTTTTAACAATAGCGCCACCTTTGAATCGTTACTTCGTGTTTGTGAAGCCGATTTTTATTATTGGCACGAACGCGCCAATCAACCCTATCGGCAAGGGGCTTTTTTACGCCGCGCATTAGCAGCAGCGCAAACTGTAGACAGCGCGGCAGTGGCGCAAGCCGTGCAAGAAAAAAATATCCCTCCCGCGTCCGATAAAATCGCTGCCGCCATTCGCGCTGCCCGCATTAAAGCAATACACGCGAGCGATTTAAATTCCCCTCCGACGGAGGGAGGGGAGGGTAGCTGACGGGGAGGGCTTGACAGTCAACAAGCCGTCAGAAAAACAACACCTCCCCAAAACCAGCACTTCAGAAAGTTGGACTTTTAAAAATTTAGCGTTTGCTATTTTTCTTTTCTGTTTTTTCGCTTTTATTAGCAGAAGATTTAGCGCCACTATCGCGGTCGCTTTTTTTACTATCGCTACTTTTTGCCTCGCTCTTTGTTTCCCCTTTCGCGTCGCTTTTTTTATCGGCACTAGTTGCACTATCCGTAGCGGTTTCTGTTTTTTTCTCGCTGGGTTTTTTCTTGTCGTTGTCGCGAAAATCAGTCACATACCAACCACTGCCTTTCAGCTGAAAACCCGCAGCAGAAATCAAGCGTTTAAACGCCCGTCTTTTACCGCATTCGGGGCAAGTTTTTTGTGCTGACGCATTCATACTCTCCAAAAAAGAATCTTGAAAAGCGCAAGCATCGCAACGATATTCATAAAAAGGCATAGCAGTCCCTAAAAAGCGTAAAAGAAAAAATATAAAAAAGTGATTATATACATTGTTTATACTAATCCTTCAAAGTATTGCACCATGACCGTATCGCCGGCAGCAATCGCTTCGCACTCTGCCGCAATCACAATAAAACAATTTGCCTCCGTCATGGAAGATAAAATCCCCGACCCCTGATCGCCCGTTGTCGTTACCGTGCGCCGCCCGTCAGTATGTTGCACCAATACCGCCCGCTGAAACTCAGTGCGCCCGCGCGCGTGGCGTAAATCCGTTGTTGTTGTCGCTGGCAATAACGGCAGTGCCGCACTCCCGCGGCGACCGGCACGCAACCATAACGCTTCGCGCACAAACTGATAAAAACAAACCATTACCGACACTGGATTACCGGGTAAACCAAAAAAATCCACTCCGCCAATTTTGCCGTACGCTAACGGGCGCCCCGGGCGCATAGCAACTTTCCAAAAGCGCACCTCGCCGCGTTCGGCAAGCACCGTGCGAATATAATCCGCCTCACCTACCGAGGCACCGCCGCTGGTAATAATCACATCCGCGCATCCGGTTTTTGCATCCACTGCTGCATCCATTGCCGCGGCTAATTGTTGCGGGTCATCGCGCACTACTCCTAAATCCACCGCCGTAAAACCCATGCGTTCAATCATCGCGCGCAACGTATGACGATTAGAATCATAAACATCGCTCGCTCCCAGTGCCTCGCCTACCGTGCGCACCTCATCGCCGGTAGAAAAAAACGCCACTCGCAACCGCCGTTGGATAACAACACGTTCAACCCCAAGCGATGCCAGCAAACCGATATGTGCGGGGAAGCAAAGCGTACCCGCCGCTAAAGCAACTTGCTTGTGGCGTAAATCTTCGCCGGCAGCACGAATATGCAAACCTTTACTGCGACGTGGATTCGCGGCAATCACCACATCGCCATTCGCAGTCATTGTTGTTTCTTCTTGCGGCACGACCACATCGCAACCCGCCGGCACTTGCGCTCCGGTCATAATCTTAATACAAGCTCCACGTACCATTGCCTCCCCCGTATAAGGATGCCCGGCAAAAGCGCGACCCTGCACCGATAGTGTTATCTCTTTTACATTCTCCTGCGCATGACCAACATCCGCCAGTAAGCAAGCAAAACCATCCATCGCCGAGTTATCGTGCCCGGGAACATTAAACGGAGCAATCACATCCTCCGCCAGCACTGCCAGCAGCGCCTCAGCAAGCGGCACCGTGATCCGTTCATCAATTGGGCAAATATCCGCATTAATACGTTGCCGCGATTCTTCTACCGAACTCCATTGTTTATTGTCCATAGCCTATAATCATACCACAGGAGAACGCGGGCATTCTGCTACAATTAATAGTAATGGACAAACAAGAAGAATTAACACAGTTAAGCGCACAGTTAACACGCGGCGCAGAAGAATTTTTACCGGCAGGTGAACTGTTAGAAAAATTAAAAAGCGGCAAACCGTTACGCATTAAAACGGGCTTTGACCCGACCTCCCCCGACTTACATTTGGGGCATACCGTGCTGATGCAAAAAATGCGGCACTTTCAAGAATGCGGACACACCGTTATTTTTTTAATCGGCGACTTCACCGCGATGATAGGCGACCCCAGCGGCAGAGATAGCACCCGCCCGCAATTATCGCGCGCTGAAATTGTAGAAAACGCCAAAACCTACACTCAGCAAGCATTCAAAATATTAGATAAAGACAAAACCGAAGTGCGCTACAATTCCGAATGGTTTGACGGCATGGACGCGGCGGGGTTAATTCGTTTAGCGGCACAAAGCACCGTTGCCCGCATGTTAGAGCGCAATGATTTTTCTAAACGTTACCAGCAAAATCAATCCATTTCCATCCACGAATTTTTATACCCCTTAGTGCAAGGGTACGATTCCCTCATGCTCAACGCCGATGTAGAGTTAGGTGGCACCGATCAAAAATTTAACCTACTCGTCGGACGCGACTTACAACGACAAGCGGGGCAAAGCGGGCAGTGCATTCTCACCATGCCGCTTTTAGAAGGATTAGACGGCGAAAAGAAAATGTCAAAATCATTCGGCAATCATATCGGTGTAGATGACCCAGCAAACGAAATGTACGGAAAAATCATGTCTATTTCGGATGAATTAATGTGGCGTTACTATGAGTTATTATCCGAAATCAGCATAACCACGCTAAACGAATATCGGCAATGTTGCGCGGATGGTGAAAACCCAATGGGTTATAAAAAACAGTTAGCAGCAGAAATTACCTGCCGCTTTCATGGCAGCACTGCCGCGACTGCCGCCGGCGAATATTTTAACCGTCATGTCAGCGGCGGGGCATTACCCGACGACATTCCCGAGATCACCATTGAACACGCGGGCGAGATTCCGCCGTTATTTTACTTACTCAAACAAGCCAACTTAGCCGCCAGCACCACCGAAGGCAGAAGGTTAATAGAGCAAGGGGCAGTACGAGTCGACGGCAGCGTGCAAAAAGATCCAAAACATCAACTCCCCAGCAACCAAAGCATTGTTATTCAAAGCGGTAAACGTCGTTTCGCCCGCATTACGTTGAGTCGTAACACCCCATGACGGACGAACAACAACGCCGCCAAGAACTCGCTTGTGCGTTCCAGTGGTGTGCGCGGCTTAATTTACACGAAGGCGTGGCAAACCATTTTAGCGTTGCCGTCGGCGAAGCAGGGCGATATTTTTTAATGAACCCGGGGGGGCGACATTTTTCGCGTATCTCGGCGGACGATTTGCTATTATTAGATAGCCAAGCAACTACCGCCCACGCCGAAGTAGATGCCACCGCGTGGTGTTTGCATGGTTATCTACACCGCCATTTACCGCAAGCGCGTTGCCTGTTGCATACGCACATGCCGTACGCCACGGCATGTGCGTCGTTAGACAACTGGCAACTCTTACCCATTGACCAAAACGCCTGCCGTTTTTATAACCGCATTGCTTACGACGACACCTTTGGCGGCATGTTATTAGCCGAAGAAGAAGCCGCCCGTCAATGTACCTTATTGGGAGCGCACAAGGTTTTAGTCATGCGCAGTCACGGCGTATTAATTGCGGCAGCCACCGTTGCCGAAGCATTTGACCTGATGTATTATTTTGAACACACCTGCCGTAATCAATGGTTAGCATTGGCAAGCGGCAAACCATTACGCATTCTCCCCGCCGCCATCGCCGAAAAAACAGCACAGCAATGGCAAGATTACCCGCACCATCATCACTTTGAACAACTGCAAGCAATATTAGCAGAGGAACAAA
Source organism: Pseudomonadota bacterium (assembly GCA_022600535.1). Taxonomy (GTDB): domain Bacteria; phylum Pseudomonadota; class Gammaproteobacteria; order Tethybacterales; family Persebacteraceae; genus JAHZKE01. Next base: position 7,608 of record JAHZKE010000020.1, read on the forward strand.
CAAGCATTTAAACAAGGGGGAAAATTCTCTTTTTGTGTGCACACGCTTTATTTACGATAGAATAACAAATAATGTTAGCCGATAAAGAAATTGACTTGAGCGGGCTACGCTGTCCGTTGCCGGTCTTGCGTACTAAAAAAGCACTTTCACAATTAGCGGCAGGGCAAATTCTCTGCGTGCTGACCACCGACAGCGATTCGCGCCAAGACATTCCGGCATTCGTCAAACAAGCAGGGCACCTCGTGTTAGACATTGTGAGCGAAGACACAAAAAATTATTTTTACATTCACAAACAATGAAGACCTCCCCCCACTCCCTCCGCATTGGTTTAGTTTCCATCTCCGACCGTGCCAGTAGCGGAGTTTATCAAGATGCCGGCATACCCGCCTTGCAAGCGTGGCTGACGCGCACACTCACGACCCCGTGGGATGCCGAAGAAAAAATAATCGCCGATGAATTTGAGATAATAAAAGACACATTAATCACCCTCGCCGACACGGCAAACTGCGAGCTGATTTTAACCACCGGTGGCACCGGTCCCGCGGTACGCGATGTTACCCCCGAAGCAACATTAGCAGTAGCAGATAAAGAACTCCCCGGCTTTGGCGAGCAAATGCGGCAAGTCAGTTTGGCGTACGTACCGACCGCGATTTTATCGCGTCAAACCGCCGTTATTCGCGGGCGTTGTTTAATCATCAATCTCCCCGGGCAACCCAAAGCCATTGGCGAAACATTAGACGGTATTTTTGCCGCCGTCCCCTATTGTTTAGATTTAATCGGCGCCGCCTACATTGAAACCGATGATAAAGTAATCACCGCCTTTCGTCCAAAATCAGCAAAACGCCAAGCGCCGCAAACAGCAGAAGAACAGAGTCGCTAATGCGTTTTTTAATCAAACAATTAATGGTGTTAGAACACAAATATTTACGCCATATCCGCAAACATAAACTACTCGCTAAAATTGTTCACGAACATTTATTTTCCATTAAAGAACAAGCATTGGCACGCGGTTTAGCCATTGGTTTATTTTGGACTTGCATTCCCATGCCGTTTCAAATGTTCCCCGCGGCATTATTTTGTTGGTTGGGGTTTGCCAATTTACCCGTTGCTATCGTCGCCGTTTGGATTTCCAACCCATTCACCTATCTGCCAATTTTTTATGTAGAATACAGTATCGGTGCATTTTTGTTTCATCGCGGCGAAGAAAAAATACTCTCCTTTGAAGAATTTAACAGTCGTTATGCAGAAATTGCACAATCGTTAGGAAAAGTGTATCTTATTGTTTTAGAAGGAGCACTCGTGATGGGGGTCGCACTGGCAATTATCGGCTATTTAGTCGGTCCGGCGTTAAGCCGTTATTTGTTAAGCATCCACCCCCGTTATGCGAACTTTACCGACTCACGCGCCCGCGCCCGTGCGCACGCCCAACTGCGAAATTCACGAAAAAAATAAACAAATGCGAACCCGAGTAAAATTTTGCGGCATGACCAATCCGGCAGACGCACACGCCGCCGCCGCCGCTGGCGCTGACGCCATTGGCTTTGTGTTGTATCCGCCGGCAAAAGTTGCCATTGATGCCCGCACTGCCGCCGCCATTGCTGCGACAATGCCGCCCTTTGTAGAAATTGTTGCCTTATTTGTCAACGCCACCGCCGCCGAAATTCGGCAAACAATAGACATCCTCAAACCGCACACCCTGCAATTTCATGGCGAAGAACCTGCCGATTTTTGTTGCAATTTTGGCTTGCCCTATATCAAAAGCTGTCACGTGCAAAGCACGGACGACATTCGCCGCACCGCCGCTGCCCACCCGCACTGCCGCGCCTTATTGTTAGACACCTACGTCGCCGGAGTTGCCGGCGGCAGCGGGCAAAGCTTTGATTGGCAGAAAATCCCCGCCAATTGCCCGCACCCGCTCATTGTCGCCGGCGGGTTAACAGCAGCAAATGTCGGCACACTAATTAATCAAGTACATCCGTGGGCGGTAGATGCCTCCAGCGGCATTGCCTGTGAAGATAACCGACGGCAGAAAAATTACGATAAAATAGCGGATTTTATGCGGAGCGTGCAGGATGCCGACAGTAACCAAACAAACTAAATTTTCCTCGCCCTACACCATGCCGACGGCAGAAGGGCGCTTTGGCGAATTTGGCGGCAGCTACATTGCCGAAACCTTAGTCGCAGCAGTAGAAGAGTTGCAGCATTCCTACGAACAATTTCGCAACAATGCCGAATTTCAACAACAATTTCACGCCACATTAAAAGAATACGTCGGCAGACCCAGTCCGGTTTATTTTGCCCGCCGCTTAACCGAAGAATACGGCGGCGCACGGATTTACTTAAAACGTGAAGACCTCAACCACACCGGTGCTCATAAAATTAACAACGCCGTTGGGCAAATTTTATTAGCGCAACACCTCAAAAAAACACGCATCATCGCCGAAACCGGCGCCGGACAACACGGCGTCGCCACCGCTACCGTTTGCGCCCGCGCCGGCTTGCCCTGCGTTGTTTATATGGGCGAGGAAGACATCGCCCGACAACAACCCAACGTGCAACGGATGCGTTTGTTAGGGGCAACCGTCGTTCCTGTTTCATCGGGTTCCCGCACATTAAAAGATGCCCTCAACGAAGCCCTGCGCGATTGGGTTACCAATGTAGATAACACCTTTTATGTCATCGGTTCCGTTGCCGGACCGCACCCGTATCCGATGATGGTGCGCGATTTCAAC